>JALYVT010000019.1 GCA_030853105.1 Vulcanimicrobiota bacterium
CGCAGGTACCGTCGATACCGGCGCGATCGATCCGCTGAATGAACTGGCCGATCTTGCGCAGCAAGAACATCTGTGGCTGCATGTGGACGGCGCATTCGGCGCACTCGCCGTGCTCTCGGAGACACTGCGCCCGGCATTGCGAGGAATCGAGCGCGCCGATTCGCTAGCGTTCGATTTTCACAAATGGCTGCACACCCCATACGATGCCGGTTGCGTCCTTGTGCGCGATGGCGGAGCGCATCGTGCGACGTTCTCAACCGAGGGGCCGTACATCACGCGAATGGAGCGCGGTCTCGCCGCGGGCGATCCCTGGTTTACCGATTTCGGCCCGGACCTCTCACGCAGTTTTCGCGCGCTCAAAGTTTGGTTCACCATCAAGCAGTTCGGCGTGAAACGGCTAGCCGCGTCTATCGAACGCAACTGCGCTCAAGCGCGCTATCTGCAATCCCTGATCGAAACCGACCCTCGTTTCGAACTCATGGCCCCGGTCAGCCTCAACATCGTGTGCTTTCGCTATATTGCACCAAATCTCACCCCCGCTGAACTCGATCGCTTCAACGACGATCTCGTCATCGCCCTGCAAGAAAGCGGAATCGCAGTCGCATCCTCTACCACAATCAACGGCCGCCGCGCCATCCGCGTCTGCATCGTCAATCATCGCACAGAAGATCGAGACCTAGACATATTATTGCAAACGCTGGCAGAGCTAGCCGGGCAATTACTGCAACGTTAGGATAGTGATCTAACGATGATGCGGTGTCTCGTTACGATCGCTCGTGGTATGAACGACAATTGTCTCGGTCGTGACGGTAGAACCGTCCTTCAATGAATGTTTTATGAGGCATGCATTCAAGCGCGTCATATAAAGCGCTCGCCGCCGCGCGGTATTCAAGTCTTTTATCCCTTTGGTCGCCTGCATGCGGCAATTGTTCATTGAATGCATCAGCGAGGTTTGCGCCGCGTGTCTTGGCCCGCAGCCGGCAACAATTGCTGCCATTGATAAGAGAGCGAGCATTTTAAGCATTGTCAGTCTTTCTTTGGTAGCGGGCGCGCGGGGTTGCCGGCGACCCGTTCGCCGGGAGCGATGTCGCGCGTGACGACGGACGAGGCGCCGGTGAGCGCTCCGTCGCCGATGGTGACCGGTGCGACGAGCGAGCTGTTCGAGCCGATCATGACGTTTTTGCCGATGATGGTTTTGTTTTTCTTCTCGCCGTCGTAGTTGCAAGTGACGGTTCCGCAGCCAATATTGCTTTCTTCACCTATTTCGGCGTCACCGAGGTAGGTAAGGTGGCTGGCTTTTACACCGCGTGCGAGCTTTGAGTTCTTGACTTCGACAAAATTACCGATCTTCACATCGTTTGCAAGTTTGGTTTCGCCGCGCAAATGCGCGAACGGGCCGACCGTGACGTTGTCGCCGAGCGTGCTGTCAACGATCACGCTCTCGCGAACCGTGACCTTGTTGCCAAGCTTGGCGTTCGAGATACGCGCATTGGGTCCGATAACACACTGTTCGCCAATCTCGCTCAAGCGTCCAACGGTCGTATTCGGATAGAGGATGGTGTCGCGGCCAAGTTTTAATTCGGGTTCGAGATAGGTTACCTGCGGGTCGATAATCGTAACGCCCACGCGCATGTACTGCTTGCAAAGCCGCGCGTTGAGCTCCTTGCGCGCCAGCGCCAGTTCGACCCGGTCGTTGATTCCGAGCAGCGGCACGTGATCCTCGGTAAGCACCGGTGCGACGCGTTTACCGGCTTTTACCAACAATTCAACCGTATCGGTGAGATAATATTCGCGCTGCACGTTATCGTTGCGCAAACGCGAAAGTGATGTTCGCAACTCGCCTTCATCGAAAGCGTAGACACCGGCGTTCATCTCTCCGATGGCTAGCTCGTTCGGATCGGCGTCCTTAGCCTCGACAATCCGTTTGACATCGGCGCCGTCGCGCACGACGCGGCCAAAATTGGAGGGCAGCGGCATCCGAGCGGTTACCATCGCGAGCGCCGTCCGCGCGCCGTCGCTTCCGTTCAGCACATCGAGCGCATCGCGGAATATCTGGCTAGCGATCAGCGGCATATCCCCGTACGCGACGACCAATCGCCCCCCGGAAATCTCCGGCAGCGCGGCAAGCGCGATCTGAACGGCGTGTCCAGTTCCGAGCTGTTCGGCTTGGATGATGCTCTGCACGCCGAACTGCGCGATCTGCGGATCGAGTTCCGGATTGCTTACAACGATGATTTCATCGACGCCGCTCTCGCGAAGCGATCGCACGACGTACCACAGCATCGGGCGACCGCACAGTTCGTGCAAGACTTTCGGCCGCTCGCTCTTCATGCGCGTTCCTTTGCCTGCGGCCAAGATAATCGCACGAACTTTCATGCTTTCCAGGCTTTCTGTTCAGGAGCGCTAACCCCGCCGAACTGCTCCAGCGCAAACCGCAAACGCTCGCGGCAGATGTCCCGCCCGAGCAGCTCCATCGAATCATAGAGCGGCACCGAAGTCGGGCTGCCGGTTATCGCCACATACAGCGGGCGCACGATCTCGCGAAACTTCTTTTCAACACGAACCGCGACTTCTTTTAGAACCACCTCGATCTGCGGAATATTCCAAACCGCCAGGCCGTCCAATCCCCACATCGCAAGCGCCAGTACCTTACGGATGGTCTCGTCATCGAGCTTCCCGCCGCGAAAATCATCTGCCGTGATATCCAGTCGACCCGCGAAGAAAAACGCCGTTAGCGGGCCGAGATCGCTCAAACGCTCGACACGCGACTGGGCCAACTGCGCGATCCTTGTCAAACGGCCCGAATCGAATCCCCACGTTCGCACCCGCTCCACAAACTGATCGCCGCTAAGCGATTCACGCAGGTAGCGAGCGTTGAGCCAATCCAATTTCGGGACATCGAAGACCGGACCGGCGAGGGTGATGTGCTCCAAATTCGTTCGCTCGATCAGTTCCGCCAAATCAAACTTTTCATCGGCTTCTGTCGAATGCACGGTCAGCAGTCCCAAGAAATTGACCAGCGCCTCGGGCAGATAGCCCATCCGATTGTAAAATTGAATACCGGTCGGGTTTTTGCGCTTACTGAGCTTACTCTTATCGGGATTGCGCAGCAGCGGCAGGTGCATCAAGACCGGCGCTTCCCAACCGAAATACTGGTAGAGCAAGACGTGTTTGGGCGCCGAACTTACCCACTCTTCGCCGCGAATCACGTGCGTGATCTCCATCAAATGATCATCGACGACATTGGCAAGATGGTAGGTCGGCATCCCGTCTGACTTCACCAGCACCTGCATGTCAACCGCGCTCCACTCAAACTCGATCGGCCCGCGGCGAAGTTCATTTACAACACAGACGCCTTCGTCCGGCACCTTCAGCCGCACGACACGCTGCGTACCGGCGGCTAGCGCTGCCTCGATCTGTTCCGCGCTTAGATGCAGACAGCGTCCGTCGTAACGCGGCGGCTGTTTCGCCGCGCGCTGAGATTGGCGCATCTCTTCCAGTCGCTCGCCCGTGCAGAAACAGAGAAACGCATGCCCATCGCGGAGAAGCTGTTCGGCATGTTCTTTATAGATCGCGGTGCGCTCGCTCTGTCGGTACGGCCCGTGCGGACCGCCTACATCCGGACCCTCATCCCACGAAAGCCCGAGCCAATGCAACGAATCCAGAATCGCTTGCTCCGACTCCGGCGTACTGCGCGCGCGATCAGTATCCTCAATGCGCAAGACAAACTCACCGCCATGCTTTTTCGCAAAACAGTAATTCACCAGCGATACATACGCCGTTCCAACATGCGGATCGCCCGTCGGCGACGGCGCAACCCTCGTCCTAACCTTCAAACGAGTTCGTGTCTGTTTCCGCACTCCGCTTTCACGAAGTTCACAATCTCCGAGAGCGGCGCACCGGGGGTGAAGATCGCACGAACGCCGCGCCGCTTAAGCTCGGTCGCATCGTCGGGCGGAATCGTGCCGCCGCCGAAAAACACAATGTCTTCGGCACCCTGGGCTTTAAGTTGATCGACGACGAGTGGGAAAAGCGTCATGTGGGCGCCCGAGAGAATCGAAAGCCCGATCCCATCGGCATCTTCTTGAATTGCGGTTTGCACGATTTGTTCGGGCGTTTGAAAGAGCCCAGTGTAGATGACTTCCATGCCGGCATCGCGCAATGCGCGAGCAATGACTTTCGCTCCGCGGTCGTGTCCGTCGAGACCGGCCTTTGCCACAATGACGCGAATCGGTTTAGCCACGCCGACAGCCCTTCAATTCTTGCTTGAGGCTCAATTGCAGTGCTTCTTCAAGTTTTCGAGCGACTTTCTTCAGCGTTTTGCGAGCGGCCTTGCGTTCGCTTTTGGTGTGTATTCGCATATTCATTAGAACGAAGCGCGCTCCGTATATCTTCCATAAACTTCGACCATCGCATCGACGATCTCGCCTTCGGTGGCGTAAGCGTTAACCGCGTCGATAAGGTGCGGCATCAGATTATCGGTTGGATCGGCACAGGCTTTTTTAAGGCGAGTCAGCATCGCATCCAGCTTACCGGTCTCTCGCTTCGCACGGACCGACGCGACCGATTCGGCTTGAGTGCGTTCCATCTCCTCGCCGATTCGCAGCAGTTCCATCGCCGACTGCGACTCATCCTTTTGAAAAGCGTTCACGCCGACGATGACGCGATCTTTGGTTTCGAGCGAGCGTTGGAACCGGTACGATGCGTCGGCGATCTCTCGCTGAAAGAACCCGGCCTCAATTGCTTCGACCACGCCGCCATACTCGTCGATCTGACGGAAGTACTCCTCGGCTTGCTTCTCCATCTCGTCGGTCAGCGCTTCGACATAGTACGATCCACCGAGTGGATCGACAACATTGGTAACGTTGGTTTCGTAAGCCAGTACCTGCTGGGTACGCAGCGCAATCTCAACCGACTTTTCGGTGGGAAGCGCGAGCACTTCATCCATCGAGTTGGTGTGCAGCGATTGGGTTCCGCCTAACACGGCGGCCATTGCCTCGAAGGCTACACGCACGATATTGTTTTCGGGTTGCTGCGCGGTCGCGCTGCAGCCCGCCGTCTGGGTGTGAAAGCGCAGCTGCCACGACTTCGGGTCTTTGGCGCCATACTTTTCGCGCATGTGCCGAGCGTATATTCGCCGCGCGGCGCGATATTTGCAGATCTCTTCAAAAAAGTCGATGTGTGCGTTAAAGAAGAACGAGAGTCGCGGGGCAAACGAGTCTACGTCCATTCCAGCCGCTATACCGGCTTCCACATACGCAAAACCATCGGCGAGTGTGAAGGCGAGTTCTTGCGCCGCGGTTGAACCGGCTTCACGAATGTGATACCCGCTGATCGAGATCGTATTCCATTTCGGCATCTCATCGCGGCAAAACCGCATCATATCGACAATGACGCGCATGTGCGCGCGCGGGGGAAATATCCATTCCTTCTGCGCGATGTACTCTTTGAGGATATCGGCTTGCAGCGTGCCTCCGAGCGCGGCGCGCGGGATGCCTTTCTTTTCAGCAGCGGCCACATATTGCGCGAGCGCAATGCAAGCCGGCCCGTTGATCGTCATCGAGGTCGTGATCGCACCCATGTCGATGCCGTCGAACAATGTCTCCATGTCGGCCAGCGAGTCGATTGCCACGCCGCACTTGCCGACCTCGCCACGCGCGGGTTTCGAGTCGGAGTCGTACCCCATTAGCGTCGGCATATCGAATGCGACCGAGAGACCGTGCTGTCCGTGCGCGAGCAAAAAGTGATAGCGTTCGTTGGTCTGTTTGGCGTTACCGAAACCGGCAAACTGCCGCATCGTCCACAACCGGTCACGATACATATTGGGATGAATGCCGCGCGTATACGGATACTGACCGGGTAAACCCAGATCGCTCGCTAAATCTAAATGCTCGACATCCTGGGGTCCGTACAGCTCTTTGAGTGGAATATCCGAGAGCGTGCGATCGAGCGCGCCGGAGCCCGGGCCTTTTCGCGGCCGGCCTTTGGCGGAGGCCGCATCCCAGCGTTCTTGCTGGGCAGCGTACTCGGGTGTCGGTTGCGCGCCGAGGCCGCTCGGGCGTGAAATCATCTTTGCCACGGTTTATTCTTCTACAAACCCTTGACGGTCGCCCGGTTGTGCGGGATGGTGGTCGGGGAATCGTCCCGATCGCCTGCCGCTATTCCAAAAACGCCAAGCACCCGTTCGGCTGCAGCGTATGGGTCAGCACCGGCTGCGATCTCGCCCTGCAACTCGCACTCGAGCCGGCGCCCGAGCCTACCGAGGGCTAGTTGGCGAACCTGATGGGTGAAGGCTTCGCGACGCTTAGCGGCCACCTCACCGGTTGCGTGCAGATAGGCAACGTGCTTTTCGACGGCGCTCCAAAGATCGTCGATCCCCTCGCCCGAGAGCGCTTGCGTCATCACGAGTTCCGGCACCCAGCCCGAGAAATCGAGCATCTCCATCATGGAGCGAATCTCGCGCCTGAGCTGACTTGCCATCGGGTGATCGGCCTTGTTAAGAACGAAGATGTCGGCGACTTCCAAAATGCCGGCTTTTAGCACTTGTATTGAATCGCCGCTGCCGGGCTGCAGGGCAACCAGCGTCGTTTGAGCCAATTCAGCGATCTCGATCTCCGATTGTCCGACGCCGACCGTTTCAATGAGAATGACATCCTTCCCAAACGCATCCATTAGCAGCACCGCATCGGCGGTTGCGCCCGAAAGGCCGCCGAGGTGACCGCGGCTGGCCATCGAGCGAATGAACACATCGGGATCGGTAAAGTGCTCCGTGTGCCGGATTCGGTCGCCGAGCAGCGCACCGTGCGAAAACGGCGAGCTTGGGTCCACTGAGATCACGCCGACCGTCTTGCCAAGCGAGCGCGCTTTCCGAACCAGTGCCGAACTCAGGGTGGATTTGCCGACACCCGGCGGACCGGTGAGGCCAATCGTGATAGCGTTCCCGGTTTTGGCGTACAAATGCCTGATGAGTTCAGCGCCCCGTCCCCACTCAGAGTACGAGATTGCACGCGCCAACGCACGCGGTGATCGCGCTTGGAACTCTTTAAGCAGGGCGGCATAACCGTTCTCTTGGGACAAAGCGCTAGAAGGATTGCCGCCATCGCGTCGGCGCACCTTCTAACGTTCATGCCGGCACAAACCGCTCCGATTCGCAGACTTCTGACGCTTGCCGCGCTCATCTTGAGTGTCATCGGCGCACTTCCCGCCGTCCAGCGAGCAGCGGTCGATTCGGCCGTAATCGACGTCATGGCACGCGACCATGTTCCGGCGATCTCGGTTGGAATAGCGCGCGGCCGCAAAATGCTCTATGCCCGCGGATACGGTTATCGCGACTTACGCAATAAGCTCCCCGCCGATGATGCGACGGTCTATGAGGTAGGCTCGCTCACCAAGCAATTTACCGCGGCGCTGATCTTGCAGCTAGTGCATCAAAGGGAACTCTCGCTTGAGGATCCGATCTCTAAATACGTTCATAACTATCCGGCCGCCGCGACAATTACGCTGCGTCAGCTTCTGAATCAAGTCAGCGGTGTTCCCGACTACAGCCAACAATCCGGCTTCCGCGACAATGCCTATCAAGAATTAACTCCTGCGCAGCTCGTTGCGACCGTCTCGGCGCTGCCGCTTGATTTTGCACCGGGATCGAAATGGGAATACAGCAACACCAATTACGTGCTTCTCGGAATGGTCATCGAGGCGGTTACCGGGCAGGCGTACGCCAACGCTCTGCGAACGCGCCTGCTCGAACCGCTGCATCTGACGGCGACGAATTACACCGATCCTGCTAGCGAGATTACCGATCGCGCACTCGGGTATAGTTGGTCCAACGGCTCCTCGATTTTGGCGCGCCCCGCCGCGATGAGCGTTGCTTATAGCGCCGGCGCGCTCTCGTCAAATGTTCGCGATCTGCTGACCTGGGATACGGACCTCTTTTCAAATGGCGTGTTACCGGCGAACCTGACCAATCTCATGATGATGCCCGCACTGCTGAGCGACGGCTCCTCGAGCGCGTATGGTTTTGGACTGCAGCTTGAGAGATTCTACGGAAGGCTCGGCGTTATGCATGCCGGCCAGATTTTCGGGTTCTCAAGCTTTAACGTCGTCTTTCCCGATAGCAAACTACAAATCGTTATCTTAGGCAATAGCGACACGTTCGCCAGCGCACAGCCGCTCGCCAAAAGCATCGCTGCGATCCTGGACCCGCCAAGCAATCCGCGCCTCGAAGTGCGCACTCCCCGCTGAGACGACTACACCGCCGCAGCGTCCTGCTCGTGCGAGTGTTCGCGGGATTGTTGGGTGCACTGTTGCTTTGCGGTGCCGCGCCGCCGCGCGCGGCAATGCTAGCGGAGGTCGGCGCAAACACCATTTCGCAGCGCGATTTGTTTATCCCACTGACCGGGCAGCGCGTGCGGCCGATCAGCGCAGGCTCGCTTTTTCATACGCTGTTCGTCGATTTTTTTAGCGAGCCGGATCTCACGACGTACGTGCAAACCGGCGATATTCCGGCAATGTGGCTGCGCGACTCCTCGGCGCAAACGATTCCGTACGTTCGGTTCGCACGGTACTATCCGATTTTGCGGGAGCGATTCGCGGGCGTGATCGCGCGCAATGCTCGCAATATTTTAACCGACCCGTATGCCAACGCGTTTATGGCGAACTATCATATTTGGGAGCGGAAGTGGGAGATCGACTCGCTGGCGTACCCGGTAATGTTGACCTGGATTTACTGGCGAGAGACCCGCGATCGCTCGATCTTTACTCCGAAACTGTATGACGCGCTACGCCGCGTCGTCATTACCTACCGCTGCGAACAGCATCACGCGCAATGCAGTCATTACAGCTATCCGTACCGTGTTCCGACAGCGCACGCATACAGCGACAATACTGGATTGATTTGGGGTGCGTTTCGGCCATCCGATGACGCCGTCACCTATCGATTCAACATTCCACAGAATGCGCTGGCAGCCGTTGCACTCGAAGAGCTGGCGCAGCTCGCCGTCACCGGCTATCACGATCCGCGATTGGCGGCAAATGCGCGATCGCTATCTGCGCAAGTACAGGTCGGAATCGCCCGCTATGGGCGCGTGTACGTCAAGCCGTACGGGTGGATATATGCCTATGAAGTAGACGGTCTTGGAGACGAGAACTTTATCGATGATGCCAATCTTCCGAATTTGATCTCGCTGCCGTACAGTCAGTACCTTTCAGGCAATGACCCTACCTACTTGAACACCCGCGCATTCGCGCTTTCTAAGCGCAATCCGTACTATTATTCCGGTTATTATGCGAGCGGTTTAGGAAGTCCGCATACGCCGGCCGGTTACGTGTGGCCGCTCGGGATCATTAGCCGTGCGCTGACCGCATCGTCTGCGGGCGAGGCGGCTGAGGCGCTGAGTGAACTGGCCGAAACCGACAGCAAAGACGGCCTAATTCACGAGAGCTTTTATCCGGGTGGTTACTGGCGCTTCACGCGCGCCGAGTTCGGCTGGGCCAACGCCCTCTACGGCGAACTCATCTTTCGAAGCGTTGCCGGCTTTCCCGCAACGCCGTTTGCCCCACACGGCACGATTCTGCCGTTCGAACGCGCATCGACCACGCCGCGGCTCGTGTCGAGAATCGTCCAGCTTGAAAACTCCGCCTACCTGATTCGAGCACTCGGCCAGTTACTCTACGAGAACCGCGCGCAGCGATAGCCACAATGATTAAAGGCGGCAAGCGGGACGAGCGGCTCAGGTGGCCAACCATTGGCGTCCTATGAATCAAGGGTATTATCGTTTTCCGACCATCGCGTCGGATGTAATCGTCTTTGTCTGCGAGGACGATCTCTGGTCGGTCCCGGTTTCGGGCGGCGCCGCCTCGCGTTTGACCGTAAACTTTGGCACCTGCTCAACTCCGCGGCTCTCGCCTGACGGCAAATCGATCGCCTTTATATCGACCGACGAGGGCCACCCCGAAGTGTACCTCATGCCCGCGCAGGGCGGCCGCCCGAAACGGCTGACCTTTTTGGGCGGGACGCTGGCTTCGATGAGCGGCTGGAGCGCCGACGGGACTCAGATTTTCTTTGTATCGAACGCGGTTTCGTGGTACGAGCGCGCTACGCAGGGCTATAGCATCCCGGTCAGCGGGGGCCGACCTGCACCACTCGGCCTTGGGCACATGAAATCGTTTTCATTCGGGCCGCACTCGGCGATGGTGATCGGCCGCAACGAAACCGATCCGGCTCGCTGGAAGCGCTACCGCGGCGGAACGGCGGGCGAACTGTGGATCGACGCACGCGGCGATGGCACATTCGAGCGGATGCCGATCGACGGCGGAAATCCGGTCTGGCCGATGTGGATCGGCGAACGCATCTTCTTCTTAGACGATCGCGACGGAATCGGTAATATTCATTCATGCACTCCAGCCGGTGACGACCTGCGGCGCGAAACCCACGAGCCCGAGTATTATGCGCGCTTTCCGTCCACCGATGGCTCCCGCATCGTCTACAGCAGCGGCGGTGCAATCTCGATCCTGCATACGCAGACCGGCGAGGTTGAGCCGGTTCAAATCGATACGGCCTCCGCCGCGCCGCAGACCGGCCGCCGATTCCTGAGTGCCGAGGATGAGCTCGAACACTTTGCGCCCGCCGCCGACGGCACCGGACTTGCGCTGATTGCGCGCGGCCAAGCGTTCACGCTTCCGTTTTGGGAAGAGGCGCCGGTTTCGCACGGAAGCGGCAACGTTGCGCGCAGCCGTCTATCGGAATGGATGTCCGACGGGAAGCGGTTCGCATGCGTAACCGATTGCAACGGATTCGAACAGATCGTTATTCACCATACGCAGCCCGGTAAAGAGCCGGAGTTGCTGACGACCGGCGACATCGGCCGCGTGACCGAACTTGCGTGTTCGCCGACAAACGATACCATCGCATTTGCCAATCACCGTCACGAACTTGTCTTCGTCGATGGCGACGGTAAAACCCGAATTGTCGACAAGTCGATTGGAAATCGCGTTGCTGATTTGGCGTTCTCACCGGACGGCCGGTATCTAGCATATATCTGGTGGCCGAGCAACGATCATACTGCGATCGTGCGGATCGTGAAGGTAAAGTCGGGAAAAGTGCACGATGTTACCTCGCCCCTACGAATCGACCACTCGCCGGCATGGGACCCCGAAGGCAAGTATCTTTACTTCATCTCGACCCGCGATTTTAATCCGGTCTATGACGCTCTGCAGTTTGACTTAAGTTTTCCGCAGGCCCAGCGCCCGTTCGTCGTAACGCTGCGCGACGATGTCCCGTCGCCGTTTGTGCCGAAAGTTCGGCCGCTACATCGAGATCACGATCACCACGACCATCACGATCGCGACGATGACAACAAGAAAGACGCACCGGTCGATATTTCCATTGACTTTGACGGCATCGCCGGCCGCGTTTTAGGCTTTCCGATCGATGAAGGTGAGTACGATCAGATCGCCGCGACGAAAGGCCGCGTGTACTTCACGAAGTTTGACGTTCGCGGAATCAAACCGGCGGGCGCATCGTGGGACGAACCCGACGACACCGGCGCGCTGCTTGCATACGACTTCGATCAGCAGCGCTGCGCCACCATCGCGCAGGAGGTCAATGAGTTTCGCCTAGCCGCCGATCATCGCACACTGATCTATCGCTCGCACGAACGCTTGCGCGCGATTGACGCCAATAGCGATCTGCCCGAAGACGGTGACGAGCAGAAACCGGCGCCCGAGGCTGGTCGCAAGAGCGGCTGGATCGAACTGGATCGCGTCAGCGTCGAGATCGACCCACGCGCCGAGTGGGCGCAGATGTATCGTGAAGCCTGGCGTCTGCAGACCGAACATTTTTGGGTCGAGGATATGTCGGATATCGATTGGGACCGCGTCTACGATCGCTATCGCGCAATTCTGCCACGTGTGCGAACACGCACCGAGCTTTCGGACCTGATTTGGGAGATGCAGGGTGAACTCGGCACCTCGCATGCATACGAGTTCGGCGGAGATCATCGCACGCCGCCGCAATATCAGCGCGGCTTCTTAGGCGCGGAACTGGCCTATGATGAAGCGCGTAACGGCTATCGCATCGAGCGCATCTACCGCGGAGATTCATGGAATCGCCAGAGCGATTCTCCGCTGGCCGAACCCGGACTCGATGTGCGTGAAGGCGATATTCTGCTCGCAATCGGCGGCCGCAGACTCTCGCGCACGATTACGCCGGATCAACTGCTGGTCAATCAATCCGACCGCGAGGTCGCTTTAACGATTGCCTCGCGCAAGGGCGGTGAACGCCGAGTGCTGGTAAAGACGCTCGCGAGCGAAGCGCCGTTGCGTTATCGAGCTTGGGTGCAGACCAATCGGCGCTACGTTCATGAGCGGACCGGCGGAAAGATCGGCTACATTCACATCCCCGACATGGGGCCGTGGGGCTTCTCCGAGTTTCATCGCGGGTATCTCTCCGAGTTTGAGCATGACGGCTTGATCGTTGACGTACGCTACAATCGCGGCGGTCACGTCTCGCCGCTGCTGCTCGAAAAACTGGCACGAAAGCGGGTCGGCTACGACATCTCGCGCTATGGTAAGCCGGTTCCGTATCCCCCCGAATCGGTCGGCGGCGCGATGATTGCGCTCACCGATCAGTTTGCGGGCTCCGACGGCGACATCTTCAGCCACTGTTTCAAACTGTACGGCCTGGGACCACTTGTCGGCAAACGCACGTGGGGCGGCGTGATCGGAATCAACCCGACACATCGGCTGGTTGACGGCACGCTCACAACCCAGCCCGAGTTTTCGTTCTGGTTCAAAGATGTGGGCTGGAAGGTCGAAAACTACGGCACCGATCCGGATTACCTCGTCGATATTGCGCCCGACGACTATCGCGATAGTCGCGATCCCCAGATGGAGAAGGCCCTCGAACTCATCACAGCCGCGACTGCCGATTACAAACCCGAGTACCCCGATCTAGGCACCAAGCCGTCGCTCTCGCTGCCGAGTTTAAACTAAACTTCAAAAAGAAGAGGCTCGCAAAGCAGCGAGCCTCTTCTTTTTTTGCCGATTCGGCGGTCTAGGGCGTGCCACCAAAATCTTTGGTAAACACGAACCGAATCGTGCGGGGTCCGTAGGTATTCTGCTGGGTCAGGCCGAGCAGTCCATTTGCGAGCGAAATCGGAATGCCCGAGTTCTGCAGTGGAAAGAGCGCCGAGTTCGAGTTGAAGATGTTATCAACCGAAACCTGAACCGAGGTCTGGTTCGCGAGCGGATATCTCAGCGTCGCGTTCGCCACGAAGAACGGCTTAACGTACAGGGAGTTATTGTTGCCGTAATACGTTTCTCCGAACGAAGCGTAACCGTGATTGGGCATGTTGTAATGAAGCTCCGCGTACCCTTGAGCATACGGGATATTCTGATTGCTCACGCCGTTGGCCGCGTCTGCCAGTCCCCCACCGTTGTAGTTCGAGTTGGGAAGAATGGCCAGATTGGTGTTTTGAAGGCTGCAATTGGTCGGTGTGTTGCTGTAAAAGCAAGGTCCGAGATTGAACGGATATGCTTTTTGCAATGCGCCTTGGAACTCGTATCCCCAACCGATGACCGGGTTGCGCCGAAGAGCGAACTCAACACCCTGGTAGCGCGCGGTATTAAGGTTTACGTTGGCTTTTGCAAAAAGCGGCACCGCGCCGGGGCCAGTCCCGATATTGCAATTATGCTTGGTCGTTTTATCCGGGATACAGGTCCCGTTTTGGAATGTCTGAGCAAGGTATTGATTGTAAAGCGTCGTCGTGTAGAGATCGAGCGATGCAGTGGTTGCGCCGTCTTTGAAACGGTAGTCGCCGCCTAAATCGTAGCCCCAAGCCGTCTCAGGTTTGATCGCTCCGGCGTTCAGTGTTTGGGAAGCGTTTTTGCACGACTTCGTACTGCCGCAATAAGGCGACGTTGAGAGCTGGCTGAGCAGGTTGATATAGGGCGGCGCAATCGACGAACCCATCGCAAACCGCATCGCGATTTGATTGCTCGGACGGAACTCAACAGCCAAACGCGGATCGAAATGACTCGTTGTCGAGGTATTAAAAACGAAGTTCGGTGTATCCCCGTGGCAGTTCGCGCCGGTCGCGCACGCGACCGGATACGTACTGCGATACATATTGAAGTAGTTCGTCTCCGAGACCGTCAGTTTTGGGCCGACGTGGAAGGTGCCGCGCAATTGCGCGGTCGTAAACCGCTGCCCGGAACCGTCTGGAATCGAGTAGGTGGTATACCCGCCGCCGGATATCGTATTTGCGCGCGTCTTTGAGTTGAGCGTATCGACCGAGGCCGACAGTAAATTGTCCGCGCCGATCGGATGATTATATTGCACCGAGTAGCCGGTCAGTTTGTCGATTTCGGTCTGGTGATAATACGGGCTGTCCAATTGAACATTGACATACTGCCCATTGTAGGTGTGGTTGCCGCCGTTGTCGTCTTGGGCGGTGCCGAAGAGCTGAAAGGTTTGATATACGGGCGCATTTGGATCGGCCGGGCCCTGCACGCCCAAGCGCGCGATGCTAGCCGAATAGGCTCGCGCCAGCAAGGTGTCCTTGCCGACGGTTGTGCGAATTTCTGCTTGGAAAATTGGTTCGTTGTTGGTTTCCAAATTGCTGGGTAGATAAAAATTGGTCGTCAGCAGGTTGCCTGCAGACAGGCTGCCGCTGTAGCCGCCGGCCGGATCCGGAGCGAACAGGAATGGAGTCTGCGAACTATTGTTGGCATTTTGATCTGCAGTCGTTTGGCTGCCCAAATAGCTTGCCGTAAAGACGGTCGCCTCGCTGAGCTTATAGCGAAGCTTCAGCAGTTCAGCATCGTTTTTATAGTCGGCGCTGATCGGCTTACAGCATGCGACCAAGGTGCCGGTGTTGTAGGGCAAACCACCATCGACGAAGACGCCGGACGAGGGGTAGTTTTGATTGTCGTTAAATCCGATGTGATAGTTATTTACCGGATCCAGCGGGTTTACGGTAAAACTTCCGGCGTCCCACTTGGCTTGGTAATTATCGACGGCGCTCACCGCCGAATTTCGCGCGTAATCTAAGACCCAACCGAATTTCCCGTTTGAGGTCGTTCCGGAGTATCCGAGGTTGGTGAAGTAGCCACCGAACGTATCGGTCCCGAAGCTCAACGTTCCGGTCGGTTTGTAGGTTGGGTCCTTGGTTCGGAAGTTGAGCGTGCCGCCGATTGCATAGTTTACGACCGGCGCATCGGCGCCAGGGCCTTTAACCAGCTCGGTCGCGCCGAACATGTAACTGCTGAGAAAGGTCGTGACATAGTCCCCGTAACGGCCCACCGAGATTGGATGGCCGTCGATGAGCGAAGCGGTTTCAAAAGAAAGCGCGCCGCGAATGTTCGGGAACGTGATCGCGCCCGGGACCGCACCGTTTACGCCCGGAAGCGATGAGACAACGCCGGGAATCTGATTGAGCACATGCGCTATCTGCGGCTGTGCCTGATCTTGAAACGTTTGGGCGGGAATCACTGCGACTGACGCGGGTGAGGCATTGAAGGTACCGCGACCCGTGGCGCGCACCGTCGCGATCGAACGCAGTGAACTGAACGTCAACGCTTGCAACGCAATGGTCAGATTCTGCGATGAACCGGCTACGACGGCGAAATTGGCTTCGTTTTCGGCGTTGTAGCCGGGCTTGGAAACGATGACGGAGTAGATGCCGGGGGTGATGTTCGCAATTTGGAATGCCCCCTTTGCGTCGGTCGCCGTAATATAGGTTGAAGCTCCGCTGAGCTTGACGTTTGCATTGGATACGGGTGCACCCGAAGAGTCGGTAACTTTACCGGCAATAGAGCCTGTTGTAGCACTCTGCGCCACGATGACTTGTTGCTGCGGTGCAACCGTTGCCGCACTAACGGGTCCAACGGAAAACGCTGCAAGAGCAATCACGGACAGGATGCGAATGAAATGGTTCACACATCCTCCTAAGATTGATAAGCTGCCTACCGTTTACATAGCGGCGCGAGCATTATCCTTCGCATCATAAGCGACCAAGCGATGCTAAAACTTTAGGAGCGGCTTATGGCCCGCTTAAGCTGCGCCCCGCGCGGTAACTTGACAGCCGATTGCGAGTCGGGTATAACAGGAGGAATCGTTTAAGTCCAACGATTGTCTTGACGCCATCCAATTATACCAGCCAAGCAATTCAATGCGCCATCCAATTTGCCCAGAGCAGAAGGAGTCCACGTGCAAAGTATCCCTAGTTCCAACACTCTCCAAGGCAACTGGGAATCCGATAGCCGATGGACCGGCATCCGCCGCGGCTATGCGGCCGGCGACGTCGAACGGCTGCGCGGGTCTGTTCAGGTCGAGTACACACTAGCCCGGATAGGGGCCGAGCGGCTTTGGGCTTTACTCGGCCAAAACGAGCCGGTTGTCGCCCTGGGTACCTTAACCGGCAACCAAGCCGTTCAGGCGGTGAAGGCGGGGTTGCAGGCGATCTACCTGAGCGGCTGGCAAGTCGCCGCCGACGCAAATGTGGCCGGGCAGATGTATCCCGATCAGAGTCTCTACCCGGTGAACAGCGTACCGGCGGTCGTACAGCGCATCAACAACGCGTTCACGCGCGCCGATCAGATCGCGCACATGGAAGGCGAAGACCAGACGTATTGGTTCGCGCCGATCATTGCGGATGCCGAGGCCGGTTTCGGAGGAGCGCTCAATGTTTTCGAGTTGATGAAAGCAATGATCGAGGCCGGCGCGGCCGGCGTTCACTTTGAGGATCAGCTTGCATCCGAGAAAAAGTGCGGCCACATGGGCGGTAAAGTGCTCGTTCCGACGCAGACCGCCGTGCGCCATCTCACGTCGGCTCGGTTTGCCGCCGATGTGCTCGGCGTATCGACCGTCATCATTGCGCGAACCGATGCGAACGGCGCGCGTCTCATCACCAGCGACATCGATCCGTACGATCGTTCATTTCTTACCGGTGAGCGCACTCCGGAGGGTTTTTACCGCATGCGCGGCGGGCTCGATGCGGCAATCGCGCGCGGGCTCGCGTACGCCCCATATGCCGATCTCATCTGGTGCGAGACCTCCGAGCCGAATCTCGACGAAGCCCAACGGTTCGCCGATGCAATCCACACCAAGTTTCCAGGCAAACTTCTAGCTTACAACTGTTCGCCGTCGTTCAACTGGAAGAAGAAACTCGACGATCGCACGATCGCGCAATTCCGCGAACGTCTGGCCGCAATGGGATATCGTTTTCAATTCATCACGCTAGCCGGATTTCACGCGCTCAACCACGCGATGTTCGAGTTGGCACACGACTTCAAAGAACGCGGTATGGCTGCCTATGCCGACTTTCAACAAGCCGAGTTCGCGAGCGAATCGAAAGGCTACACCGCGACGCGGCATCAGCGTGAGGTCGGCACGGGCTACTTTGATGAGATCGCTCGGGTCGTTTCGGGCGGGGAGGCGAGCACCACAGCGCTGACCGGTTCGACCGAAGAAGAACAGTTCGCGACGCTCGCCGCGCCGGACGCAATACCGGCGTGATATCACAAACCCTCGCGCCGGGAAATCTTGCGGAGAAGCTTCCGCAGGGCTTCCTCGACTTTTACGCGCCGTTGCACGTCCGTTTCAACGCGCGGCGGGCGCAGTTACTGCGTTCCCGCGCGCAAGCTTTGCATCGCGCACACGATGGCGCACTGCCGGAATACCTTGCACCGGAGCGCAGGGTGCCGACCGATTGGAAGATCGCGCTGCCCGGTTGGTGCCGCGATCAGCGCAATCAAATGACCGGTCCGGCCGACGATGCTGAACTAGTTGTCAAGATGCTCAACTCGGGTGCGCCGGGAGTTATGCTCGACCTCGAAGATTCGATGGCCAACACCTGGGATCACGTATTGCAAGGCCATGCGAACATCGTGTCGGCGCTCTATGGCGAACTCGCCTACGCCGATCGCAAGCACAACGCGATCATTGGGATTAGTCCTAGTTCAACCGTAATTTGGAATCGCGTGCGCGGTCTGCATATCGCTGCGCACGGCGTCTTGGATGAGCCGACCTCCGCCTCATTATTTGATGTTGCATTAGTGGCGTTTCAGCTCGATTATAACCGCCTGAAACATCCGCTCGCGATTTACATTCCGAAATCAGAATCGGCTGACGAAGCGCTCTGGTGGCGCGATGTTTTTCAGGCAGTCATTGAGGCCAAACAATGGGCGCGCGGGTCGATTCGGTGCATGGCGCTGGTTGAATCACATCCGATTGCATTCCAACTCGAAGCGTTTATCTACAATCTGCGGGACTACATTGTTGGTTTGAACTTAGGCCGCTGGGATTACATGGCCAGCTTGATTCACTTCACGATGGGCGATCCGAATTGGCTGCTTCCGGATCGCAATACGATTCCACTCGATGTGCCCTTCTTTCAGAACCTGCGCAGACTCATTCCTGAAATCTGTCACAAGCACGGCCTGCTGGCAATCGGCGGAATGACCGCGCTCTATCCGAGTCGCGAAGACGGCGACCTCAACGCGCGGGCGCTCGACGTGCTGGCGCGCGATAAAAGGAACGAGGCCGGTTGTCTGATGGACGGCGCGTGGACCGGGCATCCGGACCAGAACGCAATCGCAGTCGCGCAATTTCCGGCACCCAACCAAATCGAAATGCGCGCGGCCAATGTCGAATTGCATCCGAACCTGCGTCCGGCGCCGATCGGCGTCGGCG
>JALYVT010000149.1 GCA_030853105.1 Vulcanimicrobiota bacterium
CAACATCTCGGTTGCAATGAGTTTGCCTGCCGGCGCCGGGAAAAACCGCGCGAGGGCCGTTTCCAACCGGCGTTCGAGCGGAACATCGCGCGATGTTGCCCGAGCAGCCAACGCTAGCGATACGGCGACTACGAACACGCTCACATCCGCAACCGACAATACGGCAATAGCAGCGACTCTCGGTATGAGGTGGTTGCCGACCGCGATCGCTGCGCACAGTACGAGCAGCGGTACCCCCAGCCGCCACGGCGATTGTTCGTTACGTACTGTCCGGCGGACTCCGATTAACAGGCGCCAGCCCGTAAAGCCTATTAGCGTTGCGCGTATCGCGGAACCCAGACTTATTGCCATCTTTAGCTGCCCGATTCGAGCGTAACGCAGCGCGACCACAAGCGGCAACGACTTTTCCTGAATTGGAACGCTCGCTCGCCCGAGCGGGTTGTGGCTTTCGAATGAATACTCAGATACTGCTGGCCTCGCGTCCGGTCGGTGAACCGACGCTCGATGATTTCCGAACGGTTCAGACGCAGATTCCCACACCCGGTGCGGGCGAAGTATTGATCGGCACAACGCTTCTCTCGCTGGATCCGTATATGCGGGGGCGGATGAGTGCGGCGAAATCATACGCGGACCCTGTCGCAATCGGCAGCGTGATGCTTGGACAAACCGTCGGTGAGGTGCTCGATTCGAACGATCCGAATTATCAGCCCGGCGACATCGTGGTTAGCAGCAGCGGATGGCAGACTCACGCAGTCGCGCTCGGAGCAAATCTGCGCAAGCTAGATCCTAGCGCTGCTCCGGTTTCGTACGCGCTCGGAATCCTCGGTGTGCCGGGGCAGACAGCCTACTGCGCTTTGCTCGACATCGGAAAGCCGCAAGCGGGTGAAACGGTTGTCGTTTCGGCAGCCTCGGGAGCGGTCGGTTCGGTTGCCGGCCAGATCGCTAAACTCAAAGGCTGTCGAGTTGTCGGGATCGCAGGCAGCGATGAGAAGTGCGACTACGTCACCAAGACGCTCGGTTTCGATGCCTGCATTAATCGGCGGAACGCGGATTTGCCGACAGCGCTTGCGCAGGAGTGTCCAAACGGTATCGATGTGTATTTCGACAATACGGCCGGCGCGATTTTGGAAGCCGTGCTCGGTCTGATTAACCTCGGTGCGCGAATTCCACTTGTCGGGCTGATCGAGTACTACAATGCCACGACCTTCCCGACCGGTCCGTATCTAGGGCCGCTGCTGATCAATCGCGCGAAAATCGAAGGCTTCTTAATCTCCGATCACGCTGCGCACAGCGCAGATTTTGCCCGCGATGTTGGCGGTTGGCTCAAAGCCGGCCGACTGCATTACAAAGAAGACCTGCTTGAGGGTTTGGAAAAGGCGCCCGAAGGTCTGATCGGCATGCTAAAAGGCAAGAACTTTGGGAAGCTGATCGTTCGAGTTAGGTAGATAACTCCACCAATCAGAGCGCGCCCGTTTCAGGAGATCGTGAGCGGCCGGTAGCGGATTCGATGCGGCCTGGCGGCCTCTTCACCCAAGCGCGACTTCTTATTGGCCTCGTACTCTTGGTAGTTTCCCTCGAAGAAGAAAACGCTTGAATCGCCTTCAAACGCGAGGATGTGGGTCGCGATTCGATCCAAGAACCAGCGATCGTGACTGACCACCAGCACCGTTCCGGCGAACTCACTGAGACCGTCTTCGAGTGCGCGTAGCGTTTCGACATCGAGATCGTTGGAGGGCTCGTCCAGCAGTAACACATTGGCACCGTCGAGTAGTGTCTTAGCCAGGTGCAAGCGTCCGCGCTCGCCACCCGAGAGCGTGCCGACAAGTTTTTGTTGATCGGCGCCTTTGAAATTAAAGCGCCCTAAATACGCGCGAGCCGGCATCTCGAACTTGCCGACCATTAAGAGATCGCGCCCTCCGCTGATGTCATCGAACACCGTCTTACTGTTGTCGAGTGATTCGCGGCTTTGATCGACGACCGCGAGCTTCACGCTCGGGCCGATTGTAATTTTCCCAACGTCAGGCTGCTCTTTGCCGGAGATCATGCGAAACAGCGTTGTCTTTCCGGCGCCGTTCGGCCCGATGATTCCGACGATTGCGCCCGCGGGAATGCGAAAGTTGACATCGTCCAGCAACAATCGCTCGCCGTAGGCTTTGCGAACGCCCGCAAACTCAATAACTTGTTCGCCAAGGCGCTCCGCAACTGGAATGAAGATCTCTTGGGTTTCGTTGCGGCGCTGATACTCGTAACTTGAGAGCTCTTCAAAGCGCGCCATGCGGCTCTTGTTCTTCGATTGACGGCCTTTGGTACCGGTGCGCACCCACTCGAGTTCGCGTTTGAGCGCTTTTTGGCGCGCTGATTCAGCCGCTTCTTCTTGCGCTAATCGCTCCTGCTTCTGCTCGAGCCACGAGCTGTAATTGCCCTTCCATGGAATCCCGCGGCCGCGATCCAATTCGAGAATCCACTCGGCGGCGTTATCAAGGAAGTAGCGATCGTGGGTTACTGCGACAACCGTACCCGGAAAGCGCACCAGAAACTGCTCGAGCCATTCAACGCTCTCGGCGTCGAGATGGTTGGTCGGCTCGTCAAGCAGCAGCATATCGGGTTTCGATAAGAGCAAACGACAGAGCGCAACCCGACGCTTCTCGCCGCCCGACAGCGGCCCGATGAGGGCGTCCCACGGCGGCAATCGCAACGCATCGGCCGCAATCTCCAATTGCTGCTCGACGTCATCGCCGCCCTGCGCAAACAAGATCGCTTCGAGTTTGGCTTGTTCGGCAGCAATCGCGTCGATGTCGGCATCCGGTTCACCATAGGCCGCATACACTTCGTCCAAACGCTTGCGCACCGAGAGCAATTCGCTAATCGCTTCTTCGACGACTTGTCGAACCGTTTTGACGGGATCGAGCTTGGGCTCTTGTTCCAAAAAGCCGATGCTCAAATTCGGCATGGCCTTCGCCTCGCCGTCGATGTCCGTATCGATCCCCGCCATGATCCGCAGAATTGTGGATTTTCCCGATCCGTTGAGCCCGAGTATTCCGATCTTCGCGCCGGGTAAGAACCCGAGCGAGATATCTTTGAGGATTTGGCGCTTCGGCGGTACCATTTTTCCGACCCGGTGCATGGTGTAGACGTTTTGACTCATTGGAAACCTTCAAAGACTTGCGAGCAGACCCACGATAGCATACGCATTTTCGGTTTCCGCTGCAACGACATCGCTCGGAAACGGCAATCGACGCGTGCGGGGCGAAGCTATCCCGCGATCATGAAGGACAATTTTGAAGCGCTGGGTTTGAATCCCGCATTGGTAAGCGCCGCGAGTGCGCTCGGCTACGAGGAACCGACCGAGATACAGAAAGAGGCGATTCCGGCGCTGCTGGCTCATCGCGATGTACTCGGTCAAGCCGCAACCGGCACTGGAAAGACCGCAGCATTCGCGCTTCCCATGCTCCACCACATCGGGCCCCCGAACGGTGAGCAGCGCAAGGTGCGCGGGCTCATTCTGGTTCCGACTCGCGAGCTTGCGATGCAGGTCGCCGAAGCTGTTCACAAATATGGCCGGCTGCTCGAAGTCAGCGTCCTGCCGATATACGGTGGCTCGTCGCTCTCGCAGCAACTGCGCGCGTTACGCCGCGGCATTGATGTTGTTGTAGCAACGCCCGGCCGCGCGCTCGATCACATCGGTCGCGGCACGCTCGACCTTGCCGCGCTAGAGTTTTTAGTGCTCGATGAAGCCGACGAAATGCTCGACATGGGTTTCGCCGACGAACTGGAAGCGATTATGAAAGCCGTGCCGACGCAGCGTCAAACCGCGCTCTTTTCAGCAACGCTTGCGCCGCGCATTCGATCGATCGCCAAGAAGTATCTGCGTGACCCGCTCCTAGTCACCATTGCAAACGAAACTGCCGCACCGGGCAAGCAGCCGCGCATTCGCGAGGTTGCCTACGTCGTGCAACGTGCACACAAAGCGGCGGCACTTGCAAGGGTGATTGATATGGAAGCGCCGACATCGGCGATTGTCTTTTGTCGAACTCGTACCGAAGTCGACGAACTCACGCAGACACTTGGTGCGCGCGGTTATCAAGCCGAGGCCATTCATGGCGGCCTCTCACAAGATCAGCGCGACCGGGTTTTGCGGCGATTCCGCGACGGTACCTCCGAGATACTCGTCGCAACCGACGTTGCCGCGCGCGGACTGGATATCGAGCATCTTTCACACGTCGTAAACTTTGACGTTCCCTCATCGCCGGATGCCTACGTCCATCGAATCGGACGCACCGGGCGCGCCGGGCGCGAAGGCGTCGCGATCACGCTAGCCGAGGCGCGCGAGCATCGCCTGCTTCGCAATATCGAAACGCACACCAAGCGAAAAATCTCCGTGCAGGCCGTTCCGAGCGTTCACGATCTGCGCGCGCGCCGACTCGATCAAACGCGCACTTCGCTCGAAGAGGCTTTGCAAACCGATGATCTCGACCAGTATCGACCGATCGTCGAATCGCTCGCCGCAGATCACGACATTCTCGACCTCGCTGCAGCCGCAGTCAAACTGCTCGATGTAGCTCGCGGCGGTGGACAGCCTGACCATGCTGATATCCCCTCGATCACGACCTTTCTGCTTCCCAAAGAAGCCAACAAGACGAGTGGGAAGAAGCGGAGCGGCGGAGGCGATTTCGTGAAACTCTACGTTGGGCTCGGCCGCAATTTCGGTATTCGCCCAACCGACCTCGTAGGAGCCATCGCCAACGAAGCGCGGCTTGATTCACGTGAGATCGGATCGATCGACATCGCCGATAAGTTCTCACTGGTCGAAGTGCCCGCATCAAAGGCCACTGCGATCATCACGGCGCTGCGCGGAACGACCATCCGCGGCAAGAAAGTCTCAGCGCGCCTCGATCGCGGAAAGTAGCCTTTCATTCCACTCGATCCCGGCTCCGGGGCGATTGGCCGGTCGGATGCTTCCCGCAACCACCTCAACCGGCTGCTCTAAGATCGGTCCCGCGTGATCGAGATATTCAAGGTAATGCGCGGTCGGAGTGACCGCGAGCAAATGCGCGCTGAACTCGGGAAAGGTGTGGCTCGACGCCGGCAGTCCCGAGCGTTGCGCTAGCTGCGCCGCGCGCAGCCACCCAGTTACACCACCCAGCTTCATCACATCGAGCATGACATGATCGGAAGCTTTTGCGGCGATGCTTTTCTCCATGTCGTGCGGACCCCACCAATTCTCGCCCAGTTGAATCGGGGTTCTCGCGGCGTCTGCAATGCGCGCATGTCCCACGAAATCATCCGCGCGTGTCGGTTCTTCGATCCAGTGGAGCCCTTCGGCATCCAACGCCTTCGCGCGCTCGATCGCCTCATCCACCGAGAGGCTCTGATTGTAATCGACCATTAACTTTATCTCATCGCCGATTGCCGCGCGCACGGCGCGAATCGTTTCCAAATCTGCAGCCAGATCGCTGCGGCCGATCTTTACCTTAATCGCTTTGAAGCCGCCCCCAACCAATTCAGAAGCCTCTGCTGCCGCGGCC
>JALYVT010000150.1 GCA_030853105.1 Vulcanimicrobiota bacterium
ATCCATGGCTGGGTCAAAAATATCAGAGCTTCCCGGAGTAGCCGGGATCTCGCTCGGTCCCGCGCCCGTGCACCCAATCGCGAGCTACAGAGTTCGGCGAGTCCATTCATCACCGCGAAGGCGAGCAGATGTAAGAGCAGCGCGAGCCAGCCAGGCGAGCGTCCAGGCGATTGGAACGGAGTAGAGCCCGATGTGAAGTATTTCGATTCCGTACCAGGTGATTGGCAGCACTAAAATGCTGCAGACCAGGCCTGCGAACATTGAGAAGCGCGTGTCGCCCGAGGCTCGAATCGGCGAGATTGAAACCATTGCGTAGCCTTTAAGCGGAAGCGTGAGCATGTGCAACGCCAGTGGTACCGCTGCCAGCGTTGCGACGGCGGCGTTCAGCGTAAACAGATAGGCGAGCGGCCACGCTAAAACGGCGACGGCGGCACCGGTTAAGGTGCTCACCGCAAACGCAACTCGTCGCGCTTGTGTGAAAAATAATTTAGCACCTTCGATATCCTTAGCGCCAAGGCGTTGGCCGATGACGGTTTGTGCTGCCGATTGCAGTGGGCTCGGAACAACGAAGGTAAGATCGGATACAACGTTGAGCGCGCGAAACGCGGCGATTGTCATTGCGCCGAGCGGTGCAAGCATCGCGATGATCGCAATGTCGGGCGCCACCACCGCCAGCAAAAAGACAACTTCCGGCAGGCCCAGTCGCGCGGTCTGCATCGCGATCTTCCAGTCGATATCTAAACGAGAGAAAATGCGGTAGATCGGTCGGCGCGAGACGTAGATAATCGCATAGACAGCAGCTATGCACTCTGAAATCAACGATGAGATTCCGGCGCCGGCGATTCCGAGCGGATGGTGGGTGCCCCAGCCGAGCGCCAGTACGAGCAGCAGCGGAATATGGACGATGTTGATGATCGCCAGCACGTAGATCGCAAAGGTTCGATTTCCGGCGGCGCCAAGCGCGACGATCAGCGTTCCGGTTATGACGATCGGAATCAATGAAAAGCAGCGCAGAATCAGATAGATTCCGCTCGCGTGTGCGGAGGGGAGCTTGCCGACCATCGCGGTGATGATCGGTTCGGAGAACAGTAGGCTCAAGCACGCGCTCATGATTGCCGTTATCATCGGAACAACGAACCCCGCGCGAACCGTCCGCGCGAAGCCGTCAAGATCGTGCGCGCCGATTCGCTGGGCGGCGATGATCGAAACACCGCTGGAAAACCCAAAGACCGCGAAAATGACGGCTATGAATACGGCGCTTGCGCCGGTTACGCCGGCGAGCGCGACCGTACCGATACTGCCGATAGCGATCGTATCGACGATACCCAGCAATTGATCGCCAAGCATCGAAACGGCGATTGGAAAAGAAAGGCGCCGAAATGCGGCGCCTACGTTTCGATGATCGACAATCATTGCGTTCGCCAATTTTAGCCGCTCATGTTGTCAAGGCATCGAAAAAAGCGTCGATTTCGGCATCGATGGTGTAGAAATGCGGGCTCACGCGGATACCGCAGCCGGGGCGATAATCCACGAAGACGCGCTGTTCGATGAGCTTCTGATACGCGGCTTGCGAACCCGGGAAATCGATTGCAATCCAGCCGGTGCGCAGCTGCGGATCGAGCGGGGTGTTGACTTGCAGACCGCGTTCGAGTGCCATCTCTGCGATTTTGGTTGTGAGGCGAATGTTATGCGCGCGAATGTTCTGCACGCCCACTTGTTTGATGAGATCGTGCCCCGGTTTCGCTGCAACGTAGCCGGGAATGGTTGGTGTACCGGTTCCCCAGCGATACATCGTCGGCGACCACGTCATCGGCGCCGGTTCGAACGAAAACGGCCGACTGTGCGCCATCCAGCCGGTGACGGCCGGCTCAAATTGCGTGCATAGCGCGGGCTTGATGTATATCCAGCCGCATCCGGGTCCGCCGCAGAGCCACTTGTGGCTGCCGCCGGTAACGATATCGAGATCCCACTGTGTAACATCGTACGGATAGACGCCGGTTGTTTGATAGGCGTCGACGCAGAGCAGTGCGCCGACCTTACGGCAGTGTTGCTGAATCGCGCGCACATCGCAAAGTGCACCTGAAACGTAATACGCATGGGACAGAACCGCGATGGCAGTGCGCTCGGTAATTGCCCCAATGATCGTTTCAGTCGGAATTGTGCGGCCGTCGGCGGACGGGACGATACGAATCTGCGCACCGTAACGCTGGTATTCCGTCCAAACATACGTGAGCGATGGAAATTGCAGCGCTTCGTACACCACCTCGTTGCGCTCGCCGCTGAAGTTGAGCGAACTTGCAAGCGCTGACTGAAGCACGGAGACGTTCGGCCCAAGAAAAACACTTCCGGCCGGCGCTCCGAATATCTCTCCCAAACTATCGGCGATCTCGCCGATCTGCGGCAGCCAATGCTCCCAGGCTTCCGGCCCGTCTTTGGCCCATGCGTCCCAATACGCGACCAATGCGTCTTTGGCCGCGAGCGGTGCGGCTCCCATCGAGTGGCTCACCAAATAGGTTGAGGTGTCGAGCGTCGCAAAGCGCTCGCGAAAGATTGCGTCGGTTGTTAGCGTGGGCATTGACCGTAGGTACCTTTCCCAAGATGGGTGCGCACTTCCCAAAGTTCCGGGAAGACTTTTTTCTCTAGAGTTGTGTTTAGGTATCCAACACCCAGACTGCCGCCGGTACCGCGTTTGAATCCGATCATGCGTTCGACCATTCGAACGTGGCGACCGCGCCACAGCAACAATCGTTCGTCGTACTCGATAAGCTCTTCGAGCAGCATGTAAAGATCGTAGTTTCGATCCGGGTGTGTATAGATCATCCGGTAGGTTTCAAGCAGTTCATCGTGCGAGCCGACTGAAAAGCTTCGACGTGCGAGCAGGCTCTTGACGCCGTCAACGAGCGTCGGTTCGTTCATGCGGCGATCGAGCCGCGCCTGAACCATCGCGTTCATCTGAATATGTTTGAGGTGCTCGGTATGCTTGAGTCCGCTCAAAAACTCGATCTCGCGAAATTGAATCGACTGGAAGCCGCTTGCCGGGTTGAGATTATCGCGAAACTCGCTAAACTCAAGCGGCGTCATCGTCTCTAAGACATCGACTTGTTGTTCGATCAGCCGCTGAATTGTATCGATACGCTTAAAGCGCCGAGAGACCCGGAGCAAATCATTGTCGTCAAGCGCCCGCAATGTTTCGTCAAGTTCGTGAAGCAGTTGCTTAAACCACAGTTCATAAACCTGGTGAATGATGATGAAGAGCATCTCGTCGTGGTGCCGCGGCTCGTTGAGCGGCTGCTGGAGCTCCAGCAATTCATCGACGTGCAGATATGATCCGTATGAGAGGTTTGCGGCTTGAGGTTGGCTCATTGTGAAGGCTTACCAGGTCGCCGGAAAAATCCCCGCAAGGCTTGCGCGGGACACCCCAAGTGCGTTCGCGAAAGACGAATGATGAAGACTTTGCGTTTTGCATTCTTTTTTATCGTTGCGGGTTTGCTTGCAGCCTGTTCCTCACATACGGCCTCGCAGGCACCCGGCGAAAACACGCAGGCAGGACAGGCACAGCCGACCGCGACCGTCGCGCCGATTGCTAATCCAATCGACTTTCCGCTCTACTCCGGCAGCAAAGTGCTGGCCTCCAAAGATTTTACGCAGTCAGTTAACACCAAAGATGGCTATACGGGCGGGTCGGTGCTGTCGGCAGGCAACGGCAACTACGCTGGGCATGAAGTGATCGCATCGACCGCCGCGTCGTTTGGCGATTTGAGCAAATGGGTCGACGGTTTCGATACAACGCCGCCCGCCGGTTACACGAAGGTCACCAGCGGCGATATCGCGTCCGCGCGCGAGCAAGCTAAGAAGATCGGGGTTGATTTCAATGCGTTTCAGAAAACTGATAAGGGGAAACATGTCGGTTTGCTGCTCGTGGCGCTTGACCCAACCGAAGTAAACCGCAAACTCGGCAGCGTGCTCGCAATGATCTCTAAATATAAGATGTTGCCGGCACCGATGAAGTCGGCGATCGACGATAAAGTGAAAGCCCAGACCGGGTTTTCGATTACCGAGGCGACCCAACCCGACAGCCCGATCGGCGCGACGTTGGATTCGCTCGAAGATTTTCAACATAGCAACGCGCGCGGCATCGTGCTGCTTAGCGCCGTCAAACAATAGGTGCGATTGCTCGGAGCAAGCGCGCTGGCGGTGACGCTCTGGATGGTTGTGTTCGGCGGCGTATTTGCAAAGGATGCGCCGCCTTTGCAGCACACCCGATCGTATGCCGGTATTCAAGTGCTCGCGCTGACCGGCGCTCATCAGGACATTGCCGGTAAACAGAACGGTATCGCCGGGGGAGCGCTGCTGCAGTTAACCGTAAGTGCGCCGCGATGGGCCGTTCACGCCGAAGGGGTTCCGGTCATCGGGTCGCCGCAGCAGCGCTCGTCGGGGTTTTACGGCGCCGCAACGCCGGCGCTTGGGATATTCAACGGCACCGCCCGCTTTACAATCGATCGCCGCGCACGGATTTGGGTCGGCGTCGGAACGACGGTAATTAATCAGCGGACCCCGCTTCCCAACATTTCGCAAGTCGCGTACTCGCGGCTGGCCGGCGGACGATACGAGATTTTCGCTCGGATACCGACACGCAATTCACATTTTATTGAAAGCACGATCGGGGCCGCCCCTCGGTTGTTCGGCGCGGATCATTTTCTGTATAGCGACGGATCGCCGCCGGTAAACAAGGATGAACTCGCGGCGGAAGAAGATCTGTCGCTTGCGCTCGGAATCGAACGTCGCAACTACGAGTTGCTGTTTGGCGTTCGCACCCTCAATTTCTCGGCCAAGTTCACGCGCACCGGCGAAGCCGCGGACCGAAATAACGGTGCCGGTCTCACCATTGAGTATCGCCGGTTTATCGGAGGGTAGCGCCTTCAAACGCGAGGAGTCTGCGGCGCATTGAGTTCGGAGCCGCGCCTTTAATCAAGCCGTCCGCCCCCACAACTCGATGCGCCGGAATCAGCAGCGCCAGCGGGGCTTTACTCATTGCAGCAGCAACGCTGCGGTGCGCTTGAGGGCGATCGAGCGCGCGCGCTACATCCGCGTACGAGACGATCTGGCCGACCTCAAGTTCAGCCACCGCCTGCCATATCTCAATTTGAAACGCCGTGCCGCTCAGTTCGAGCGGAAGATCAAAGCGCTTCAGTCGGCGCGCAAAGTACGCAGTAATTTGGGACGCGGCTTCGCGCAACATCGGATGGGTGACGCGCCGTGGCGTTACCACTTGCGGCTTAGAGCACCACGCAGCCGCAACGATGCCGTGTTCGCCCGCGTGAATCTCAAGAGCGCGGCCGAACGGCGTCGGCAATAGGATCGATTCGAGCGCCATTCGCGCAATGCATTGACCGGACTGCGCAGGCTCTCCTCGAAGAACGCGCCCTTTTCTCGCGAAACATACCGCGCAGAGTCACGGTAGATGTGTCATGCGTGCCAAGCTCGGAACGTATCGCTTCGGCCGTGTTTAGGCGTGCTGAAG
>JALYVT010000151.1 GCA_030853105.1 Vulcanimicrobiota bacterium
GCGTCAGACCGAAATTGATAGGGATCGAAACCGCCAAGTACCGATTTGATCGGCTCCGCATCGCGAAATGTCTTACTGCTGATGTCGAAATCCCCCTCAACAGCTTCGTCGGTGTGAAGAACCGATTCTATTTCACGCGCAACAATGTCAGAGTACGCCGCACCGGCAGACTCTAGTTCAACCATTTGTTGCCAAAACAGTTTGTTGGGTTCCAGGTCAATGTAAAACAGACCGCCGGGCCGGAGCACCCTGCGCACCTCGCGCAATACGGAATGATGATCGGCGACGTGATGCATGAACGCATAGGATGAGGCCATGTTAAATGTTGCATCTTCGAACGGCAGGGACTCGGCCACGCCGGTATGTACCCGAATATTACCCGGTGATTGATCGACCTTTGCCAGCATCGCCGGCGTGATATCAATGCCGTCAATTTGATCGAATAGGTCGTGGGCTAGCCGAATTATGAATCCCGTGCCGCAACCGACATCTAGTAAGCGTTCGCGGCCGGTCCGCCGCGAAAGCCCGACCAGCACGTCGCGCACTTTGCGTTGATTTTCAGCGCGAAAATGCGGCTCGTTCGAGTCATACGAGTCGGCCATCTTCGAATGGACCTCGATGTTGGCCGCGATCGTCGCTGAGGAAGAGCTAGGCGGGTCTGACATGTTTTTCTCCTTTTAGCATTTTCGGCACGAAGCGCAAACGGCATGAGGCGACCGACCGTATGAAGAAGCGGGTCGTCCATGCAATCCTCCGGCGGCTCCATTAGGCTTCGCCCAGTTGAACGCAAAGACTTAGAATTGTGGCGAGACTGGATAAATCGGGATGAAATCATGGCGGGATTAGATAGGGCCCTCCCCGTCACTCAGGCCGAGCATGAGCGGTTTTTCGAGCGCAACGTGGTGGGCAACGATCGAGCGGTTTGGTTTGCAATCGAGGCAGTCGATTCGGCCGATTTCATCGGCATAATCTGGCTCTGGGATGTCGATTGGCGCCATCGCCGCGGCGAGGTGCGGGTATTCATCGGCGAGCCGACTTCGGCGGGAAAGCATTATGGACGAGCCGCGATCGACGCGGCAAGCACTTTCGCATTTCGAACGCTCGGTTTGCATAAGCTCTATGCATACGTTCACGCGCGCAATGGGCGCTCACGCGCTGCTTTCGAGAGTGCTGGGTTTCGACTTGAGGCGACCCTTGAAAAGGAGGCTTTTTGGGATGGCGGATTTTTCGATGTTTGGCGGGTGTGCCGTCTGAGCAGTAGCTAGAGCGGCGCGATTAGCGCAGATTCGAGCAATGCACACACGCGGTCGATATCGTGTTCGGTCAGTGAATAGAACATCGGGAGACGAACCAACCGCGCACTTAGATCAGTAGTCACCGGTAGCGTTCCAACGGCGCGCGCGCAGAGGCGGCCGGCGGGCGAAGAGTGCAACGGGACGTAGTGAAAGAGCGCTCCAATCCCGGCGTCAAGTAGCGTCGCCAAGACAGCGTCGCAGCGACTCGAACTCTCAACAAGTACATAGTACATGTGCGCATTGTGGCCGCATTCCGGCGGAATGATTGGGCGCCGAAGCAGGCCGCGCGATTCGAGACCTTCTAGCCGCTCGTGATAAGCCTGCCAAATCGTTAGGCGTTTCTTGAGTAGGGCATCTGCACTTTCGAGTTGCGCCCAGAGGAACGCGGCGATAATTTCACTGGGGAGATACGACGATCCGATATCAACCCAGGTATACTTGTCTACGGACCCTCGCAGAAACGCTGAGCGATTGGTTCCTTTCTCGCGAATAATTTCAGCGCGCTCCGAGAGCGCGGCGTCGTTGACGAGCAAGGCACCGCCTTCGCCGGAGATGATGTTCTTTGTTTCGTGAAAACTTAATGCGCCGAGTGCTCCGATTGAACCTAAAGCGCGTCCCCGATAGGTTGCTCCGAAACCTTGCGCCGCATCCTCGATTACCGCTAGCCCGTGGGCACGCGCAATGCCCATAATCGCCTCCATTTCGCAGGCCACACCGGCATAATGAACGGCTACGATGGCCTTTGTACGTGGCGTTATCGCCGCTTCCAGCAGGCTCTCGTCAATATTGAGCGTGTCTGGGCGTATATCGACAAAAACCGGAACGCCGCCGCGCAAAACAAACGCGTTCGCGGTCGAAACGAATGTGAATGACGGCATCAGAATCTCGTCCCCGGGAACGATATTACTCAAGAGCGCACTCATCTCAAGCGCAGCCGTACATGAATGCGTTAAGAGTGCCCGTTGCGCGCCGGTGCTCTCTTCCAGCCGGCGGTTGACACGCTTGGTAAACGGCCCATCGCCGGAAAGATGCAAGTTATCCAATGCTTCGAGCAGATAGCGAGCTTCCGCTCCAGTTGCGAACGGCTTATTAAACGGGATGCGCTCACTCATAACGCGCCGGTACCTGGGACCGGAAGAAGATACTGGTTGGATTCGAGCCCCCGCATAAATATCAAATCCAGAATCGTGACCTTGTCGGTAAACGGAGGGTAGAGCTGTTCGTAAGGCCGATACTGATAGTCGATGTACTCCAGGGAGATGCCGTTCTCGAAAAATTGATTGGCTTGGATGTACGTTGCGGCCGATGGACCGCTAATGTAGCGGGTCGCCCCCACGCGGCGAAGTGTATCGAGCAAGCGATCCGTTTTTGCGCCCTGCACGCCCAAGGTCGAAGACCGCACAAACTCAGTAGAGCGGATTCCGAGAAGTTGCGCGAGCCGCATCGTCGTCTCGATCGTGTAATCCGCGAGCAGCTCCATTTTGTCCGCGTAGAGGCTTTCGAGGAATGCGTCGTTCTCGCGGAAGTGGGGGGCCTTTGCGTAGGCTTGCCGCAGTCGCTGCTTGTGCGTGTGTGCCCAGTCCTCGGTCCAATCGATTCGAATGTCGCAAATCGGCGTCCGGTTGAGTGTATTGCCCTTGGCGTGAACCGGAATCGTGAGCCAACGCAAACCGTCCGGCGTCTTAATTTGATTACGATTCCGCCACCCATGTTTGTCATACTGTACGTCGTCGTAAAATACGAACACGTCGGCCCTTCGAATAAGATCGAAGTAGCCACGCCATGGAATGTACGAAGGCTGAATGACGACTGCCGTTCGAGAATCGGGAGGGACTGCCACGCGCCTAAGGTTCGATGCATCCCGAGAAAACTCTTAGGACGGCACCTAAGTTTTAAGCCTGCAATAACCGAGATTCTTAGGGTTGGATAGCACGTTCTCATCGCCGATAACGCTCGACTCGTTTCACGCCCAAGCACGCCGGCTTATGGACGAGAGCGTTGCGATGTACGGACTGCCGAGCTCCGGGCCGCTTTACGAAAACTTATTTCGATTCCTGATCGATCCAAACGCACATAACTTCCGCCTGGAGGAGCTGCCCTCGACCACCGGCGATCCTTCCATTTTGAAACGGCAGCTTGCGGTACTCGATTTGGGTTGCGGTCCCGGGACGATGGTATTCAAGGCGCTCACCTGCGGTCACGACGCCCGAGGCATTGATTTGGACCAGCAAAAGATTAAGCTCGCGAAAACCTGGGCAGCGGCGTCCGGTTATCCAGCCGAATGGGCAGATCGAGTGAGCATTGATGACGCCGGAAATTTGCCCTTCCCGGACGAAAAATTTGATCTTGTCAGCAGCTATCATGTTCTGGAACATGTGTCGGATCTGCGTTCGGTCCTGTACGAAGCCGTGCGCATTACCAAACGCGGCGGATGGTTAGAACTTCGTGCGCCCGACTATCGTATGTCGTATGATACGCACTATTGCATGCCGTGGCCTCGGTTTATGCCGCCGGAACAGTCGCGGCGATGGACGCAGGCCATGGGTCGCCCGGCGGCCGGCATTGGAACGTTTTTCTATATTACGGCGCCGGAAGTCACAGCGATTCTGCAGAGTTTGGGCTGCCGCATTCAGACGAATATTCTCAGGGAACACTACAACGCTCAGATTCGACCGTTTTCCGGCACCATACCGGCTGATCCGATTATCTACCGATCGGACTCAGACGTGGTTTCTCTCGCGCAAGAATTGAAGCGCCTCGACCAGCTCGGTCAACTACCACCAATGTACGCAACGTGTTTGGAGTTCACGATTGCCGCACAACGTTTGTGAGCGGTGAACGCGAATCCGCGACCAGCATGGAGGCGTGGTGCAAGCTCTCGAATTGGCCTGCGTCGGTCCACCAGCCCGAGAGAATGTCGTAATAGAGATCGCCCTCTTCGATATAGGCGTTGTTGACGTCGGTGATCTCTAGTTCGCCGCGCGATGAGGGTTTGAGCCGGCGGCAGAAATCGAAGACGCGCCGATCGTACATATAGATGCCGGTTACAGCGTATTGACTCTTTGGATGAGCGGGTTTCTCTTCGATCTGCACGATCCGGTCGCCGTCTAGTTCGGGAACGCCGAAGCGTTCGGGGTCGGAGACTTCCTTTAGCAAGATGCGCGCGCCCGAATTCTGTTCTTCGAACTTACGCACGAACGGCGAAATGTCGTCCTGGATGATGTTGTCGCCGAGTATGACGGCGATGCGATGGCCTTCGGCAAAGTGTTCGCAGAGCTTGAGAGCGTCGGCGATGCCGCCTTCGCCTTCTTGATAGGTGTAGTAGATGTCCTTAAGCCCAAACTCGCTGCCGTTTCCGAGCAGCCGCAAAAAATCGCCGGCCGAGTTTCCGCCGGTAACGATCATAATATCTTTAATACCCGCTTTACAGAGCGTTTCGATCGGATAATAGATCATCGGCTTATCGTAGATCGGCAAAAGATGTTTGTTGGTAACCTTCGTGAGCGGCCGCAGCCGCGAGCCCAAGCCGCCGGCGAGAATGACGCCTTTCATACCTTCAGGCTCCGTTTAACGCTGCGCATACTGCCGTCTATAATAGTCCATGAACTCCCCCGATTTGAGTGGGCGCCACCACGCTTCGTTGGCGGTGTACCAGGCAATAGTTGACTGTAGCCCGGTCTCAAACGGAACTTGCGGAGCCCAGCCGATTGCGCGGGCTTTGGCGGTATCGATCGCGTAACGTCGATCGTGTCCCGCACGGTCTTGCACGTGATTGACATGCGTTTGCATTGAGCGGTCGCAGCCATTAACCAAACGTTCGGTAATCTCCAAATTGTTATGCGGATTGCCGCCTCCGATGTTGTAGATGTTTCCAAGTTCACCATGTTCGAGAATGTGCAAAATTCCACGCGCATGATCGTCAACATGCAGCCAATCTCGAATCTGCAGCCCGTCGCCGTAAACCGGAACCAGCTGGTCGTCGATAAGATTGGAAATGAACAGCGGAATAAGCTTTTCGGGGTATTGATACGGCCCGTAGGTATTGCTGCCGCGGGTTATCAAGACGGGAGTTTCAAAGGTGCTCCAGTATGCCAGTACCTGGAGATCGCCGCCGGCTTTGCTTGCGGAGTAGGGGCTGCGGGGTCGAAGCGGGTCGTCCTCCCCCGATTCGCCGGACTGCACATCGCCGTAAACTTCGTCGGTT
>JALYVT010000152.1 GCA_030853105.1 Vulcanimicrobiota bacterium
GACTCGCTGAGCACGCGAAGCGTGCGGAAGCGAATCCGCAGTGGGTCCGAGCCCGAGTCGGGCCGGAAACCTGGCTATCCTACCACACCCCGGCGTCTCGAGCAAACGACGTTTGCCTAAGCGAAGGTTTTGATAAAGAACACTGCGGTCATTGCGGCTCCGATAACGAGGACGGCGGCGCGAGTATAGCGCGAGGGAATGCGGCGGAAGAATCGCGAGCCGAAGTAGCCACCCGCGACGGCGAAGATCGCCATAATAAGGGCTTGCGGCCACTCCACGATACCGACAATGATAAACGGAACAAGCGCCGCGCCGTTGATGACGACCGCGAGTGCGTTCTTGATTGCGTTCATGGCGTTCATATTCGGCAGGCCGGAGAATGAGAGAATCGCCAGCATTATGAATCCCATGCCGCCGCCGAAGTACCCGCCATAAATCGCGACCAAGAATTGCAGGACGAGTTGAACCGGCGAATGCCGCTGCGGCGCCTCCACCGGCGGCTTCTTCAGATATGGGCTGAAGAGAAAGACCAGCCACGCAAACAAAAGCAGAAACGGAATCAGCCGCGTGAAAAGATGCGGCGGCGTACGAATCAGGAGAATCGCGCCGATCAACGCGCCGACCAGGCTAACCGCGATCACCGCGGCCATAAGATGACGATAGCGCACGATCTCTTCGCGGTATCCGCTCGCGCTGCCGATCGTTCCGACCCACAGCGCTGCGTTGCTTGTCGCGTTGGCGTTGATCGGAGCAACTCCGGCAAAGAGCAATGCGGGAAATGTGATGAAGCTGCCGCCGCCGGCAACGCTATTGAGCGCACCCGCAACGAGCGCCGCACCGGCAAGCGCCGCTTCGTGACCGATTGAGAGAATCTTAGCTGCTCGCTCTGGCTTCGCGTTTGGTGACGCGGTAGACGCGGCGGATATCGCGCAGCCCTTCGAGTTTGCGCAGAATCGAATGCAGATGATCCAGATCGCGAATCTGCACCGTTAGGCTCACCACCGCAATTTGATCACGCTTAACGCGCGCCGTCACCGAGCTGACTTGGGTTTTTAGCTCCGCAAAGACGCCCATCACATCCTGCAGCAGCGAGGGACGATCGGCGGCCTCGATTTCAACGTCAACCGAGTGGGTGATCTCGATCTTGCCCTGCCACGTCGCTTGCAGAATGCGTTCGGGCGTGGCGTTCATATAGGCAACATTCGGGCAATCCGCGCGATGCACCGAGACGCCTTTCCCAATTGTCACATACCCCATAATGGGGTCGCCCGGTACCGGGCTGCAGCATTTGGAGAGACGCACGAGCACGTCGTCGACGCCGGCTATTCGAATGCCGCTGGTCTTGCGCGTAACGCGGCGCGAAACCGATTGCGGCCGCCCGACTTTAGAAATATCGACGATATTTTCGCTTTTGAGTTCATCGCGCAGCCGATTAGCAATCGATTGCGCCGAGGCATCCCCGAAACCGATCGCTGCAAACAGATCGCTCGGGCTCGCATAGTTCATCCGGTTTGCGATTCGCTCGATGACGTCTCCGCGCGCCGCATCCAGGCTCAAACGTCGGCGAGCAAGTTCCTGTTCGAGCGCTTCTTGACCCGCAAGCACGTTCTCCTCGCGACTTTCCTTGCGAAACCACTGCTTGATTTTATGCTTGGCGCTGCTCGTCTTAACGATCGACAGCCAGCCGAGCGACGGCCGACCGGAGTTCTTGTTGACCAATATCTCGCAGATGTCACCGTTCTGCAGCGCTGTATCGAGCGCGACAATACGCCCATTCACACGCGCGCCGACGCAGTGATTGCCGACATCGGTATGGACGAGATAAGCGAAGTCGAGCGGCGTGCCGTGCGCGGCCATACTAAACACATCGCCACGCGGCGAAAACACAAAGACCTGATTGTCGAACAGATCGAGCTTGAGGTTTTCCATAAAGACGCGCGAATCGCGCATGTCTTTTTGCCATTCGAGCAGCGCACGCAGCCACGAAAGTTTGTTCTCGAACTGGTCCGGCTTGCCGCCCTCTTTGTAACGCCAATGCGCTGCGATCCCGTATTCGCTCGTGCGATGCATCTCCCAGGTACGAATCTGAATCTCAAGCGGTTCGCCGTTCGGTCCGACGACCGTGGTGTGCAGCGACTGGTACATATTGGGCTTCGGCATCGCGATGTAGTCTTTGAAACGTCCAGGCAGTGGCGTCCAGGCCGAGTGTACGACGCCCAGCGCCCCGTAGCAGTCTTTGACGGTATCAACAATGATTCGAATCGCGGTCAGATCGTAGATCGTCGAGAAGTCGCGACCTTTTTTCAGCTTATTGTAGATCGAGTAGAAGTGCTTTGGCCGACCTTGAATTTCAGCGTTGATTTTGAGCTGCTCGAACTGCGCTTTGAGTGCAACAATAACCGAATCGACCGCATTTTCGCGTTCGGTTCGGGTCTTCGCAACGCGCTCGACAATATCACGATAGCCTTCGGGATCGAGATAGCGAAGGCACAGGTCCTCCATATCCCATTTAATCTTCCAGATTCCCAGGCGATGCGCGATCGGCGCATAGATGTCCAGAGTTTCGCGCGCGATCGACTGCTGCTTTGTGCTGGGCAAACTTGCCAGTGTGCGCATATTGTGCAGCCGGTCGGCCAGCTTGATGATGATGACGCGGATGTCTTTTGCCATCGCCATGAACATCTTGCGCAGGTTCTCGACCTGCGCTTCTTCTTTGGACTGATAGGGGATGCGCGTGAGTTTGGTCACGCCGTCAACCAGCGCCGCTATCTCGTCGCCGAACTCGGCGCTTACCTGGTCGCCGGTAATCGTGGTATCTTCAACAACATCGTGGAGCAGCGCGGCCGCAATTGTGGCGCGGTCCATCTCAAGATCGGCTAGGATCCCGGCAACCGCCAGCGGATGCTCAATGTACCCCTCGCCCGAGGCCCGACGCTGGCCTTCGTGAGCGGTATTGGCGACCTCATACACGCGCGTAAGCCACGAGCCGTCCACCGACGGGTCGTATACCTGAACTTTGGCCGTCAGCTCCGCAATGGTCATCTTAAGCTTAATACTGCCACAACCACCCGCACGGATGCAATGGATTGCGATCTCCGTCCGATCCGCGCGGATAATCTGCTGTCGGCGTCCCTAGTATTAGTACGAGAGGAAGGCGGTGACGTCGAGACCTGTTAGGGCTGCGCGGCCTTTGAGGTCGCCCAGTTCGATCAGGAAACCGAATCCGACAATCTCGGCACCTAGGCGTTCGATCAGCTTGCGGGTAGCGGCAGCCGTCCCCCCGGTCGCCAGCAGATCGTCGACAACCAGGACGCGTGCGCCCTTGCCGACCGCATCCTCATGGATTTCGAGCGAGTTCGTCCCATATTCGAGCGCGTACGATTCGCTGAGTTTGCTATAAGGGAGCTTGCCTGGCTTGCGCACCGGAACAAACCCAGCACCGATTGCATAGGCCAGCGGCGCGCCGAGCATGTAGCCGCGGGCCTCCACGCCGACCACGTAATCGATGTTTTGGCCCTTGTATTTATCGACAAAGAGGTCGATTGCAGCCGCAAAGGCTTTCGCATCTTGCAAAAGAGGAGTAATATCACGGAAAAGGATTCCGGGAATCGGGAAGTCCGGGATCGCTCTTATATAACTCTGAATGTCCACACGCGTGCGCATTCGGGGAACGCTTTCTGGTGCCTTTTCGTTTTAAGCGTAAAGGCGTTGGGAAAGGACTCGAACATGAATCTTAAACACAAAATACTGGCGGCGGCACTCGCCTCGGCACTGAGCCTCGGAGCCGTGGCTCCGGCGTTCGCCGACGGCGCAGCCAGCACCCGAAACATTCTTCTCGGCGGTGCAGCCGCAGCGATTTTGGTCACCAATTATAATCACAAAGTTCGCGCGAAACGTGCCGAACAGCGTGAGGTCTCGCGTCGGCAATCGGCATATCGTCAGTGGTACTACCACAAGTACGGTTACTATCCGACCGATCAGCAACTGAGCAGATGGTACTTCCAAACCTACGGCGCGTACCCGAAATAACCGCTGAGGCAAGTTCGCACTGCATAGGCCAATTGGTGAGCCGTCCGTCGTGCGCGGATGGCTCACTTTTTTATTTGGAGAGGACGACCGGCGGCGAGGCTTGATTTCGCTTGCGATTGCGCTTGCGATTATTGAGATCGTTGCGGGCGGGTGGCCGCCACTTCTCGCCCCGGCTCCGACTCCGCCCGAAAAAGTGACGATCGCGCGCCTCGTGAGAATCGAACACCGACCGACACCGGCGCCTCGGCCGACGCCAAAACCGACACCTCCTCCGATCGTGCATATACATCCGGTGTTTTTTTCAACCCCGCGTCCGGTTCCCAAAATCGTGAACCCCGCCCCCAAAAAAGCGTTGCGCACTGAGGGAGCGGCGGCACCGACCGTGCGAATTCACCGCAGCAAGCATAGCGTTAGCGTCCCGGTTTGGGATCGCGGCGGTGCAATTGGCGCGGGACATGCCGGACACGGAACCGGAGGCGGCAGCACGGGAACCGGCGGCAACGGCGAGGGCGGCGTCGGCAATGGAAACGGCGGACCGCCGGCGGCCAACGAGCCGTGCGGTTTTGTCGAGTTCATCAACATCAACACGCCGAAATACGACAAGCGCACCGGCGGCTTCTACCAAGATATTCGTATGGTGGTCAACTTTCCCGACGGCAGCAATCAAGCTGTCAATCTCGACTATCAATTCTACTGGCCGAGCGAAGCGGCGTTTCCGTTCTCGGATCGAAACATCGGCAGCGGCGACCCGATTCCAATGCAGCTACCGCCCGCGGACAAGGCCGTCGGCGAACCGCCGCTGGTGCAATACGTCCTTAAGCATACCACCCCCGATGGCTTAACGCTGCTAAAGGATTGCCCCGCAAAGTAACCATGAAACTGCAGCCGTTCGTCACCGCCCTGGCGGCCGCGCGTCATTTTGAAATCGCCTGCGATTGTTCAGTCACCGGCGCCGCGGAGACTAGAAGGGCGTCTGCGGACGCGCACCCACATGGCAGATTATTTTGGCAGCCAGGGCGCTTCCGAGCTCTCCGCATTCAATCAGCGACTTGCCCTGTGTGTAGGCATGGAGAAATCCGGCCGCGTAGAGGTCTCCAGCGCCGGTCGTATCGACCACCCGTTTCACCGGCACAGCCGAAATCTCGATAGCGTCGTCCGGCGTGACGATTATCGAGCCTTCCGGACCGCGCGTAATTATTGCTAGATCGGTAAGTCTTCGAATATCTCGAACGGCTTCGTCCAGCGTATTGGTTTCGAGCAGCGCCGCGAACTCGCCGTCGTTGCCAAAGAGAATATCGACATGGCAATCAACCAAACGCTGAAACGCAGAACGATGGCGGATTACACAGAAGGCATCCGAGAGTGAGAGACTGACTTTCTTTCCGGCACCATGCGCAATTTCAGCAGCC
>JALYVT010000153.1 GCA_030853105.1 Vulcanimicrobiota bacterium
TTGGCGAGCGGCGCAGCGAGGCACTGTCGTTCAAGGCATTGGCAACCCTTCGAAGCGATGCGCAGCTTTTTACGAATGTCGACGAACTAGAGTGGCGCGGACCCACCGATAGATTCGCTGCTTGCTGCGAGCACCTCGGCGCCCCTGGGCTGCTCACGCGTGCTGAAAAGGCATATAATGAGAATCTTCGGTCGACGAAACGCGAGTAAAAGCGGGCTTACCTGGAGAAACCTGACCGACTCTTGTTTACGCGGGCGACTGGAAGATTGCTCGCGATTACAGCCGATTTACGTTCGTATCGTTCTGCGATAAATTGAAAGAAACGCCGGCCGTCTCGCGTGCCTTATCCATTACGCCCGGTGGAACAACCTGGAGCCCGTCGATCGTGAACGCTATTTGATGTAAAGGCCGAAACCGAGGCCGACGTAGCGAAAGCGCGAGCCTTGAATCGGCGTAAAATCGATGCCATACTCCGCATCGACCTCAACGTACTGGCCGAACAACCGCTGAATGCCGAAGTCGGTAAAGGATCGGCCGCCGAGGTCGGGCGCAATCTTCGTCGGATTGACATACTCGGCGTACAGTTGCGTCAAGTGGTTGATCTGATCCGTCACGACGATGGAAGGGACGATCGCGCCATAACGTGAGTACGTGGGTGCGGTACTCGATGCCGTTGCGGCGCCGCCATTCGACGGCGCGCCGCTCGTTGATGCAAAGCCGATCGTCGTCCCGATTCCGACATTTGCGCTCAGCGGATAGGCGATGTTCAGATTGAGTTGTTCCGTTGGAGCGCCGGCAGTGAAGGCGCTTGCTTCGGTCGCCGCGGTGAGGAGCGCGTCAACCGCCCACTGCACTTTCGTCTTCTGTTGAAATTGATACTTAAAGCCGACGCCAAGATCCGAGAACCCGCTCGAGATGCCCGCGTCGCTCCGAACGCGATTGAAGTTTGGCCCGATAAGGTCGATCTCGAGGCGCGGCAAAATACCGAAGCGCTGAAAGCCTTGAGGATACGTCGAGCTAACGCTCGCCGCCGGGCCACCCTGTGTATTGATTTGGTAGCCTTCCTCGAGTATGGCAGAACCTACCGGGGCGACACACGTACTGAAACCGACCGTTGGGCGATCGAGCGACGCCAGCAGGCGTGTAGATCCGCCGCATGGATCGTCCGCAGCTTCGGGCGGCGCTGAGAGGCTCGGAGCAGCAGTAGCACTTGGGCCTGGGCTTGAGGTCGGCTTCGGCGTCGCTATGCTATCCGCCGAAACCGCCGCGGGCAACACTGCCAGCGTAACAAGCAACGCCAAGGCACCATACATCGTCGATGCGACCTTCCAAAAATACGCCCGCGGCGCGGGGTTGTGCCTAGCGCATACAAATATCATGCCTTCCGGTTCGATTGGGACCGAAGCCACGCCGTCCTGCACACCCCCTTCGCGCGCTGTCGATGTGTGCAACGTCCGCTGCCTTTTTAACCACTCGTTTCCGACGCGTATCACGTGCGACCTCGCAGCCATCGTGGGCGTCAGCGAGCCGGGGGTCTCGCACGCTCTGAGGACGCGCACGTCGCAGCCGTGCTGCCATGGGCGTCGCGCATCAAGGTTACGGCGGAATCGTCCAAGCGCAAGCAGCGCGGCGGCGGACACGACCACGCGCATTGTAGTATCAAAAAATGTGGCCGCACGTGGTTCAGGCCGATACTGTTTGCAGCCTAAAGTTTTATCGAGCGCAGCCGCAACGCGTTTGCAATGACCGATACCGAGCTGAACGACATTGCGAGCGCGGCAATAATCGGGCTCAACAAAATCCCAAACGTTGGATACAGGACACCCGCTGCGATGGGAATGCCGATGACGTTGTAAGCAAACGCAAAGACCAGATTTTCGCGAATGTTGCGCATCGTCAGGCGGCTGAGCATTCGCGCTCGAACGATGCCGGCCAGGTCGCCTTTGACTAAAGTAACTCCGGCACTTTGGATCGCAACGTCGGTGCCCGTGCCCATCGCGATCCCGACGTCCGCCGCAGCAAGCGCCGGCGCATCATTCACACCGTCGCCGGCCATCGCTACAATTTGCCCCTTCGCCTTAAGGTCGCGAACGATGCGGTGCTTGTCTTCCGGCAGCACGTCAGACTCGACGTCGACAATGCCGAGCTTGCGCGCGACCGCCTGCGCCGTCGTGATATTATCACCAGTGAGCATGACGACTCGCAAGCCGTCGGTACGTAACCGCTCGAGCGCAGCACCGGCACTTGGCTTGACCGGATCCGAAATAGCGATAACCCCAGCCGCCTTCCCGTCGACGGCAAGAAACAGAGCGGTCGCGCCGTCTGCGCGTAGTTTATCTGCTCCGGCCGCAAGATCCGTGTTCATCACGCCGAGCTCGGCCAGGAGCTTCGCATTGCCCAGCGCCACCGCGCGGCCGCTAACGGTACCCGTAACACCCTTGCCCGTCAGCGAGGCAAAATTTGTGGGTTCCGTTAAATCGATCTTACGCTCGCGTGCTGCCGCGACGATCGCTGCAGCGAGCGGATGTTCACTCTGACGTTCGAGGCTCGCGGCCACTCCGAGGATGCCGACTTCCGACATGCCGCCGGCGGGCAAAATAGCGGTCACCTGTGGGCGGCCCTCAGTCAACGTGCCGGTTTTATCGACAACCAGCACGTTTACTTTTTCAAGGCGCTCTAGCGCTTCGGCCGATTTAATTAGCACACCGGCGCTGGCGCCTTTTCCAACGGCAACGCCGATGCTCATCGGCGTTGCAAGGCCAAGTGCGCATGGGCAGGCGATGATGACGACCGATACCGCCGCAATTAGCGCGTAGGCGAGTGCGGGCGCCGGCCCCCAAATGGCCCATGCGATGAAAGCGATGGCCGCCACGCCCAAGACCGCCGGTACGAAGTAGCCGGCAACCGTGTCGGCCATGCGCTGGATCGGAGCACGACTGCGCTGCGCTTCAGCGACCATTGCGACGATGCGAGACAACATCGTATCGGAACCGATTTTTTCGGCGCGCATGACCAGCGCCCCGGTGCCGTTCAGCGTGCCGCCAATGAGCTTGTCGCCGGTTGTCTTTGCGGCGGGCATCGACTCACCCGTGACCATCGACTCGTCGACGGCACTCGTGCCGACCAAAACCTCGCCATCGACCGGCACGCCGTCGCCGGGCCGCACGCGCAGCCGATCGCCGACGTGGACTTGATCGAGTGCAATCTCTTCGTCGTCGCCGCTAGTCGTCACTCGGCGAGCGCTCTTGGGCGCGAGATTGAGGAGCGCACGGATCGCCCCGCCGGTTTGCTCTCTCGCGCGTAGTTCGAGGACCTGTCCGAGGAGCACGAGGACCGTGATGACCGCGGCCGCCTCGAAATAGACTGCGACCGTGCCGTCCATGCCGTGAAATCCCCTTGGAAAAATGCCTGGGGCCAAGGTCGCGACCACACTGTAGAGATACGCCGAGCCCGTGCCGAGCGCAATCAAGCTAAACATGTTGAGGCTTCGGTTTACGATCGATGCCCAGCCTCGTTCGAAGAACGGCCAGCCGGCCCAAATGACGACGGGCGTCGCTAAGACGAATTCGATCCACGTCGCGATCGACGGCGGCACGAAGCGATGCAAGCCAAGCCACGGGATGTGGCCGCCCATCTCGAGCACGAAGACGGGCAGGGCTAAGACGAGGCCGACCCACAGTCGGCGCGTCATGTCCGTTAGTTCGTGATTCGGCTGCGCTTCCGCAGTGGCAATTAGCGGCTCGAGGGTCATCCCACAAATCGGGCAGTTCCCCGGCGCATCGCGGCGAATCTGCGGGTGCATCGGGCACGTGTAGATCACGTCCGTCGTGGCGGCGGGTGTGGGCGCTTCGGGTCGATGAAGATACTTTTCCGCGTCCGCAGCAAATTTGACACGGCAGCCTGCCGAACAAAAATGAAAAACGTAATCGCCGCGCTCGAACCGGTGTTCCGACGTTTTTGTATCGACTTGCATGCCACACACCGGATCGATATCGGTTTCTAGAATCGCTTGATTCTCCGGTGTGGCAAGGTTCGTCGACGCACCATTTACACGACGCATTTCTTCATTCTCCCCTGTTCGGTCGCTACAAGCTTCGAGCGGTAGCAGCTACGCATCATGCGATTTGCTGACGTAAACCGAGAATCTCGGCGACCTCAGCAAGTGCGGCCGCCGACTCACCGGCTTGGATCTGCTCTACGACGCAGTGCTCGAGGTGGTTTTCAAGCTCGATGCGGCTGACGCGGTCGAGTGCGCCGCGAACCGCCGCGATCTGCTTGATGACTTGAACGCAATAGGTGTCATCCTCGACAAGCTTGATAATGCCGTCGAGATGGCCTCGAGCCGTCTTGAGGCGGTTCAAGATGGACTGCTTCTTATGAACCGGCAGACTACTCTTGCGTGATTTCATCTTTCCGCATTCTACCCCAGATGGGGTGGGCTCTGCAAGCCTATCTCGGATCGCTAAGCGTGGCGTTCCTTCGAGCTGACTCAGCTCGTTTCGCAGACTCGCTCAAGTCAAGCAAAGTCTACCGGCGCTAACGGTCGACCACCATCGGCCGAGCCAACAGAGATCAAGCCGCGTTGTCCGAAAAAAATCTGTTTATGGTAAAAACCCGCGTCTGTGACAATAACCGCTGCGTAAGCGTAGCAAATATGCTAAGTTGGGTCGGTGCCTCAGCGTTCAGTTCGTAAAACTTCGCCTCGTGGAAAGCGCGCGAGGGCGAATCCCGCGATTGCCCTTGCAGCGCGATTCGCACAACAGTTGGCCGCTTTGCGCGGCGAGCGTGGAGAAACACAAAAGCAGCTCGCGACTCGGCTCGGCATGACCGAGTCCATGATTTCGCGCTTTGAAGGCGGCGAGCATCTCCCGAGCCTAACGACGCTCTGCCGTATCGCGGATGCCTTCGACCGAAAGCTCGATATTGCGTTCCACGAGCACGGACACGAGCACGGCCACGACGACTTCGACCACAGGCACGGCCATGAAGGAGACGCCACGTGATCGCGGGACCGGAGTTGCTGCTTATCGGCGCCGTCGCAGCCGTGGGGGTGCTGCATACCGTCGTCCCGGACCATTGGGTGCCGATTACGCTCATCGCCCGCCAACAAGGTTGGACCAAGCAGGAAGTCGCGCGCGCAGCCCTCATTGCCGGTACCGGTCACACCGTTTCGACTCTGCTGATCGGTCTGGTCGTCTGGATCGCCGGCGTTGCGTTTGCAACGAGGTTTGGGAACCTCGTCTCGATCGTTTCCAGTATCGCTTTAATCGCTTTTGGCTCGTGGATCGCGCTCTCGTCGCTGCGCGAGCTTCGAACGAGCGGCGGACATGGCCATAGTCATGGTCACGGGCATAGCGACGGGAACGTACACGCGCGGGGAGCGACGCGCGGCTTCCATGGTCCCGAATTCAAGCAGATTGCGAC
>JALYVT010000020.1 GCA_030853105.1 Vulcanimicrobiota bacterium
GTATAACGCTTGCGATCGTTTTAGGAGAGCTCGCAACTCCGCCTGCTTACACGAACCGCGGATCTTCCCGTCGAACCTAGCTCAGCCCCGCGTCCATCTACTATAACATTGTAACGCAAGCCGGAGTTCCACTCCGGCTTACGCTCCCGGCTGCATCGCGGTTTCGGCGGCTAGGCTGAGACGGTCTCCGAGCGCGGTTTCCACATTTCGGCGATAATCGTGGTGACGATCATCATGATTATCGCGCCGATCAGCGTCGGCAGCCAGCCGCCTTTGACATTGGGCACGATCCAAACGGTGAGGCCGAAGAGTATCCAGTTGACGACTATGGAGAACAGGCCGTGCGTGATCCAGGTGAGCGGAGCGCTGAGCAGCCGCAAAATCGGCCCAATCAGCGCGTTGATGATTCCAAAGACGATCGCAACGATCAAGATTGTTCCGATACCGAATTGCTGCACGCCGGCAGCGTTGTGAAAGCCCGGAACGAAGTTGAGAATTAGGCCGAGTACGATCGCACTGACGATAAAACGGAGTAAGAGATGCATTCTATTCCCCCATTGCAGTTTTAATGCGTGACGCCAAAGAGGGCGTCATCCCCTTGACCGCGGCGATCTCATCGAGACTTGCCCGTTTAATCGCCGCCGCCGACCCGAAGGCCGTAAGTAAGCGCTTCTTGCGAACCGGCCCGACACCTTCGAGCGAGTCGAGCACCGAGCGCGTCATCGCCTGATCGCGCCGCTGCCGGTGAAAGCTGATCGCGAAGCGATGGGCCTCATCCCGCAGCCGCATCACCAAGTGCAAACCGGCGGAGTTCGGCGGCAGCACGATCGGCTCGGCCTGCCCCGGCAGATACAGCCACTCGTGCTCCTTCGCTAAACCCGCAACCGGAACGCCGGTCATATCCAACTCTTCGAGCACCTGGACGACGGCGCCGAGCTGGCCTTTGCCGCCGTCGATCAGCAGCAGGTCGGGCTTCTTGTTGAACTTCTCCTTATTCAGCAGTGTCTTGGCAAGTTTGTTTTCAGCAGCGGCTCCCGCAGTATCGCCGTCGTGCGCCAGCATATCGGCGTCGGTCTTGGTTCGCAAATACCGTAAGCGGCGGCGCAGCGTTTCTTGCATCATTGCAAAGTCGTTCGGCCCCTTGTCGTACTGAATTTTGAACTTGCGATATTCGCTCTTCTTCGCGCGCCCCTCGACGAATACGACCATCGAACTAACAGGATTGGTGCCCTGAATATTGGAGATGTCGTAACATTCGATGCGATGCGGCGGCTCAGGCAGATTCAGCGCGGCAGCGAGTTCTGAGAGAGATCGCGCCTGCGCGCTCTCCTGTACTTCCTGATGCGCGAGAAACGCTTTTAGATTTTGCTCAGCATTCTTTTCGACCAGCCGCAGATACTCGGCTCGCGGACCTCGCTGCGGCACGAGCGCGCGCACCCGCTGACCTTTGAACTCGGTAAGCCACATTTCGATCACGCTATTGTCGCCGGGAAGCGCCTGCACAAGAATCTCTTTCGGGATGGCGCTTGCGTGACCGACGCGCGCTTTGGCTTTGCGCGGCGTTGGAGATTCATTTGCGCGCGCGTTTGGCGGATCGGCCGCGTCGGCAGCGCCCGCGGTTCGCGCGGTATAAAACTGTTTCAGAAACTCCGAGAACAGCACTTGTTGGCTTTGGTCGTGGACGCCATCCAGAATGAAGTGTTCTTGTGCGATCAGTTTTCCGCCGCGCACCATAAAGACTTGCATGCAAGCTTGGCCTTGCGCGCGCGCAGTCGCAATCAGATCCATATCGAGCCGCGATCGCCAGACGACTTTCTGGCCCTCGGTCACGCGACGAACCTGCACGATACGATCTCGCAGACGAGCCGCGCTCTCGAAGTTATACTGCTCGGCCGCGCTCGTCATGTCGGTTTGCAGACGCCGTAGCAGCGACTCTTGCTTCCCTTCTAAGAACAGGACGACTTCATCGACCATCGCGTCGTATTCGGCTTCGCTCTGATAGCCAACGCACGGTGCCAAGCAGCGCTTGATATGATATTGCAGGCACGGTCGCGCGCGTCGTCCGTCAATCGGTTCGCGGCAGGTTCGCAGCGGAAATACCAGGCGCACCAGATCGATCAACTCGCGCAGGCCGTGCGCGTTGGTGTAGGGGCCGAAGTACCGAGCTCCGTCGTCCTTAACAACTCGCGTAAAAACCACGCGCGGAAACGGTTCGCTCGTCACTTTGAGATACGGATAGCGTTTGTCGTCCCGCAGGCGCACGTTGAACGGCGGCTGATGGCGCTTGATCAGGTTGGCCTCTAAGATCAGCGCTTCGACTTCGTTCGAAACCACAATGGTCCGCACGTCAAAAACGCGCGCAACCATGTGCTGTGTGCGCAGCACGTGCGCGGCACTATCTTGAAAGTACGAACGCACCCGGCTGCGCAGCGAAACGGCTTTGCCGATATAGAGAATCTCGCCGGCCCTATCCAGCATCATATACACGCCGGGAGCGTCCGGCATCTGACTGAGCGTTTGCGCGAGCGTCGAGTCTTCGCGGCTCACAAGGGTCCTTCCAAGCGCGCTATGTTGAAGCGAGCTTCTTCCTGCGCCAGGCGAGCAAAAGATAGGTCACAGCAATAACGACCGCAGCAACCAGGATCGCGGTTGCATAGCGATGCAGTTGCGGAACCACTTGATCGAGATGATTGCCGAGCACGTTGCCTAGGTAGATCAAGATGCCGCAAAATCCCAGCGACCCGACCGCGTACCACAAATAGAAGGGTACGAGCGGCATTCGGCAGATTCCGGCCGGAATCGAAACGATTCCGCGAATGACCGGAATAAACCGGCACAGAAAAATCGCGAAGCTGCCGTACTTGGCAAAGAAGCCGTCAACGTAGGCGAGTTCTTTTTCATGAAAGCGCACATACGGGCCGTATTTATGGATGAATGGGCGGCCTCCGTAGCGGCCGATCGCGTACCCGGCGCTTGCGCCGGTCAACTCGCCGATCACGGCGACCGCAATCGTCAGCCAAAGGTTCGAGAGGTGCCCGGTTGCCACCAGCGCGCCTGCGGCGGGCAAGACAACCTCACTTCCGATTGGGGCGCCGATGTTGCCAAGTGCCATCGCAACGAACAGACCGAGGTACCCGACATGGTCGATCAAGCTCGTGAAATAGACTGCGATGTGCTGCACGGAACTCCTTACGGTTGACTAGCGGAAGAACGCGGGGACCAGGCGACCCGCCGCAAGATTTCCGCGGCCAAGCTGCCGCCTTCGCTGCGCAGCGCTTCAAGCAGATCGAGCGGCTCGACCTCCCGGCCGACGGCGTGGCTTTCGGCTAAGGCCACAATTTTGCGGACCCGGGGCGTGACCAAGATACCCTCCCACATCCGATCCTCGCCGGTTCCAAGCGCCCGGCGCGCTTCGGCATGGATATCGGAGAAATCGACATCTTGTTCGAGCAAGCAGGCGAGAACGGCGGGGTCGTGTTCTTCAAGCAGCGCCAGCAAGACGTGTTCGGCGCCGACGTAGTAGTGGTTGTGGTTCCGGCACTCTTGCTCAGCAGCACGCAGTACACGCCGGGACGCGGGGCTAAATCTGGAAAACACGCATTCTCTTTGGATCTCCAGCCGCCGCCGGAAGAAAAACTATCGGGGCGACAGGATTTGAACCTGCGACCTCTGCGTCCCGAACGCAGCGCTCTACCAAGCTGAGCCACGCCCCGACAAAACTCCACTTGGTTCGCAGACCCGCACGGCGCTCCTGCTTTTCGGGGGAAACTTCCCGAGCAGTTCGAATGGCTAGCAATTCGCGAATGAGATATCTGATCGTCGGTTGCGGACGTGTCGGCTCCGCCCTTGCCAAACTCCTCGATGCTGACAGCCACGAAGTCATCGTCGTCGATGAGGATCCGAATGCTTTCAAACGGCTTGGCGAACGCTTTAAGGGTCATGTCGTGGTTGGAACCGGGATCGATTACGACGTCCTCAAGCGCGCCGGCGCCGCAACCGCGGGTGGCTTTATCGCCGTCACCAACGGCGATAACCGCAACGTCATGGCCGCACTTATCGCGCAGCGCATGTTCAAAATTAAAAAGATCGTCGCCCGCATCTACGATCCGCCCCGAGGCGCGATGTATCGCGAACTCGGAATTGAAACAGTCTGTCCAACCACAATGGGCGCGAAAGTCATTCGCGATGTTCTCATGGAGGCGCCGTGGGATACGCTGCAGTCGTTTGACTTCGGCAGGGTCACTTCGCTAACCGCCGGCGTCCCCGCTTCCGAGGCCGGAAAACGCGTCGGCGACGTGGAGCGGCCCGGACTCATTCGAATCGCGGCAGTACGCTCCGGGAGTACCGTGCGTGTTGCGACCAATGACACCGTGCTTGCCGAAGGCGATGAAGTGAACGCAATCGTTGCACCCGAAGCCATCTCGGAGTTCGCGCAGCTCTTTCACGCCGAAATCGCCACCGCCAGAATGACCGCATGAACGCTAAACCGCTCTTTATATTGATCGTCGGCGGCGGAAAGGTCGGATCGTATCTCACGCGGGCGCTTATGAAACAAGGCCACGAAGTCGTGGTGATTGAGAAGAATGAGCGCAAAGCGAAAGTGCTTGAGATGCTGCTGGATACAAACGTCGCGGTAATCGGCGACGGCTGCGATCCGGTGGTTCTCGAACAGGCGGGTATTGCGCGCGCTGATGTCGTCGTTGCCGATACCGGCGACGACGAAGACAATCTGGTCGTTGTGCTCATCGCCAAAAAGAAAGCTCCGCACACCCGCTGCATCGCCCGCGTAAACAACCCGCGCAACAAGATGATCTTCGAATCGATCGACCTCGAAGAGCCGGTCACCGTTATATCATCAACCGAGATACTGCTCGACGTACTGAACGAACAAGTGAATGCCTCCGAGTATAAGACGATTTTAGAGACTATGCATCTGTTCGGAAAGGGCAATCTTCAATTGGTGAAGGTCGCGGTTCCCGCTAATTCACCGGCCGACGGAAAGATCGTCAACGAAATCGACTTCCCGCGCAACAGTGTTGTTGTCGCGGTCGATCGCAGCAACCAGGACCTCGTTATCCCGACCGGTGATACGCGGCTTCGAGCCGGCGACAGTGTGATAACTATTGTGAAGGCGGGCGCAGAGAAGGCCGTCCAGTTTGCGCTCACGGGCGCCGATCACTAATTGGCAAGACTCGTCGTTTATCTGAGCGCCGCACCCGGCGCGGGCGCAACGCGACGGCTCATCGAGGAAGGACTGCGCGCGCAAGCTGCCGGCCTAACGGTCGCAGTCGGAAATCTGAACACCAAAGGGAATCTCGAACTTGATCGGCTTGCATCACAGCTGCGTCAACCGGCCTCCGGCCGCGAACCAAACTATACTGCCGAAGTCGTTATTCTGGATGATTTGGCGCAGGCCGAACGCTGGCGACATGCGTTAGCGCTTCGCGAGAACGGCACATCGGTCTTCGGCGCATTTCCCGTCGGTAATGTAGCACTCGACAACCAATTCAGCGAGCAAGCCGTGCCGCTTTCATTTCTGCAGAGCGCCGATGAGGTCGTCGCGATCGACACCTCTGCGCAACTTCTTCGGCTTCGAACGCACATCGAAACGGCCGATCGGCAGACGCTGCAAGGGCTTCGCGAGCGGCTGATGCGAACGATCGACAACCTTATCCGGCCAACCGTCCCGGCACGCAACACCTCAACGGCAATCGCCTACATTCCGGCTGCAGTTCAGCCTGAGGCGTTTCTTACACGTGCATCGGCGATCGCTTTCGGTCTCGATCTCGCTCTGGAGGCGATTCCGGCATCCGAACCGGTGCGCCAAGCCGCACGAGAAGTCGCGCAAAGAGTCGGCGCGCAATTGCTGCCGGAGATACTTGATCCCCAGCGATTGGTTAGTGACGACCTGCGTGCATCGCTTGTTGCGATTCCAAACGGACCACTTGCGCTAAAACTTGCAAATCGCCGACTCGATCGAGACCTGTTTATTGTTGGCTCTGATCAAACGTATTTGGGGATAAATCCGTTTTCGCATCCGTTGACCGGAACCGCCGGCGATCGCATGCGAAAAGGCTATGGCAGACTCACCGTCTACTTGGGTTACGCAAAGGGCGCCGGAAAAACAGCTGCAATGCTCGACCGCGCGCGCCAACTGCGCGCTGAGGGAATCGAGGTTGTCGGAGCACTTGTTGATACGCACGGCAACCCCGAAGTGGAAGCCCTGCTCGGTGACCTCGAACTTCTGCCGCGCTCAAATGACGGAGTAGATCGCGAAGCATTGATCGCTCGTCGACCACGAGTGGCGTTGATTGACGACCTCTCTCATAAAAACCCGGTCGGCTCACAGTCCGGCAAGCGCTATCAGGATGTCTTAGCCGCGCTGCGCGCCGGCATCGACGTGATCACGACGCTCAACATCCAGCATCTCGAAGCGTTAGGCGATGCGATCTTCCGGCTCACCGGTAAGATGGTTGAAAATACACTGCCCGACGGTATTTTGGCGTTGGCGGATGAAGTTGTCTTGATCGATGTCTCGCCCGAAGAGCTGATCGAACGGCTTCGACTCGGAAATATCCGCTCCGTAGAAAATATTACGAACGCAGCGAGCGATTTCTATCGGCCCGATATCCTGGCTTCATTCCGAGAGCTCGCGCTTCGCGAAGCTATGCGCGTTCGAGATCGCGAACGGATCAGCGCTCCTTTCGAAAGATTGTTGCTTAGTGTGGCTACGAGAACCGCCGATGTTTCGCTCATTCGCAGATGCACGCACATTGCCGCTCGCCTAGAGGTGGAGTTGGCGATCACGTTCATTCGCGATCCCAAAGAAAAGGCCGACCCCGCGATTATCTCCGATATTCGGGCTGAGGCCGCGCGACATCGCGTAACGCTGATAGAGGAAACAGCCGGCGACATCGTCGGTACACTCCTAGCAATCGCCCGTTCAAAGGCCGAGACGACGATTGCGGTTGCGCAAACATTGCGCACGCCTCGGTGGCCGCAACGCAATGCGTTTGCGCGTCAATTGCTCGACGCAGGCGCCCGCGAACTTCTCATCCTTGCAACGCGCCCATCCGGCACCGCCCCGATCATGCTCGGATAGCCCTCAGAAATCCACTTTCGTTACCGTTCGTTCGATGCGCAGCGCTGAAATCGCAATCGTGACCAAGACGACGGCGAAGACTGCGTCGATTATTGCGCCGCGATACGGCAAGCGGCTCGGGAGCGAAATCGCCAAGGCTAGTGAAAGCGCGCCGCGCACTCCGGCCACGCGCACGACATGCATCCAGCCCCAGGTTAGGCGCGGGCGAACGAATGCGAGCAGACCATACGCCAGCAGAATACGCGATACACCGATACCAACCAGGGTCGCGCCGATGAGATACGGATTGTTTAAGATGCCGGCTAGCGCGACAGCCGCACCAATGAGAAAGAACAACACGACATTCGCGCTCGCAGCGCCGATGTCCCAAACACGATACACACCCTCAATCATCGTCTCGCTTAAGAACGGTGAGCTAAATCGTCGTAACGAAACGCTGCAGGCTAGGGTCGCGAATAGACCCGAGAAGCCGAAGTGTTCGGCCACGTAATAACTTGCATAGGCAGCGCAGACCGTGGTGACGATGCACACCGCAAGTCCACGTCGATCTCGCATCACCCATGAGAACGCCCAGCCCAGGGCAACGCCGATCCCGATGCCCGCGAAGATGCCCAACAGGGCGAGCGCAAACAGCGTTTCACCCGCGCGCGGAGTCAACCCGATCAGCACCGCCGCCAGCATCGCGCGGTAGAGGACAACGGCCATTGCATCGTTGAGCAGTGACTCGCCCTGGATGATTGTCGCAAGCGCTGTAGGAACATTGAGCTGTTTGAAAATCGCCGCGACGGCAATCGGGTCGGTTGCGCTCAAAATCGAGCCGAGCAGTAGTGCGTCCAACCATGGAATCCCCGCCAAGTGGGCTGCTGCACCAACGATCAGCGCGGTAAGCACCACCCCGGGGAGCGCCAGCAACGCAACCGGCCTCCAATTGGTAAGAAGCACGCGCGCTTCCAGATTCCAGGCTGCTTCAAATAAAAGAGCAGGCAGAAGAACAAGCAGCGTAATCTGCCCAAAAAACCGGCCGAATTGATGAGGCCAAATGAGACCGGCCAGCACGCCGGCAACCAGCAGAGCGACGATCTGCCAAATTCGCATCAGTGCGTGTGGGTGAAGTTGCCGACCTGCACGCCGAGCCGCCGAATCTCTGAAATCGCGGCTCGCATGCCGAGCGGGTTTTCGGGGCGACCGACTGTCGAAAAATACCATTCGGGATCGATATTCAACGTCCGAGTTTGAATCATTTCGACGCGAACATCAGCCAAGAACGCCGCCATTGCCTTCAGCTCTTCTGCATCGTCGGTCACGCCGGGGTGGGTCAGCAGGTTCAATGAAACGCGCAAGCCGGCGTTCGTTGCGAGTTGAATCGATTCAAAAACCTCGCCGAGTGCGTAGCCTTGCGGACGGTAATATGCTGCATAGACATCGGGGCGAAACGAGTTTAAACTGATCCGAACGGCTTGCAGACCGGCGTCGATGCAGCGCTGCATCGCGTCCGGCATACTGCCGTTGGTGTTGAGGTTGATCGTTCCGTTGGCGCGCGCGGCTCTCATCAGTTCGATCGAGCGTGCAATTGCAATCGACCGCAACAGCGGCTCGCCCTCGCAGCCCTGACCGAATGAAACGATGCCCTCGTCCACCCGTTCTAAGTGAAAGATGCCGATCCGCGCCAACTCCTCCGCGGTCGTTTCGAAATCAATTCGCGTCTGTGGCGACGGTAGATTTGCTTGCGGGCTAAGCTCCGAGATGCACCCGACGCAGCGTGCATTGCACTTCGGTGAAACCGGCAGCGCGGCTTCGCCACGCATGAGAAAGACGTTCTGCGCGGTGAAACAACCGTACTCGCGAGAGCAGAGCGCGACTTGATTGAGGACGCGGTTATCGGGATCCACCGCCAGCCGAGCCTCGATGAACTCTTCGAGTTCGCGGTCTGCAAAGTAGCGCGGCGTCCAATCCTCGCTTTCGTCGGTCCGCATCGCCGCAACGTGGAGCGCATCGTCGATTACGCATGCGTAAGAATATCCGAACAATGGCAGCGTCGGTGCGCCATCTTCTTTGGTGTACGCCGGAACGAGCAAACGAGTGTATCCAGCCGGCAATGCGACTGCCAAGGCGTACCGGCGGCCGGGCTTGCCTTGATGCAGCATCGGGCGTCTGCCGGGCAGAATCATCTGTACGCAGCCCTCCGGCATCGCGATCAGTTCATCGGTGTGAACCGGACGAACGATCCCGCCATCCGCCAGCGGCTCGCGGCTTTCGTCGTAAAATATTCTGCCCGCCTGATCGCAGTACGCGAGTCCAATCATTGCCAAATGATTGTCGTATCGAAAACGTGAATCGCCGGACCGCTCATAAATGCGTCGCCGAGGCCGTCCCACTCGATGAGCAGCTTCCCGCCCGGCACATGCACATCAACCGGCGAGCGAAGCGTTCCATTGCGGACGGCTACCGCAGCACAGGCGACTGCGCCCGTGCCGCAGGCAAGTGTCAGCCCGACGCCGCGTTCCCAATGGCGAACTTGCAAGGTTTGCGCATCAGTTACGCGCGCGATGTGCACGTTGGTTCCGCTTGGAAAAGTCGGGCCCTTTTGGAATTCCTCGGCGAGCTCGGGCAAAGCCACGGCCTCAATGTCGTCTTCCGAAAAAATAACCACGTGCGGATTACCCATTGAAACAACCCATCCGTTCTGCGACGCGGCCGTTGCCGCCTGAACCCGAGGAGTTCCCATGTTCACGCGAACCGTGTACGTCGGCGTTTTTGAGATGATGCGCGTCTCGATAATCCCGGCGACGGTTTCAATTTTCAGTTCGTCTGCCTCTCCGCTCTCGTTCAGAAAACGCGCGACGCATCGAACACCGTTCCCGCACATCTCCGCTTCGCTCCCATCCGCGTTGATGATCCGCATCCGCGCATCGGCAACCTTTGATGGCAGGATCACCAGGAGGCCATCCGCTCCAATCGCGGCTCGGCGATTGCAAACGTGCCGCGCAAAGGCGACCACATCCGGCACGGCCTGACTGCGCTGATCGAGAACGACAAAATCGTTGTACGTACCGTGCAACTTGCTTAGCGGCACCTGCGCCATCAGACGCTGCGCACCTGGGGTGCCGGCGGCAGTTCGAACGCGGACTGCGGCGATATCGTCGAAACAGCATGTTTGTAGATGAGATGAACTCGATTTTCGTATTCGAGCAAGATCGTAAACGGATCGAATCCCTTAACTAAACCGCGCAGTTGAAACCCATTGACCAAGTAGACCGTTACGACGATCTGCTGCGCTTTTACCTCCGCGAGGTATCCATCTTGTTGACCTGCCATGCCTGCGCCTTCAGTTCCACCCGAGTTTTTCCTGTACGATTTTTTCGACAGCATCGCGAGCGCACCACAGCGTTTTGGGCTCGCTTCGAAACCAGGTCTGTTGCCGCTTCGCATAGCGCCTCGTCGCACGAATTAGCAAGGTGCGCAATTCCGATCGCGTGCACCATCCGTCCAAGTATGCAAGTGCCTGCGGAAAACCGACCGCGTTTGCGGCAACTGCGCAACTTCCGACTCGCTCTGCTTCTTCAAGCAAGCCGGAATCCAGCATTTGGTCCGTGCGCCGTTCGATTCGCGCCTGAAGTTCGTCCGCATCAACTGAAAGAAACACTTTCAGGACCGGGATACCTTCCGACAACAGCGTTTTCGTCGGAGGTGCGTTTTCCTCGACTGCGCTAAGCGCAACTTCCAGGGCGCGCAGTATGCGGTATCCGTCGCCCGGATGCACCGCTTGGGCCCGCTTCGGATCGCGCAATTGCAGCCAGCTATGCAGAAACACTGCGTCGTGAACTTTCGCTTCGTGTGCGAGCCTCTCGCGCACTTGCGGGTCTCGCTGCGGCGCAAGCTCGACGCCGCCGAGAAGCGCTCGAATGTAAAACCCGGTGCCGCCCGCGACGATTACGCGCTTTCCGTGCGCGTGAATCGCATCAATTTCGACCATCGCATTGGCTCGATACTGCGCCGCAGAGTATCGCTCACGTGGATCCAAAAACCCGACGAGATGATGGCGAACCGCGCGCAACTGCTCCTCTGTCGGGGCGGCGGTTCCGATCGGCATCCCGCGATATATCTGTCGCGAATCCGTATTAACAATCTCAGCGCCGAATTTTCGGGCGAGTTCAACGGCCAGTTCACTCTTGCCTGAAGCCGTCGTTCCGGTGAGAATTAGGACACCGTCGGTCACAAGCGCTTGAAGAGCCGACCGATAGCATCCGAATCTAATCGCACGATGGTCGGCCGGCCGTGCGGGCAGTGCATCGGATTTTCACAGATTTGTAGGCGGTCGAGGAGCGTGCTCATCTCGCTGGGTTCGAGTCGCTCGCCGGCGGTCGTGACGGAATGACAGGCGAGCGACGCCCACACGCGCTCATGCACATCACGCGCCTTGGGTTCATCCCCCAGATCATCGAGAAACCCGGCAACATCGAATTGGCGCGCGCCGTACCCGGCCGGTGTCGCCAGAATGCGGTAGCTGCGCTCGCCGAACTCTTCGATGTCGAGACCTCCCTCGCGCAGCATCGCGAGTGCACGACCGAGCGCGGTGCTCTGAGCCGCGTCTAGCTCGAAGGTCAGCGGCACCAACAGCGGCTCACTCGCCGCCGAATCGCGCGCTGCCGCGACAATTCGCTCGTACGCGATGCGCTCGTGCGCTGCATGCTGATCGACGAGTATCAGCGAGTCTCCGTCGGTTGCAAGAATGTACGTCAAAGCCAATTGCGCAAGCACGCGTAGCCGAGATCCCGCACCGTAATCGGCCGGCTCCTGCGGATCGACCGGCGCGGTTTCGAATAGCGACTGCAAATGTGCCAGGCTCGTATCCATTGCCGCCGGCGCTAGCGATACCGGAAAGCTGCCTCGAAATGACTGCGTCGCCTGCGCGTGGAGCGTTACCGAGATTGTGCGCTTTACCGCATCGAACACTTGATGGCTGAACCGCAGACGTACATCACTCTTGGTCGGATGAACATTCGGATCAACGTGACCTGCGGGCAATCGTAAAAACAGCACGCCGTACGGATGGCGCCCGATCATCGCGAACGTCGAGTATGCCGCCGTCCAAGCTCCCGACAGCAGCGTGCTGCGCAACAATCGCCCATTAACGAATAGCAGCTGCATTCGGCGATCGCCGCGGTCGCTGCCGGGCGAACTAATAAAACCGCTAAGATCACCGGACAGCCCGCTTGCGGCCTCGGTGTTTAGGGGTATCAACGATTCTGCTGCCGGTTTTCCGAAGACCATGGCCAAGCGCTGCCGCAGTTCGGTCGTCCCCGGCATCACCCAAATCTCTTTTCCGTCATGCACGAGCGTAAAGGTGATCTGCGGATGTCCGAGTGCAAACATCGAGAGCCACCCGGAGATTCGATTGAACTCCGCACTCGGAGAACGCAGATATTCACGCCGCACCGGAACCTCGGCAAATAGATCCGCTGCGCGAACGGCGGTCCCCAGCGGCGCCGCACAGGCTTCGACCGGCTCCGATTCTTCGGCATGAGCGCGAACCTTCGCGCCGAGCTGCTCGGTTTTGGTGCGGGTTACAATCGTCAGCTGCGAAACGGCGGCGATACTCGCTAACCCCTCGCCGCGAAAGCCCAGCGAATCGATCGATTCCAGATCGGCTGCGAGCGCGAGTTTGCTCGTTGCATGCCGCTGTACGGCAAGCGACAACTGCTCGAACGGAATCCCGGAACCGTCGTCGACGACTTCGATGGAGCGCAACCCGCCCTCCTCGATTCTGACGGTCACGCGGCTCGCCGCGGCATCCACGGCGTTTTCAACGAGCTCTTTGACGACTGAGAGCGGACGCTCGACGATCTCACCGGCTGCAATCTGCCCGATGGTTTGGGCGTCAAGCAAGGCGATCGGCACCTACTGTTCGCTGCTTAGAAACGAGAGTTGCCGGCGCACAGTATCGCTCTGCTTTGCGAGTCGCTTCTTCAATGGAATCTGCTCTTCCAAATCGGGTCGGCCGCCGAGAACGTCGGCGATCTCTTGCGCACGTTGGGTTACGGCCTCGGGCAAGCCGGCCATTCGCGCGACCTCAATGCCGAATGAACGTGACGAACTTCCGGGAAGCACGCGATGCGAGAATACCGGCGCTCCGCTCAGGCCGGTGTTCTCGACTGCGGTGATGTGATAGTTCGCAACGGCCGGCCAGTGATCGGCAAGGCTCACCAATTCGTGAAAGTGGGTCGCGAACAGCGTCATCGGCGACTGCTCTTCGAGTCCGAGCAGAAACTCGCAGATCGCTTGCGCAATTGAGAGACCGTCAACCGTGCCGGTTCCCCGGCCAACTTCATCGATCAGCAACAGGCTGCGCTGCGTGCAGCGACGCAGGATGTTGGCAGCTTCGGCCATCTCCAAATAGAAGGTCGATTGCCCCGAGGCAAGATCGTCGCCCGCACCGATTCGCGTAAATATCCGATCGACGATTCCCAATCGCGCGGTCTTCGCCGGGACGAACGAACCAATCTGCGCCATAATGCACAGCAGTGCGGTCTGTCGCAGGTACGTCGATTTTCCGCCCATGTTCGGCCCGGTCAGTAATACAAAGCGCGGTGCCCGCAAGTCCAATCGTAAATCGTTCGGCACGAAGTTCGTGCGCAGAACGGTTTCCATGACGGGATGACGCCCGTCGATTATTTCGATCAGGCTTTCGGAGACAAACTCGGGTCGAACGTACCCGCGTTCAGCGGCGCACTGTGCGAGCGAGCAGAGCACGTCAAGTTCGCCGAGCGCTTGCGCGGTCTGCAGAAGGTCGTCGATGCGCGTCGCGATGCGCTCGACCAACGCATCGAGGAGCTGCTGTTCCAGACGAAGTTGACGAGATTGCGCGCTGGAGATCGCTATCTCAAGCTCTTTCAGTTCGGGTGTAATGAAGCGCTCCCCGTTCGCCAGCGTTTGTTTTCGGACGTAGTCGGTTGGAACTTGCGCGAGCGCACCCTTGCTGATCTCGATCGAGTAGCCGAAAGCGCTCGCATATTTTATCTTCAGCGATCGTATGCCGGTGCGTTCCCGCTCGCGCTCCTCAAGTTCGCTCAGCTTGACGCGCGCGTCGGTGCGAAGCGACGCGCATTCGGCAAGCTCGGTGCTGCTATCCGGCCGAATAACCCCGCCGTCGATGAGTTGAGCCGGCGGCTCATCGACGATTGTGCGCGAAAGATCGGCAAGCATCTCTTCGAAATCGATAATCCGTTCGACCTGAGCCGAGAGCGCCGTCGGGCAGACTGCTCGCAGCGGCCGCATCACCTCAAGCGTTCGGCGCAGCGAGGCGAGATCGCGCGGCAAAACCCGCCGAAAGCGTACTTTCTGCGATATACGCTCCAAATCAAAACAGCCGCGCAACAACTCTCTAATCGAATCACGCCGAATATGCTCGCTAATGAGCCCCTGCACGCAGTTCTGACGCGCTTCAATCTCGGAGCAGTCCACAAGCGGTGCTAATATCCACCGCGAAAGCATTCGAGAGCCCATCGAGGTCGCGCACTTATCCAGCGTCGCCAACAGTGTCGCCTTGGGATTGGCGCCCAGTGCCTTGGTCAGTTCAAGGTTTTTCCGGGTCTGCGGATCGAGCGAGAGAAAGGCTTGGTGGCTGTAATATTGCGGTGGGTTCAGGCTCTCGCCGTCGCCGATCCCGGTACGTTTCACAAACGCGCTCAATGCATCAAGAGCGCGGTGAATCGACAGCGCCTCGTCGTGCGAATAGCCGAAGATCGCACCACGGTCACGATTGGGCACCACCGTCAGGTTCGGAGCCGCAACACGCGCACCTAATGCATCCAACGCACCGCTCATCGCCGCGCGCAGATCGGCTGGCAGATCCGCCACGACTTCGGCCGGACCGATCCGCCCGATCTCCGCAATCAGTTCATCGTAGGCGCTTTCGCCCAGAAATGCGGTCGCGGCGCAGAAACCGGTCGAAACATCCGCGTACGCGAGCGCAAAGGTCTGTTCAACACTGCTGATCGCCGCCAAATAGTTATTTTGTTTTCCGTCAAGCAACTGCTCTTCGATGATCGTCCCGGGTGTAATAATCCGCACGACGTCTCGGCGAACGAGCTTATTGGCCTGCGGCACTTCCAACTGTTCGGCCAACGCGACAATCCAGCGTTGCGCAACCAGGCGGCCTAAGTATTGCGGAAGTGCATGGTGCGGAACCCCGGCCATCGCGACTTTCTTGCCGCCGCCCGCATCTTTGGAGGTAAGTGCGATCGAAAGCGCCTGCGCAATCGTCTGCGCATCGTCACCGTAGGCTTCGTAAAAATCTCCAACGCGCGAGAGCAGAATCGCTTCAGGATGGCGAGCTTTCATATCAAAATACTGCTCGAGCATCGGCGAATATGCGCTCACGACGCTCACCCGAGAAGACTGAGTATCGGCGGCGCGAGCGTTCGGCCGAAATCCTCATACGCAGCTGCACGTCGGACAATGCGGCCGCTGCATCCCCACACGTGCGCGCGTCCGATCGTGTAGTCAAGCCAGGGCTCACGAGCGTAGAGCTCGCGGTCATAGTCGGCCGGCATTGGAGCGATCACCGTGACGTTGTCGGTCGTCTTAGCAGACAATTGACCGCGATCTTTCTTTGAAGGCCCGGTTATTAGTGCGCGCACGGTACTGCCGATTTTTCTGTCATGGAAGGCGCGTGTCGCCCGGTCTTGCGCAATCTTCAGGCGTTGAAAGCGTTCGCTCTTTACGTCCTGCGCAACCTGCTCCCACTTCGCCGCCGGCGTCCCTGCGCGAGGCGAGTAGATGAACATGAACGCCTGAGCAAACAGGCCGGACGCGCAGTAGGAGCGTGTTACTTCAAAATCATCTTCGCTCTCGCCTGGAAACCCGACGATGATGTCGGTGGTAATCGCCCAATTCGGCAGATAGCGATGAACCAAGTCCACTTTCTGCTTAAACTGCTCAAAGGTGTACTTGCGATTCATCCGCCGCAGGATCGGATCGCTCGCGGATTGGAGCGGCAGATGCATGCGCGGATTGCACGCCTCAATACCAGCGAGATCGGCGATGATTTTCTCGCTAAAGTCCTTGGGGTGCGGCGAGATGAAGGTGAGGCGTTCGAGGCCTGGGAGCGCAGCGACGCGTGTTGCCAATTCGCCGAAATCTTCGCCGGTCGCGGGGTCTTTGTAGGCGTTGACCGTCTGACCGACCAGCATCACTTCGCGGGCGCCTTGCGCGATCTTCTGCGCGGCTTCGGCGAGGATTTCGCCGATCGGCCGATGATCGAAACGCCCGCGAACGTGCGGCACGATGCAGAACGAACAGTAATACGAACAGCCGCGCTGTACCGTTACAAACGCGCGTAGCCCGGTGAACGCCGCGTCCATACCGACAGGCTGCCTCACCAGCAGCGACGTCTCATCGGCTTCGCTCTCCGAAAATTCTGGACGCCAATCGCGCAGCGCATCGCCCAGTTCGGAAAGCTCACTTGTGCCGAACACCGCATCGACCTGCGGCGCGATTTTCTGCATAGTCGCACGATCCTGCTCGGCCAGACAGCCCATGACGACGAGCTTCATCTGCGGGACTGCAGCCTTCAGTGTCTTGAACGTCCCCATGCGCCCGTAAGCCCGGCGCTCCGCAGCTTCGCGAACCGTGCAGGTATTGAGCACCAGGACATCCGCCTGCTCGGGAGCCGCAGCGAGCGCGTAGCCCGCGTCGGCGGCGCGACGAGCAATATACTGCGAATCAGCCTCGTTCATTTGGCAACCGAGCGTTTCAATGTAAATCCGCGCCATTAACGCCTTCGGCTGTTCGGCAACAGGCGCGGCTTTCCGCCTGCCGGAACACCTGCTTTATGGAAGAACTCACGCTCGAACGCGCAGCCGAACTGCGCCCGGCACTGGTCGCAATCGTCGGTCGCCCGAATGTCGGCAAAAGCGCGCTCTTCAATCGCTTGATCGGTCAGCGCCTGGCCATCGTCGAGGATACCCCCGGCGTTACCCGCGACCGCCTCTACGCGCTCTGCGAATGGCGCGGGCGCACGTTTAGCGTCGTCGATACCGCCGGGATCAACCCTGAGGCGGAAAAGACCGAAGCATTCGCGCACGAAACTCGCCGTCAAGCCGAGACGGCCGCGCGAACCGCGGATGTGGTCGTACTGGTTGTCGATGCGCAAGCCGGCTTGAATCCGCTCGACGATGATGTCGCCGCGATCTTACGAAAGACTCGCAGACCGATTGTTTTGGTTGCCAACAAGTGCGAATCGCCCAAAGCAGCCCTGGCGGTACACGGCGAGTTTTCGCGTTTAGGGTTGGGCGAGCCGGTTGCGATCTCCGCAATTCACGGCGAAGGCACCGGCGATTTGCTCGATGTAATCTTCGAGAAGCTTCCGATCGATTCACCCAATGCCGAAGAGCTCGGTCAGCTCTCGCTTGCGCTGGTCGGCCAGCCGAACGTCGGCAAAAGCTCGCTGCTTAACGCTTTGCTCGGCGAAGAGCGCTCGATCGTCTCGGATATTCCGGGCACCACCCGCGACGCAATCGACACGGTCTTTCAGTTTCACGAACACCAGATTCGGCTCATCGACACGGCCGGCGTTCGCAAGAAACCGCAGGCGCACGGAGCTATCGAATACTTCGCGGCGCTGCGCTCACTCTCGGCCATCGCGCGTTGCGACATTGCGATCTTGCTGATCGATTCGATGCACGGCATTCTCAATCAAGATCGTCGGCTGGTCGGGATGATTTTAGAGGAGCGCAAAGGCTTGATTATCGTCGCCAATAAGTGGGATCTGGCGCGCGCTCAAGGCGAATACAGCCAATCCGAACTGACCGACGTCATCCACGAGCAGGTCCCATTCGCAAAGTTTGCACCGGTCACGTTCCTCTCGGCGCTTACCGGGCGGCGGCTCAACAGCCTGATGCCGGTTGTGATGAAGGTTGCCGAAAACTTGGACCGTCATATTCCAACGGCAAAGCTGAATGCGGTGATTCGCGACGCGACGCTCGCCCATCCGGCGCCCTCGCCGAACGGCAGACCGTTTAAGATCTATTACTGCTCGCAACCGGCCTCGCATCCGCCGCTCTTCGTCTTCCACTGCAACGACCCGGAGCGCGTGCAAACCTCATACAAGCGCTTTTTGGAGAATAC
>JALYVT010000021.1 GCA_030853105.1 Vulcanimicrobiota bacterium
GCAGACCCGCGCTAATACCGCAACTTAGGTGAATAGTTCCAGCGCGAAGTTCTGCATCACCCGAAATACTCGCGAGTTCAAACCCCTCTCGAATAAGATCGCTCTCTGCGCTGGTACGAAACGACTTCCCGGTTCCTAGCAGCGAAATAGCCTCGAGTAAATTACTCTTTCCTTGCGCATTATTACCGATAAAAACATTCAGCCCGGCTTGCGGGCTGAAATCGAGGGTTGCGTAGTTGCGCATATTCGACAGACTTAGGCGCGTTAGGCGCATCGCGCTTATTGGCGCAGCGGCATCAGCACAAACAACTGCTGCGCGCCTTCGGTCGGAGTGAGTGGGTGAATAGCCGCCGGCGATAGCGGCCCCAAAAACTCGATGGCGGTTTGTGGGCTGTCTATATGATTGAGGATTTCCACCAAATAGCGCGCATTGAATGCGATGGTTAGGTCCTCGCCGGTCTGTTCTACTTCGAGTTCTTCGTATGCGTTTCCCGAGATGTCGGAGCTGGCGGTAACGATCAGGGTCTGATTTGCAACCGCGAGTTTAACCATGCTGGCACGATCGCCGGCAACCAACTCCGCACGCCGCAGACATCCGATGAGCTGCGCGGTGTTGACGGTCACGGAACGATCGAATTTGGCGGGGATCACTTGTCCGTAATTCGGATATTGACCGTCTACCAGCCGTACGATGATCGACGTATCGGCAGCGGTCATTGAGAGCTGATTGCTCTGAGCCCCCAGCGCCGTAACGGTTATTTTGTCCGCGCCGCCGAGGTTACGCGCAGCTTCGTTGAGCGCACGTGAGGGCACAATGTATTTCTCACTTCCCGAGATCGGCTCGTCAAGGGTCGTTTGCCAGCGCGCCAGGCGATAGCCGTCGGTTGCTACCATCGTGAGCGATGCGCCCTCGATTTCAATGAGCGTTCCCATCAGAACGGCGCCGCGCGCCTCTTCGCCCGAGGCAGCGAATATCGTTGAGTTCACGCCGTCGCGAAATCGTTTGGCGGATATCGAAAAACTCTGCCCGCGTGTGGCACTGGGCAGAGGCGGATATTCATCCGGCGGCAACGCATGAAAGTCATAATTCGATCGTTCGCATTTCACGCTGGCACGCGTCGGTGAGCCGCTTAGTTCCAGCATCCCGGCGGGGAGATTCCCGAGATACCCGCTAAAGAGCTTTGCCGGGACCGTTATGCTGCCGGCTTCGCTGATCTCGGCTGGAAATGCGTGTTCCAGCGTAAGTTCCAAATCGGTTGCGCGTACAGATATCTTATTGGTGTCGGCCGTTAAAAGCACGTTGGAGAGAATCGGCACGGTCGTATGTGCATTAACAACTTTGCTAGCAGCGCCGACCGCCGCCGCGATATCTTTTGTGTTACACGTAAACTTCATTCATCCACCGATCCTAGCGCGTGGCTTTTTCGTAGTAAGAGATATAAAAGATACTCGTCTTAGTAGTAAGCCGGTGTATTCTGCGAACAACCCGCAATATGCTCCATTTTACAAGACTTTACGCTTAGAATAACCTGTGTAGGCTTGCGGGGATGACTTCCCACATCTCCACAGGAGATACATCTGCGGCAATTATCCACCCCTGACCGTGCTCCCTGTGGAGTAACCCGTGAATAACGCAAAAATTAACTAGTCGTTTTGGCACAAGGCGATGAGCTGCCGAACTTTGTTGCGATAGGCTTCGTCGCGTTGTACTTGATCTTTCACCTTGTCGCGGGCGTACATCACGGTGGTGTGGTCTTTTTTTCCGAACTCGCGGGCGATGTGGGGGAGAGAACAGTCGGTGAGTTCGGTGGCGATGTACATTGCGATCTGGCGCGGCGCAGCTAATCGCTGATCGCGACGCTGATTGTCCATCTCCTTGACGGTTAATCCGTGAGCCTTGGCGACCCGATCCTTAATAAGGCTGATCGTAACACGACGCAACGGCGCTTGCGCGACCGCGTTTTTGAGAACTTCCGCCGCAAGATCAACCGTTATTGTCGATTTGGTTAGAGAAGAGTAGGCGACCACGCGTATCAGCGCACCTTCGAGCTCGCGAATGTTAGACGGGATAACTTTTGCAATAAATGAGGTGACTTCATTTGGGACCGGAATCTTTTCGGATTCAGCCTTCTTGCGCAGAATTGCTTCGCGGGTCTCCAGGTCCGGCGGCTGGATGTCGGTGAGCAAGCCCCATTCAAAGCGTGAGCGCAGCCGATTCTCCAACGTTTGAATCTCCTTGGGCGGCCGATCGCTCGAGATTACCAACTGCCGCCCGGATTCGTGGAGCGTATTAAAGGTGTGAAAGAACTCTTCCTGAGTCTGTTCCTTGCCTTCGAGAAATTGAATGTCGTCGATGAGCAGAACATCGACATGCCGATACTTATTGCGAAACTCGAGGGTTTGATTGTTTTTGATGGCGATGATGAACTCATTGGTAAACTTCTCGCTTGAGACGTAGACGACGTTCGCTCCCGGTTTTTCGAGCATGACGCGATGACCGATCGCATGCATAAGATGGGTCTTGCCCAGGCCTACGCCGCCGTAGAGAAAGAGCGGGTTGTAGGCTCGCGCCGGAGCGCCGGCGACCGCTTGGGAGGCGGCATGCGCAAACCGGTTTGAGTTCCCGACAACAAACTCTTCGAAGGTATAGCGCGAGTTGAGGCTTCCGGCTCGAAAGTCGTCCAAACGCCCGGCAGCTAAGGGGTTTGAGCTTGCCGGTGATGCGCCTGGGTTACTCCCAGGGACGGCGTCGGCTGCTTCGATAATTGTGAACTGCACCTCAAACCGCTGACCGAAAAGATCGGCGACGACCTCCACGATCTGCGGCTTGAGACGATTTTCCGCCCAGTCACGCGCAAATTTGCTCTGGACCGAAAGGACGATCTCAGAGCCGGACTGCGCGATCAAGCGCATGGGCTTGATCCACATCTGGAAGATCGGCTTTGAGAACTTCGGCTCTAATGCGCAGATGGCCGATTGCCAGAGTTCTTTTGAGACGTCGGAAACATCCGAAGTGCTGATCACAAGCGCCATGCTTGATTTCCGTCCTTGCAAAAAATACTTCAACCGCTTCACCAAAAATCGACAAAAGTCGCGGGGGCGGCCGAGCGTGGAGGCCGGACAGTTAGCGGTCATGGGGCGGTCTCCTGCGGAAAAAGAGCCGATTTTTATCCACTTATCCACAGGTGGACAGGCCACGCTTTTGCGGCCTTAAAACGGGTTTTTCACCGCCCGCGTCAGGGCGCTATGATGACCGGAAAACCCTGGCGGAATGCGGGTTTCCCGCGCATCCCGTTCCGCAAACAGGCTGCGCTCTCCACAAGGTTGCCCACAGGTGTGGAAAGATGCCGATTCCCGGCGCGTGTGGTAAACCGCTTGACTGCGCTCGGTGGGGGTTCTATACTGAGTGGCTGTACGCCGCTGGTAGCGGTTCTTTTTTGTCTTAGAAAGCTGGAGTCATGAAGCGGACCTTTCAGCCGCACAACCGTCGCCGCAAGCGCGTCCACGGGTTTATGGAGCGGATGTCGACCAAAAACGGGCGCCGGGTAATTGCCGCTCGCCGCAAGAAGGGGCGCAAGCGCCTGACCGTTTGATGCGCCGCTTTGCGAGCCTGCGTCGGCAGAGCGATTTTGCGCGGTTGCGCCGCCGCGGCCGTCGCATAAATGCGGCGACGTTTACGGCGTTTCGCGGTGAGCGCCGCCCCGGAGAGAGCCTGCCGGTGGTCGGGATCACGGTGGCTAAGGCGGTCGGCAACGCCGTCGTTCGCAACCGCTTGCGGCGCCGAATTGCGGCGATTCTCAATGAATGCCTGGATCCGGCTCGCCCGGAGCAGATTTTGATCGTCGCGCGACCGAGCGCGGCTGGACTCGCCTTCCCCGTTCTGCGCAGCCAGGTTTTGGCGGCCCTTCCGTAGTGCGCGCCGTCCTGGTCGTACTGTTGCGCCTCTATCAAAAGGTCATCTCGCCGCTGTTGCCGCCGAGCTGCCGCTTCTACCCAAGTTGCTCCGAGTACGCGGTACTCTCGATCTCGAAACACGGCTCGCTACGCGGAAGTATCCTGGCTGGAAAGCGTCTCGCGCGCTGCCACCCTTGGAACTGCGGAGGCGTCGACCTGGTTCCGTAGCCCCTCCGCACCGAAAGGCATCCGTTGCATCTCCTGCTGTTCTTCAACCCGATCGCGCCGATCGTCCCGCTCGTAGCCCAGGTCATCGCCTGGCTCAACTTTGTCCTGCACAATTTGGGCTGGAGCTTGATAGCCTTTGCGGCCCTGGTTCGGATCGTCTTCTGGCCGCTCAACAACATTCAGTTCAAGAGCATGATCGGCATGCAGAAGGTCGCTCCCGAGCTCAAAGCCCTGCAGGCCAAATATAAGGAAAATCCGCAGCAGCTTCAGGCCGAGTCCATGGCGCTTTACAAGCGACATAAGGTCAACCCGTTTGCCGGCTGCCTGCCGCTGATCGTACAGATGCCTATTTTATTCAGCGTTTTTTACGCCGTCAACAATGCCGAGTATAAGCACCTGTATGTCGGCGCGCATTGGGTTTGGATCGGCTCGGCCGCAGCATTTGCAACTCAGCATCTGCAAGTATTGGGCATTCCGGTTCTGGCGACCAGCCTGGGTGTTCCCGACGTCATCCTGCTGGTGCTGTATATTGCTTCGATGTATTTCAGCATGCGCTACAGCAGTATGCCGGCAACCGATCCGCAGCAGGCCCAAACGCAGAAGATGATGGCGCTGATCTCGCCGGTCATGTTCGCATTCATCGGTTTCCGCGCGAAGTGGCCTTCGGCGATGATTCTCTACTGGCTGGCGTACAACGTGTTCACGATGGCGCAAACATTCTATCTGTTGCGCAAGTACCACCAGCCGCTCTCAGCGATCGACTCGGAGCATGCGATTACCGAGGATGTTGCGCCGGCTCCGCTCAAACCCAGCCGAAACGGCAACGCCGGCTCCGGCGGCGCCGTTGCCCTCAATTCTTCCGGCCGCAAACGCAGCCGGCGTTCCAAGAGATAAGTGAGCAGCATGAACGACGATTTCGATTCAGAGGATCAACAGCCCCAAGAGATTCGCGATCGCGAAATCCCCGGACGCACCATCGATGCGAACGCGACGCCGCGCCGCTCGTCCGGTCCGCGACGACAGCGTGAGGGTAGCTTCAGTCGCAGTCGCCAAACCGGGCCGCCGGCGCCGCACGGTGAGCCGCGTGGGAAAACGGCGATGCCCGATTCGGCCAAACCCGCGCGAGAACTGCTCGCCCAACTGCTCGGCAAGATGGGGATGTCGCACGTTGAGGTCGAGTACATTGCTCGCAGCGAAGGCGAATACTTCGAGATAACCGGGCCGGATCTCGCAATGCTGATCGGTCGCCGCGGCAACACGCTGGAAGCGCTCAATCTTATCTTCAACAACATCTTAAACGTCGGCGTGCGAAGCAATCGGCAATATTTCACCATCGATGCCGAAGGCTACCGCGCACACCGCGCAGATCAACTCAAGCACCTGGCGCTGAGCACGCTCGAGCGCTGTCTGCGCGAAAAGAAGCCGGTTCGCTTGGAACCGATGCTTCCCTCGGAGCGTAAAATCGTGCACATGGCGCTCGCGGATAATCCGCAGGTGCGCACTGAGTCGGAGGGCGTCGAGCCCGAACGCTGCCTGGTCGTATTTCCGACCTAGATACGATTGCGGCGCTTGCAACAGCGCCGGGAAAAGGCGCCGTCGCGATAGTTCGCGTTAGCGGGGCGCAGGCACATCCCTTAGCACGACGGCTCGTTCACTCAAAGCGCGCGATCGAATCGGGCCGCATGAATTACGGCGAGATTGTCGATGAGCGCGGTATTGCAATCGATCGCGGGATGGCCTTACTATGGACCGCTCCGCATAGTTACACCGGTGAAGATGTTCTCGAGTTGCAGATTCACGGATCGCCGCTGGTTGCGCGCGAAGTGTTACGTGCGATCCTAGCATGTGGCGCGCGCTATGCATCGCCCGGGGAGTTTACGCGCCGCGCATTTCTCAACGGAAAACTCGATCTAAATGGCGCGGCAGCGGTCGCCGATTTGATCGACGCCGAATCTCGCTCGGCGGCGCGGGCGGCGCTGGCGAATTTGGGCGGCGGGCTTGCAAACGAGGTTCGCCGCTTACGCGCATTGCTCGCCGAGCTGCTTGAAGAGTTGGCGGCGAGCATCGATTTTCCAGACGAAGTTCCGCAACCGAATAGCGCGCATTTGCAAACGCGCCTGGCCGCGGTTGTCGTAGAACTGCAGCGATTGCTGCGTGACGGCGAGATTGGACGGCTGGTGCGCGAGGGCGTCGGGGTTGCAATCGTCGGGCCGCCGAATGCCGGGAAATCCTCACTGCTCAATGCGCTTCTGGGCGAAGAGCGCGCGCTGGTGTCGGATATTCCCGGAACGACGCGCGACACGATTGAAGAAGCGATCGTCATAGACGGCGTACGAGTTCGCTTGATCGACACTGCCGGGATTCGCGCGCATGCCGATCTGCTGGAGTCGGCGGGGATCACACGCACGCACGCGGCGTTAGCTGGTGCGAGAATTGCGCTCTTGGTGATCGACGGCTCGCAAATGCTTACGAGTGAAGCGCGCGAGTTGCTGGATGCAACGCGCGACCGGATGCGCGTGGTGCTTTTTAACAAAGCGGATATTGGAACAACCGGTGCGCGCGAGATCGAAATAGTAGGCGCGATCTGCGGAAGTGCGCGCGAACAGGATACACTCGACCGGGTGCGCGCCGCTATTGCAGAGCTAGGCTGGCACGGCGAAGCGCCGGATTTGGAACGCCCGCATCTAAGCGCGCTGCGCGAGCTCGACGCCGTCAGTGCCGCAATTGAAGCGCTCGATCACGCACAAGCAACGTTGCGTGAAACAAAGCCGGCCGACTTCATCGCCGCCGATCTTCAGACGGCGTTTTCGCTGCTCGGACAGCTAAGCGGCGACGAGGCGACCGAAGAACTTCTCGACAGTATCTTTGCGCGCTTCTGCATTGGGAAATAATGTCGTCTTATCTGCTAGAATAGAGCGTCATGAGTGTTTTGCGGCCGGACGATGCCGGTGTCATTATTGTCGGAGGTGGTCATGCCGGTCTAGAGGCAGCGCTGGCGTCCTCGCGATTGCACGTTCCGACCTTGCTGGTAACCGGAGACCCGGAGCGGATCTGCACGCTGGCCTGCAATCCATCGATTGGCGGCAGCGCCAAAGGCCAGCTGGTGCGTGAAATCGACGCATTGGGCGGCGAGATGGGGCGGCTGATCGACCAGTGTTCGTTGCATGTCAGAATGCTCAACGAATCCAAAGGCCCTGCGGTGCGAGCCCTGCGCGCGCTCGCCGACAAGCCTTCGTATGTGCGCCTGGCCGGGCAAGCTCTGCACGCGCAGCCGAATCTGACGATCGCCACGGGCCTAGTTGAAGATTTACTCGTTGAGTCCGGTGCGGTCCGCGGCGTGATCTGCGCCGACGGCTCGCGGTACTTCGCGCGCCAAGTTGTGCTTGCAACCGGAACGTTCTTGGGCGGAAAGATATTTCGCGGCGAGCAGGTCGAAGCGGCGGGCCGTTTTGGTGAACCACCGGCGATCGGTCTCCCGCAACGATTGCGTGCGCTTGGTTTTCCGACTCGCCGCTTGAAAACGGGCACCCCGCCGCGCATCGCGCGGACGAGCGTCGATCTGCGCGCAATGCAGGCGCAGCCGCCCAGCGCCACTCCACTGCGGTTTTCATATCGCAGCGAGGAGCGATTTGCCGGCCCGCAATTACCGTGCTATATCACGCTGACCAATGAACGAACGCATGCGCTCGTACGCGAGAACTTACATCGATCGCCGCTCTACGGCCTTGATTTAATCAAGGGAATCGGCCCGCGCTACTGTCCCTCGATCGAAGACAAAGTCATCAAGTTCGCGCACAATCCAAGCCATCAGATTTTTATTGAACCCGAGGGTTGGAATGAACCCACGCTGTACGTCGGCGGGTTTTCAACCTCGCTTCCGGCCGATGTGCAGCTAGCGATGCTGCAGACGCTACCGGGGCTCGAAGCCGCGGTGATGCTGCGCGCCGGCTACGCTGTCGAGTATGACATGGTGCCGCCGACCGAACTGCACGATACGCTCGAAACCCGACGCATCGCGGGCCTCTATCACTGCGGGCAGCTGAACGGCACATCGGGCTACGAGGAGGCAGCCGCGCAAGGCGTGGTCGCCGGGGTAAACGCCGCCCGCTCGGCATTGGGGAAGGCGCCGATGCGCCTGGCCCGCAGCGATGCGTACATCGGGGTGTTGATCGACGACCTCGTGACCAAAGGGGTCGATGAACCGTACCGTATGCTCAGCTCGCGCGCGGAGCATCGAATTCTTCTGCGACACGATAATGCGGATACCCGGCTCTCGCCGATCGGGCGCGAGATCGGTTTGTTGAGCCGCGAAGACTTCAGCGCGTTTCAAGAGCGGCAAGCGCGGTTGGACCGGGCGGTTGCGGATGCGGAGACGACGCGTCTCGGGCGCACAACTGTCGGCGCGGATCGGTTCGAGAGTGGTGCGACCGTCGCCGACGCACTGCGCCGACCAAACATCGAGTTTGGTGACATTGACGGGCAATTCCACCCCGATTTACCGCCGGTAATCCGCGAGCGAGCCGCGATCGAAATCAAGTGCGCGGGGTATGTGCGCCGTCAACAGATTGCCATCGACAAGGCCGCGCGAAGCGAGAGCACCCTGATCCCCACGGCGTTGCGCTACGAATCAATCGCGGCGCTCTCGGCTGAGGCGCGCGAAAAGCTGCTCGCTCAGCGGCCCAGATCGCTCGGTGCTGCCGGCCGCATTCCCGGGGTGGGACCTGCGGATGTAGCGATCCTGTCGGTCTTCGTTCAGCGCTTCGCGGAGACGGCACCCGTATCCTAATGAACGATCAGGCGGGGATCGCCCAGCGGCTCTCCTCGGAGTCTTCTGTTGACTCGGCGACGATCGAGCGCATGGCTCGGTTTGGCGCGTTGCTTCTGGAAGCAAATCGTAGGTTCAACCTCACCGGCGCGAAAACGGTCGAGAGCGTGTGCGAACATCTGCTTGACAGCTTGACGGTCATCCCCTATGTGTGCGGCTCGCTGATTGATGTGGGCTCGGGCTCCGGGCTCCCGGCGGTCGTGCTCGGCATAGCGACCGGCGTCCGCGTGACGTTAATCGAGTCCACCACAAAAAAGGCGGTCTTCCTCGAAACGATGCTCGACACGCTGGGGGTGGAGGGACGCATCATTCCGCTGCGGGCGGAGCTGGCCGCGCGCGATCCGGCGCTGCGCGAGCAATTTGATTGCGGAACCGCGCGCGCTGTCTCGACGGCTCCCACGGTGGCGGAGCTGCTGCTGCCGTTCGTGCGAATCGGCGGCTTGGCGATCCTGCAGCGCGGCAGTCTCGAGGCGGACGAGCGCAATGCCCTGGTTGACGCCTCCCCCATGCTTGGCGGCGAGGTTGAAAAAGAAATTATGCTCAGCGGCGAACGGCGGATCATTTTAGTGCGAAAGTCAGCACCGACGCCGAGCCGCTTTCCGCGACGGACCGGCGTTCCCGAAAAACGCCCGCTCTGTTTCACGTGAAGCGGGATCGGCGTGGCGAGTGATCGTGCGCCCTTCGACGGTGGCTTCGCCGATAGGCGAGATCTGCTCGGGATGACGCGCGCGTGTATTCGGCCTGAACAATTGTTTTTGGAAGATGATTTGTCTTTTCGCGACTTGGCCTCCGGCGAACCCCGACTTCGCCTCCGGTGAGGCGCAGGATTCGCAGTGCGAATCCGCTGTCGAGAGGCGGCGGGTCGAGTTAAACCTCCTCCGACATCGCTTCACGTGAAACATCATGGCCGGCAAGCCTGAGCGAACGGAGGGTCGAACGAACCGAGAATGGCGTTTAGCCCGCACCCTCTTGATGAAAAATTGGCACAAGTGCTCCCGGTGGGGAGCCTTTTTGCGGTTGGCGGCCGGGTGCGCGACAGCCTCCGATCTGAGTTCGAGCAGGTCGAACTCCCCGCCAAGGACCTCGATTATGTGGTGACCGGTCTCTCACTGGACGAATTGGTGAGGGTTCTTGCGCCAATCGGACGTGTCGATGTGGTCGGAGCGTCGTTTTCTGTGCTCAAGCTGACCGCCGATGGGACGACGGCCGATGTGGCTCTGCCCAGACGCGAGCGATCGGTCGGCAGCGGCCATCGTGATTTTGAGGTTCAAGCCGGGGCGGATATTCCGCTTGAGGACGATTTGGCGCGCCGAGACTTTCGGATGAACATGATCGCCCGCGGCTTGCCGAACGGGGAGATGATCGATCCGTACGGCGGAACACCCGACATTCGAGCGCGTCGAATCGATATTCTCTCCGAGCAAACCTTCGTCGAAGACCCGCTGAGAATGTTGCGCGCGTGCCAATTCGCCGCCCGGTTTGGGTATCAGGTCTCAGACCGCACACAAGCGGCGATGCGAGAGTCGGCTCGGCTTACGCATACGATCTCCGCACAGCGAGTCTGCGATGAGCTGACCAAACTGCTGGCGTTGGCGCAAAAGCCGTCGATTGGGCTTGAGTTGATGCGCGAAACCGGGCTTTTGGCCGAGGTTTGGCCCGAATTGCTCGAAGGGGTCGGTGTCGAGCAGAACGAGTGGCATGCCTTCGAGGTCTATAGACACAACCTCGAATCAATGGACGCAGTACCTCCGGGCGACCTGACAGCGCGGCTCGCCGCGCTCCTGCACGATGTCGGCAAGCCGCGCGTGAAGGACGGTCCGCACTTCTATCGGCACGAGCACGTCGGCGCGGATATGGCTGACGCGATGCTGGCTCGATTCCGCTTCCCGGCCCAGTCAGCCGAGACCGTCGTCCACTTGGTGCGTCAGCATATGTACTCGGCAGATCCGTCCCTGAGCGATGCGGCGATCCGGCGCTTTATCCGACGGATCGGCCCGGCTAATCTCGATCGGCAGTTTGGCCTGCGGGCAGCCGATATTGCGGGTAGCGGATTGCCGAAGCGCGAGGGCGTCAATGAGGCCTTCCAGGCTCGGGTGTGGGCCGAAGTCGAGCGCAAGCCGCCATTCTCGATCGCGGACCTGCAGATCGACGGGTCGGCGGTTGTCACGGCGATGATCGAGCACGGCCTGGCGCCAGCCGGATTTCGCGGCGACCAGCGCGTGGGTGAGGCGCTGCGCGTCCTCTTCGAGCAGGTCACCGACAAGCCCGAACGTAACGAGCCGAAGGCGCTCGGCGACCTTCTCGACGCCTACCTCGCAGCCAAACGGCGGAACGTTTCACGTGAAACACGGTCCGCCGCCGTTCGACCTGCTCAGGATGACAGTGACTAACGGCCTTGCTGGAAACGAAGTCGCTATGCTGAAAAACAACGTCAGTGATTGCTGAAAGCTGTCTCAGTGATTGCTGAAAGCAATCTCATTTAGACCGGGCAATTGGACGCGGCGGTTATCCGATGACACGGTAATGCGAGCGGCGGTAATTTTGAAGGGCAAGCGGCCTGTCTGTAAACGTGAGTGGCAGGGAACGTTCGCAGGCCGGCTTTGAAAATCAGAACTACGCACGGTAAGCGTGAAAAGAAATTTGGAGGCTAGGACACTGTCGCGGATCATTGCGCTCGTCAATCAAAAAGGCGGCGTTGGAAAAAGTACATCAACGGTAAATCTTGGTGCGGCGCTGGCGATCTTCGGTCAGCGCGTTTTGATTATCGATTTGGACCCGCAAGGCAATACCACTACCGGTTTGGGTATTAACAAACAGAGTCTCAAACGCGATGTGTACGATCTGCTGTTGCACCATTCGCCGATCTCGGACGTGTTGTGCAACACCGAGATTCCCGGCCTGCAAGTTATCCCGGCGACCATCAATCTGGCCGGCGCCGAGATAGAGTTGGTTTCAGCGCTCTCGCGCGAAAATCGGTTAAAAAGCGTGTTGGAGCCGATCGCTCACACGTACGACTTTGTGCTGATCGATTGCCCGCCGTCGCTCGGATTGCTCACGATCAATGCGCTCACGGCGACTGAAGAAGTCATCATTCCAGTGCAGGCCGAGTATTACGCGCTCGAGGGGCTTTCGCAACTCACCAGCGTCGTCCGGCGAATTCAAGAGGCGCTCAATCCGCGCCTCAAGATCACCGGTGTTTTGGTCACGATGTTTGACGGGCGCACCAAACTCGCGGTCGAAGTGCTCGACGAACTCAACGCATACTTTCCTCGCCAGATGTTTAAGACACAGATTCCCCGGAACGTGCGTCTCTCGGAGGCGCCGTCGTACGGAAAGCCGGTAATTTTGTTTGATGTAAAGAGTCGCGGCGCGCAAGCATATCTGTCCTTGGCTAAGGAGATACTTGAGCCGAGCGAGGTCTCGGTATGAGCGCGCCGAGGCGCGGACTCGGTCGCGGATTAGGCGCATTGCTCGGCGAGTCAACGCCGACGCGCGAGCAGCTGCGTCAGTTACCCGTCGGAGAGATAACACCGAATCCGTTTCAGCCGCGCAAGCGATTCGATGACGACGCGCTAGGCGAGCTGCGTGCCTCGATTGCCGAATACGGCATCTTGGTTCCAATTATCGTACGCGAGCGCGGGAGCGGTTTTGAATTGATCGCCGGCGAGCGACGATGGCGTGCGGCAGCAGCATTGCAGTTGGAGACCGTGCCGGCGATCGTTCGCGAATCGGATGATCGGGATTCGCTAGAGGTTGCAATCGTAGAGAATCTGCAACGCGAAGATCTCGGTGCACTCGAAGAGGCCGCAGGCTTCGCGCATTTGATGGAAGAGTACGATTTTACGCAGGAACGGCTGGCTGTTCGGCTGGGAAAGAGCCGCCCGGCAATCGCAAACGCGCTGCGTTTACTGGGACTGCCGGACGGTGTAAAGGCGCTGCTTGCAGACGGCAAATTGACTGCCGGTCATGCGCGCGCGTTGTTAGCAGCTCCGCAATCAGAGCAGCTTTCGCTCGCGCATCGCTGCGCAACCGAGGGTCTCTCGGTCCGCATGGTGGAGCGGCTTGCCGGCGCCGTTACGACGCCGCTCACCCATGCCCGCTCGCCGAAACTGCGCGCTCTGCGCCCCGAGGATCAGGAGTTTGAAGCGCGTCTGCGCATGAAGCTCGGAACGCACATTGCGCTGCGGCGCAGCGGGAAAGGCGGCAGAATCGAGATTCGTTACGGCAGCGAGAAAGACTTGATTCGGCTGGGCGAGTTGCTGCTGGGGGATGACCACCCGGCGTGAGCGTTGCGGCAAGTGCCGCGTTGTCGGCGTACCTGAGCGCACTTGCGAAAGCCGACTACCGATCGGCTTATGGCGCGTTGCAATCGCAGGGCCAGCGCTACTATCGCAACGAGCCCAACTTCGAGTCGGGTTTTCGAGTCGAGCACTTTGCGCTGGAGCGCTATCGCATCATCACGAGTCGCGCGAGTGCGGGCGGCATCGTGTTTGTGGTGCGCGAAACAATTGCGTTTTACAACGACGCCCTTAATCGCATGGTTCATGCCCGCGTGAATGTTCCATACGCGGTTGTAAATCAATTCGGCTCCCCACGAATCAAGGACCCCGGACATCCGTGGAAGGCGCTGCGAGTAAATCTCAGTACCGAAAAAGACGGCGTGCGAGCGACGGTGCGCAAGCTGCTGTTTTACCCGCAATACCTAGCGATAACGCTCACCTTCGTGAACGAACGATCGGGGTTTATGACGGCGCTGCCCTACAATAAGTCCATTCTTACCGATCAGGCCGGCGCGATCTATCGCTCGCTCGTCATCAAAGATTGGGGAGTCACGGATCGGGCGTTCTTTCTCGGGGTTCATTTAGCCGGGAACGCGGAGATGACCGGCACGATGCGGTTTGCAATTCCGCCCAACGCCGATCCGCAGACGCTCACCTTCGAGTTGGCGCCGATCGTTCGAGATGCCGGCGATACTGCGCCGTTCGCGCTCGACTTCCAGCCGATAGACACGACGATTTCACCGTCATGATTATCGTGCAGCGGCTGTTCGCACTTATGCTGGCCGCCGGCATGGTCTTCGTGTTTTTGATACCCACGGCAATGCACCGACGGCAGTACGGCGTTGTTTGGATCGTGCTGGCGGTATTCGTGGCGTGGATTGCGGCGAATTCGTTCCTCTTTATGCGCTCACGCAAGCGTAAGTTGTGAGCCGCTCGGAGCTTGCCGCGCGTTTATATGGAATCTACGCGATCGTCGATGCGCGGCCCGGCGTCGTCGGGTTGGCCGGCGAACTTCTGGCCGGTGGAATAAAGATTCTCCAATATCGGGCTAAGCGCGGAATTGTTCCCGACGACCTCAGGCAGATTCGAGCAATGACAAAAGAGCACTCTGCAGTATTGATTGTAAACGACCATTGGCGCGCAGTCGAAGAGTTCGATGCCGATGGCGTACATCTTGGCCCGGATGATGCAAGTGCCGATGATGTGCGTAATATTCGCGTGGCGTTACGGGATCGCTTAATCGGTTTGTCATGCGGCACGGAGGAAGAAGCGCGCATTGCCCAAGCAGTAGGCGCCGATTACATTGGAATCGGCGCGGTGTACGCGACGGGCTCCAAAGCGGATGCGGGATCGCCGATCGGTGCGGGCGAATTGCAACGCATAGCAAGCGCGGTAACGCTACCGGCCGCTGCAATCGGCGGCATCAACGCGCTGCGGCTTCTCGCAATACGCGAAAGCGGCGTAGCGATGGCCGCGATGATCTCGGTGTTTCGCGATTCGAAGAACCCGCGCGCGACCGCGGGACAGCTGGTTGCACTTTGGAATCATCCTTGAAAACGCCGGTGATCGCTTCCATCGGGATGACCCACCCGTGGAACATCGCCGGTGTCGGCTTGGACGCACAGGTGGCGCGCGAGTACGGCGTGAGAATCGCCAGCGTGATTGTCGGCATTACTGCGCAGGATGAGCGCGGACTGCATGCGGTCTTTGCGGTTCCAACCGAGATTGTGCAAGCGCAGTTAGCGGCACTGCCGCGCGAAGTGGATGCGCTGCGCATTGGTGCATTGCCGAACGTGGCTAGTGTGCTCGTGATTGCAGATTTTCTGGAGAGCCGGCCTGCAATTCCCGCAGTCCTGGACCCGGTCTTTGCGGCAAGCCTCGGAGGGGAGTTCAGCAACGATGAAACGATTGCGGCGTTTCGGGAACGGATGCTGAAACCGTCGGTCGTGCTGACGCCGAATTTGAGCGAAGCCGGCCGTCTGCTCGATCGATCGATCTCTACGGTCGAAGAGATGATCGACGCTGCGCGCGCGCTGCGAGGGCTCGGCGCTGGGAATGTGGTGATCAAAGGCGGCCACTTATGCGATGCTCCGACCGATGTGTTGGTGGATCGGAATGGTGACGTCAAGACATTTCAAGACGTGCGATTATGCGGCCCAATGCGCGGAAGCGGCTGCACCCTGGCGGCCGCCCTTGCCTGCGAGCGAGCGCGCGGCCGAGCGATAGTTCCAAGCGTTGAATCGGCGCGCGCGTACGTCCGCGCGAAGATCGCAGCACGCACATATTTCGGTACGCTCCAGGTCGCATTCTAGAGGGTCGCGTTTGAGCGTCGTGCAAAGCGACGACTCGATGATCGAATCAGTCAAGAAACGCCCGCGCGTGATGTCGGGAATGCGCCCGACCGGACAGCTGCACCTCGGCCACTTAGTCGGCGCACTCAATCAGTGGGTTGCGTATTGCGATACGGCAGATGCGTACTTCGAGATCGCCGACCTGCACGCGTACACCACTGGATTTGCCGAGCCGCAAGTGATTCGCGACGCTCGAAATGAGATGGTGATTGATTGGCTCGCGGCAGGCCTCGACCCAAAGCGGTCTACCTTTTATCTGCAGTCGGCGATTCCGGAAATCTACGAGCTGGAGCTTTTGCTGGGCATGATTACGCCGATCTCGTGGCTCGAGCGCGTGCCGACCTGGAAGGGACAGATCGAGCAGATCGGCAGCCAGATCGCAACCTATGGCTTCCTCGGGTATCCGCTGCTGCAACTCTGCGACATCGCAATTTTTCGCGGCGAAATCGTGCCGGTCGGCGGCGACCAAACCGCTCATCTCGAGTTCGGCCGCGAAGTCGTGCGCCGGTTCAATCACCTCTACGGCGAAGGCCGGCAGATTTTGGTCGAGCCGAAGGCGACGTTTTCGGCTTTTCCGGAAGTCCCGGGAATCGACGGCCGCAAGATGTCGAAATCCTACAACAACGCCATCCTGCTTGCCGATGATGAAGCGACCACGACGAAAAAAGTGCGCTCGATGCTGACCGACCCACAAAAAATCCGGCGCAACGATCCCGGACATCCCGAAGTCTGCCCCGTGTTCCATCTCTGGAAGTTCGTGAACCCGCAGGGCGTTGACGGCGTTGCCGTGGGCTGCCGCGCCGGCACCCTCGGGTGCGTCGACGACAAACGCGACCTAGCTGAAGCGCTGAACGCGTACTTGCGACCGCTGCGCGAACGTCGCGCTCAGTACGCAAACGACATCGCGCAAGTCGAAGCAATCATCGCCGAAGGCAGCGCTCGCGCGCGCGAAGTCGCCGCCGAAACGATGCGCGATGTTCGACGCGCGATGAAGCTGTAGCTGTTAGCCCGTAAACTTCGGGAGCGCGGCGGCGATGCGCTCGAGTGCCAGGTCGATTTGATCGAGCGAGGTGGCGTAGCTGAAACGCAGGTAGCCTTTGCCGGCGGCTCCGAAGCAGCTGCCGCCTAGCCCCGCGACGCCGGCTTCCGTTAAGAGGAAGTCCGCGAGCGCTTTGTCGTCCATCGTGATCTTGCTGATGTTTGGGAAAGCGTAAAACGCGCCTTCGGGCATGGTGCATGAAAGGTTCGCGATTTGATTAATCCCGCCGACCAGCCGGTCGCGGCGTTTGCGGAACATCTCATTCATCTCTTGAACCGGCTCGTCCGGGCCGGTAAGCGCCGTGATTCCGGCGACCTGCACGAACGCCGTCACGCATGAAAAGGTGTTGTTGTTGAACAGCGTCACCGTTTTTGCAAGCGGCTCGGGCATGAGCGCGTAACCCAAACGCCAGCCGGTCATGGCGTACGCTTTTGAGAATCCGTCAACGATGATCGTGCGGTCTTTCATTGCGGGCAGCGCTGCGATCGAGTAAAACTCACCCTCATAAAAGTTTCGGCTGTAGATTTCGTCGGCGATCACCAGAAAGTCAAATTTTTCGGCAAGCTCGGCGATTCGCTGCAAGTCGAATTTTGACATTACGCCGCCGGTTGGATTCTGCGGCGAGTTTATCATAATCGCCTTTGTTCTGCTCGAAACGTTGCGTTCAAGTTCGTCAAGGTCCGGCCGCCATTGCTTGGATTCGAGCAGCGGAATCGGGATCGCCTTAGCCTGCAGATAGCCTGCGCACGATGCGTACGCGGGATACGCGGGATCGAAGTAGACAAACTCATCGCCCGGATTGAGAATCGAGCTCATGATATTCCAGATGATCGGTTTCGCGCCCGGGCTCACGACCACGTTCTCGCGTTTGTACGCGCCGGCCATATTACGGAAGTTACCGGCGTAGGTTGCGATCGCATCACGCAATTCGACCATTCCGGCCGACGGTGTGTAATGCGAGTGGTGTTCGCCGATTGCCTTGATCGCGGCTGCTTGAATATGCGCCGGCGTCTCAAAATCCGGCTCGCCGATCTCCATGTGAACGATCTTGCGGCCTTGCGCTTCCAGCGCGCGAGCGCGGGCCAGCACCTCAAAGGCACTTTCGCTTCCTAGGCGAGCGATCGCATCGGCATTTCGGTTTGCGTTCGGAGCGAGCATTGTTGAAGCTACCTTTCCGGAGGGCGTTGCAGTCAAGGGGCATGTTGTTCGGCGGCGAACTTTGAGCGCGTTCATGCGCACCTTATCCGAAGTCTTTACGCCCGGCGCTCCGAACTTGCCGGAAGGCCTGCGAACGCTCATAGTTTCTCCCGAACGCGAGCTGGAACCTGGAATGACGGTCCGCGCCCAGTTCACCTTCCGAAATCAAGGCGGCGCACCCGCGAGCGGCGTTCGGGTGCGGATGAGTCTGCCGCCGGGACTCGTGTATTTGGTGGGCACGGGGCAAGTGGACGGCGTCGAAATCGACGACGAACAAGGCAACTCTCCGTTGCTTTCGCGCAGCGGCGCCGACATCGGCGATGTCGCTGCAAGTCAAGAGCGACGAATCGAGATCGCTTACA
>JALYVT010000154.1:0-3436 GCA_030853105.1 Vulcanimicrobiota bacterium
CGGCGCGCACGACGGCAACCGGCAGCGCGCTTTTGCCTTTCGTTTCAACCGCAAGATAACGCGCGGGACCGGGCATTGCCAAGTTAGCGGTCATCTCATCGGGGATCAGCACATGTTCGACGTTGTTGGCAAGCATCGGCGAACGCTTGGCAACCTTTGTCATGAACGACACAATATCCGAGCCCAGATAGGGATCTGCCCACGGCGAACTGCGGTTGGTGCGATCATGTCGTACAAACGGTTCAAACGCTTCTTTGATCGCCGGCCGCGCCAAACGTTCAACTTGGCTGTAGGTACCGCGTCCCGCCGGCAGCGATGTCGTCGCGTAGACATGAATCACGCCAAGCTTTCCATCCGGCCCCGCCAACATTGCGCGCGGAAGTTCGACGACCAATGAAAGCACGTTGTAGTCTTTGAGAAAGTCCACGCCCGGTTTGCGAAAGCACTTGGCCGTCGGCGCGGGCACATTGGGATGGTTCTTGTAATTACGATCCGGCAGTATCTTGAAGAACTGTGCAAGATCGAAGTAGAACGGGTCTTTGCGCGGTCCTGCAAATGCCATCATCCCGTCGTTAAGTTTGGTGACCTGAGTGTAGCGGAAGCTTTCGGCCTGACCGACCCACGTCGATTTGGTACCAACCATTGCGGGCGCGGCGGGTCCGTACATCGTAATCCGCTGATGCGCTCCTACACCGGTCGCTTTGAATTGAATGACTTTGTCCTCTTTGAAATCACCGGTGGTATCGATCTTGAACTGGTACATGACCTGCGGATCGAAGAAGACCGTTTTCCCGAGTCCGCGCGGAATCAGCGGATGAACATCCATCGCGAGCACAACCTTGTTCGGGTCGGCCGCCGGGAATACAAAGACATCGGTGATATCGGCACCCGGTCGCCCAACGGTGAGCGGTGAATCCTGATGGTCGGAGCCGACCGCACCGCGGTTCCCATACAGCGCGACGGTTACACCAAGCGCGAGAATTAGAGCGACGGCTAGTCCAGCCGCGAGAATACGCTTCATAAAAAGCCCTCCCGGACGAGTTGAAGATGTAGACAAATACATCCCTCAACGCGCCGGGAAGGCGTATGGATTCGGCTTCCTTGCCGATTAGATAGGCGCGCCCATGTAGGGGAAGGTGTTGGTGACGCCGCGATCGCCGGCGACCACGTTATCGGCCGTTAAGCAAGAGGTCTCTTTGCCGTCGTCAGCCGCAAGGCCGACCTTCTGCCCGAGTGAGCCGAAGATGACTCCCAGCGAAAGATCGATGACCGGACTGGATGGATCGCGGCCGCCGAAGTAGCGATACGGATCGCCGATGGCCTTTTTGAGGCCGCCCAACTGGAACGTGGGAACCAAACGGATCACCGCAATCGGTAAGCCACTCTTGCCGTGCGTCTCAACCCCGAGATAGCGCGCCGGTCCGAATGCGCTCAGGTCGGCCGTCATTTCGTCTGGAATAAGCGTCTGCTCCACGGCTTTGGCGAGCTGATCCGAGCGGCCGGCCGTTCCGGTCATGAAACTCAGGATGTCGGCACCGAGATAGGGGTCAGCCCATGGTGAGCTGCGATTGGTGGTATCGTGCCGGTCGAAGGGTTCGAACGCTTCTTTTACTGCCGGGCGCGCTAGCCGTTCGACTTGGGTGTAATCCGAAGAACCGTTCTCCTGAAGCGACGTTGTCGTGTAGAGGTGAATTAAACCCACTCTTCCATCCGGTCCGGCGAGCATTGCGCGCGGAAGCTCGACTACGAACGACAAGACGTTGTAGTCCTTGAGGAAGTCTTGCGCTTGGCCGGGCGGCCGAAAACAGGTTGCGCTCGGGGGCGGCACGTTCGGATGATTTTTGTAATCGCGATCCGGAAGAATCTTGAAGAACTGCGAAAGATCGATGTAAAACGGATCCTTACGCGGGCCGGCAAAAACGGTTACTCCATTCGCTAACTGCGTCGGCTTGTTGAATGCAAATGTTTGCGGGTCGCCCACCCAAGTCGATTTCGTTCCGACTTCGGCCGGGGCGGTCGGGCCATACATTTGGAGCTGTTGATCGGCGCCTTCGCCAACGGCCTTAAATTGAATCACCTTGTCTTCATGAAAATTGTTGGCCGTATCGATCTTGAACTGGTACATGACCTGCGGATCGAAGAACGCGGTATTTGCTTGCCCGCGCGGAATGAGCGGATGAATATCCATTGCAAGCACGACCTTGTTCGGGTCGGCAGCCGGAAAAAGAAAGACATCGGTGATATCGGCGCCGGGTCGGCCGACGGTGAGCGGTGAATCTTGATGATCGGAGCTGCGCGCGCGCAGGTTGCCGTATAACAGGAAAGTTAGGCCGAGGGCAACGATCACCAGCCCGGCAAGAGTCGTTGTAAGAATGCGTTTCATAAGGTCTCCGGTAGCGTAGCGTTATTGTTTACAATTTAACTACTAACGGCTCGCGGAGAACTTCGGATTCAGCTTCGATCCATTTCTCTATGTGATTAACGTACGAAACCCCGAACGTATCGCGCAATGCATCGACATACGCGGCATACCTTGAATCATCGCCGGCAACCAGCAGCGCCTCAATAGCTCTGCGATGACGCCGCATGTAGCCGCGATTTAACCGTAAGCCACCGTGAAGTGTCTCAAGCAGTAGGTCGCTCGCTGAACGGCCGGGATACTCGCGCAATCGCGTCTCAAACCACAGGTCGAGATCACGTGGCAGCCGCAGCGAGCGTACCGCCCCCATAACGCCGGAGCCTTTCACGCGGGGCACTAGCATTCACCGTGTTCGTGAAGATGATCGAGGTCCGCACCGTCATGCGCGTGCTCATGGTTATGGGTCACGCCATCGCGGTGGGTGTGCGCGTGTAGATGATCGTGATTGTGATCCGGATCGGCGTCGTCGTGGAGATGGATCGTGCCGTTCTCGTGCTGATGCGGCATAGCTTTCTCATTCATGTTTGCAACTTCGCTAGCGCTGCGCGTGCCTGGTCGGCTTGAAATGGATCGAACTCCGGATTCAAGGCGAGCGCCTTTTGAAGGCGGCTGCGCGCTAGGTCCTTCAGCCCGAAGTGCAGATCGATCATGCCGGCATGAAATTGAATTCGCGGGTCCTGGGTGTCGTAGCGGATCGCCAGATCTGCTGCGCGCTTTGCCGCATCCCACTTCCCGTCCATCGCAGCCGCCCACGCCAATGTGTCTTGCGCGTGCAGCTCGGTGCCGCGCTTGAGCACTTCGCGCTGCGCGATATGATACGAATCATCCAAGCGAACTCCATGCTCCGAGTAGTAGACCGAGAGCAGTCGATCGTTGATTTGATACGCGTTTCCTATTCGCTCGACAGCGAAGATCAGCTGCTGCGTTTGTTTGGCGGCTGCGGTATCTCCGAGGGCTTGTTGCGCGTCAGCTAAGTATCCGAGCGTCTCCGGCTCCGGAATAATGTTCGAGCCCTTC
>JALYVT010000154.1:3446-5347 GCA_030853105.1 Vulcanimicrobiota bacterium
TGCGGCATCTTGCGCGCATGCCCAATCTTTCACACCCCAACAGAAACGCGCCAGCGCCCGATAACCCATCTCGAATCCGGGGAAATCGGTCACCGCAATTCGCTCTTGGCGTTGCGCTTCGATATTGTCCCCGCTCGAAAAGGCCATCTGCCCCAGACGATAGTGATACCAGGCGCGCGCTTCGGCTGAATTATCTGAGACCTCATCGGTGGTTTGCGAGGCGCGCTGCATAAGCACTTTGGCTTGATCCAGGTGCCCGGTCAATTCGTCGTAGCGCGCTTGCGCCGACCAAACTCCGGCGTCGCTCTTGATGTGCTGCGCAATCCCGATATCGCGAAAAGCGGTGTTGAATTTCCCCATCTCCATTTCCAGCAGGGCCATCTGGGCCGGAGCATTGGAATCGTCGGGCTGCTCGAGATGCGCCATCGTTTCATACTTCAGCGCGTCGCGGAACTTGTGAAGCGCGTAGTATCCGGATGCGATCTCGCCCTCCGCTGCAGAGTTGTTCTGGCGCTGCAACGCCAGCGATCGCGCCGCTTGATGCATCCCACGCTGAATATCGCCGACATCGACCGTCTCGCGGTAGCGCTGCATGTATTCGCCGGCGAGCATTCGCGCGCTAATTTGATCTTGCGGATCGTCCTTCACGCGCTTCTCGTAAAACGCAACCGTCTTATCGCGATAGCTATAGTCCGGCAGAACGGGCGCGACATAAACGTGGCTTGCGGTCGCGCGTGGAATGCTGACAAACGGCCACGCAATCAGCGCAACCAGCGTTATCCCCGCGAGTATCAGCCAGTTGGTTTTCGGGATCTTCACTAAACTATTGTTTCTCCGAATTTGAGTTACAAACGTTCCTTCGACTACGGGTTTGCGCGCAAACCCTGCTCAGGATGACAAGGACTACCGCTTCGAAAGCGACATTCGGTTACGCCGAACCCCTTGCTCAGGATAACAGAATCGCCGATTCGCGTTACCGCGTCCTTGCTCAGGATGACGAGGGCTGCAGGGCAGCTTTGTCATCCTGAGCAGAGTTCGGCACAGCCGAACTCGTAGTCGAAGGACGTTCGGTACGACTATCCTATTGCGGCGCGCCCAGGTATGGGAACGTCGTCGTGAAGTGCTTGGGAGCGGTCTGCCAGGTTACGTTGTCGGTGGTGAGGTTGGGTCGATGATTTGCGGGATAGGTTCCTCCCGCACAGTTACCGACATTACACTGGCCACCCGGATAGTTGCCGGAGTTGTCGGTGCGACCATCCTGTTCTGCACTATCTTCCGGAGCTAGTCCAAGCGCGGGGACGGTGCCCCCGAATATCACGCCGAGCGAGATCGAGATAATGTCGTCGGTCAGCGCACGGCCGCCAAACGGCTTGAGGCCGGCCGGTGCTTGGGTCGCCCCGCCGGTCTCTAAACCGAGGTAGTTGTTGCAGCCGCCCGGCGGCACACCGATGCAGGATTGGCTGGTACCGGACAGATCGGCGATCACCACATCCGGCGTCAAGACCGAACCGACAACCCCAGCGATAGCCGGACTGCGACCGGCAACCTTCTGCATGAAATTTACGATTTCCGGCTTGAGCGTCGTTGCGTCGTCATTCGGCGTGTCGCGATTGTTTGCGTCGTGCTGACCGAAAGTCGCGAACACTTCACTGACCGCCGGCCGATTGAGCCGATCGAGTTGCTTGTACGGTCCGTTACCGAGGGCGCCGTTGTTGTTATTGTTTCCGCCCCCGGGGTTAGTGTTGCCGCTGCCGTTACACGCGGCCAGTGCGAGGGTTGAGGCCAGCAGCACGAGGCCGAGTTTCATCTTATTTTTTAACATCGTGATGCTCCTAATTTCCACTCGAGGTGTTGGTAGTTGCCCAGTAAGCGATCTTCGATCCGCCGCCGGTCTGCAGCAT
>JALYVT010000155.1 GCA_030853105.1 Vulcanimicrobiota bacterium
GGTCCGGCGGTAGCATCGACCGATTACGTGCGCACGTTCGCCGATCAGATTCGGCCGTTTATCGACCGACGTTATGTAACACTTGGAACCGATGGCTATGGCCGCAGCGATTTCCGGCGCAAACTCCGCGAGTTCTTCGAGGTGAACCGCTACTACGTTGCGATCTCAGCGCTTAAGGCACTCGCCGACGAAGGCACCATCCCGACGTCTACGGTAAGCGCAGCGATTGTGAAGTACGGCATCGATCCGAACAAGCCAAATCCGGCGACCGTTTAGGAGATAGCGTGAGCGAACTGATCGAGATCAAAGTCCCCGACATCGGTGATTTTAAGGAGATCCCGGTGATCGACATTTTGGTCAAGCTGGGCGAGAGTATTCGCAAAGAAGACCCGCTGGTGACGCTCGAATCCGACAAGGCCGCGATGGAAGTCCCGTCGCCTCAGAGCGGTATTGTCAAAGATATTACGTTGAAGGTCGGCGATAAGGTCTCTCAGGGCAGCGCCATCTTAACCCTTGAAGTCGAAAGCAGCGCAAGTCCCACGCCGGCTGGTCAGAGCGATCCCGGCAAACCCGTTGATGCGTCGAATAGCAGCGCGAGTGCATCCAAGAAGCGCCTTGACGCTAGCCATGCCAAATCGAATGACGCCGTATCGAAAGCCAACCTGCCCGCACAGACGGAGGCATCGGGCGAAGAGAGCACGGTTGAACTTCGCGTCCCCGATATCGGTGATTTCGAGAACATTCCGGTTGTCGATGTGTTCATTAAGCCGGGAGATCGAATCGACAAGGAATCACCGCTCGTTTCGCTTGAGTCCGATAAGGCGACAATGGAAGTACCCGCCGACGCCGCCGGGACAATTGTTGAAGTAGCCGTTAAGTTAGGCGACAAAATATCCAAGGGTTCGCTCATTGCGACTCTAAGAACGATCGGCACACCGGTCGAAGCGGCCGCTAATAGGTCCGAAGCGCAGGCACCCCCAAGCGGCTCGACCGAACCCTTGTCGCCCGCGCCTGAAGAGCACACCCCGCAATCGCAACCGAGCACGCACTTGCAAATCACCCCCACTGCCGGGAACAATAGCGGGACCGTCCATGCAAGCCCATCCATTCGCCGGTTCTCGCGAGAACTCGGCGTTGAATTGCACAATGTCCGCGGCAGCGGACCGAGCGGGCGCATCACTCGCGAGGACGTCCAAAATCACGTTAAAAGCGCGCTGCAATCCGGCACCGGCGCTAGCGGATCGGCGCTCGGACTTGCACCTTGGCCGAAGATCGATTTCGCGCAGTTCGGAGAGATCGATCGCAGGCCGCTGTCGCGCATTCAAAAGCTCTCGGGACCGAATCTGCATCGCAACTGGGTGATGATCCCGCACGTCACCAACAACGACGACGCCGACATCACCGAACTCGAAGCGTTCCGCAAACAGCTTAACGCCGAAGCCAAACAAGGCACGAAGGTAACGATCCTCGCATTTCTCATCAAGGCCGTCGTTTCAACACTACAGAAGTTCCCCGATTTTAACTCATCGCTCGACGGTGATTCGCTGATTCTAAAGAAATACTACAACATCGGTTTCGCAGCCGACACACCGAACGGCTTAATGGTCCCCGTCATCAAAGCTGCCGACAGCAAAGGCGTAATGGAAATCGCATCCGAGACATCCGCGCTTGCCGCCAAAGCTCGCGACGGTAAACTCGGCCTAGCCGAGATGCAAGGCGGAACCTTCACGATCTCAAGTCTCGGCGGCATTGGCGGAACCTATTTTACGCCGATTATCAACGCACCCGAAGTTGCCATCCTTGGCGTCTGTCGCTCAACGATTCGCCCGATCTGGAACGGTACCGAGTTTACGCCGCACTTAATGCTGCCGCTTTCACTCTCTTACGATCACCGAGTCATCGACGGCGCATCCGCCGCCCGCTTCAACGTCTACCTCGCCGCCCTACTCGCCGACCTCCGCCGCGCCATGCTTTAGTTCGCGAGCCCTTCGACTACGGATTCGCCCTGAGTTGGCGGAGTACGTATTGCAGGATGCCGCCGTTGCGGTAGTATTCGGCTTCGTCGGGGGTGTCGATTCGCAGCAGTACTTTGAACAACAGCGATTGCCGCTCGGAGTCGGTGACTCTCACCGATAGATGCATGCGCGGTTCGACACCATCTTCCAAGCCGGTTATGTCGAAGGTTTCTTCGCCGCTGAGTGCATAGGTCGTCGCATCGGCGCCGTCCATAAATTCAAGCGGCAAGATTCCCATACCGATGAGGTTGCTGCGGTGAATGCGCTCGAACGATTCCGCGATAACCGCTTGTATGCCGAGCAGCATTGGGCCCTTCGCGGCCCAATCGCGAGATGAGCCGGAGCCGTACTCTTTACCGGCTAAGATAATTAGCGGCGTTTTGTCGGCTTTATAACGCGCCGATGCATCGAAGATCGACATCTGCTCGCCGGTTACCAGGTAGCGTGTGTATCCGCCTTCGACGCCGGGAACAAGGCGATTGCGCAGGCGCACGTTTGCGAATGTGCCGCGCACCATGACTTCATGATTTCCGCGACGTGCACCATAGGAATTAAAATCAACCGGCTCGATACCGCGTTCGATTAAGTACTTCCCGGCGGGGCTTGCCTTCGCGATGTTGCCGGCGGGCGAGATGTGGTCGGTCGTGACGCTATCACCGAGAACCGCCAGCGCACGTGCACCGAGAATATCGTGGAGAGCCGCCGGCTCGGCCGGCATGTTCTCAAAATACGGCGGGTGCTTTACGTACTCGGATTTTGGATCCCAGGTGTAGCGCTCGCCGGTCGGCACCGCCAGCGCGGCCCAACTTGAATCGCCGGCAAACACATCGCGGTAGGTTGCTTTAAACATCGCATCGCTAATCGATTCGGCGATGACCTTTTCGATCTCGGCATTCGTCGGCCAAATGTCTTTCAGATAGACGGCAGCGCCATTCGTATCGGTACCGAGCGGCTCAGTTGTTAGATCTACATCCATTCGGCCGGCGAGCGCGTAGGCGACAACCAGCGGCGGCGATGCCAAATAATTGGCCTGGACTTGCGGATGAATCCGACCCTCGAAGTTTCGATTGCCCGAGAGAACCGCGGCGACTATTGTTTCGTGCTCGGCAATCGACTCGGCGATTTTTTGCGGCAGTGGACCGCTATTTCCGATGCACGTCGTGCAACCGTACCCAACCAAGTTGAAGCCGAGTTCGTTCAGCGACGTATCGAGACCGGATTTTGCGAGATACTCGGTAACGACTTTAGAACCCGGCGCCAGAGAGGTCTTTACCCACGGCTTGCTTCGCAGACCGCGCGCCAACGCATTCTTTGCAAGCAATCCTGCGCCGATCAGTACCGAAGGATTGCTGGTATTGGTACAGCTCGTAATCGCAGCGATCACTACCGCGCCGTCTGAAACCTCGCTATCGCGATGTGTCGCAACCGCGGTACCGCCGCCGCCCTCGTTCTCAAACTCGGATACGGCGCTGGCCGGCTTGGCATCCCGTACGGCAGCCCATTCTTTGAGTACTGTGTTAAATGAAGCTTTGACGTTGTGCAGCGGGACGCGATCTTGCGGGCGCTTTGGTCCGGCTAAGTTCGGTTCGACGGTGCTCAGGTCTAGCGAGAGCGTATCGGTGAACCGCGGATCGACACTCGCATCGGTTCGGAAGAGCCCTTGAGCTTTCGCGTATGCTTCAACCAGTTCGATGTGATCGGGATTGCGGCCGGTCAGTCGCATATACTCAAGCGTCTGCGCGTCGATTGGAAAGATCGCGCAGGTTGAGCCGTACTCCGGCGACATGTTGCCGATGGTAACGCGGTCGGTCACCGGAAGTTTTGAGAGCCCTTGCCCGTAAAACTCGACGAACTTGCCGACAACGCCCTTTTTGCGCAGCATCTCGGTAATCGTCAACACTAAATCGGTGGCGGTCATACCTTCGCGCAGTTCACCTTCCAGCTTGAATCCGATAACCTCCGGAATCAACATCGTTACCGGCTGGCCGAGCATTGCAGCCTCGGCTTCGATACCGCCGACCCCCCACGCCAGGACGCCGAGTCCGTTGACCATCGTCGTATGCGAGTCGGTTCCGACGCATGTATCCGGATACGCGATTGCGCTGTTTGCATCGAAACCGTGACCCGCGCCACCTGCGCCGAAAACGACACGGGCTAAGAACTCAATATTGACTTGATGAACGATTCCGGTGTCGGGCGGCACGGCACGGAAGTTGTCGAGCGCGGCCTGTCCCCATTTCAAAAACGCATAGCGTTCGCGATTGCGCTCCAACTCGATGCGCGCATTTTCCGCAAACGCGCCGGCGTCTCCGAACGCGTCGACTTGAACGGAGTGATCGATCACCAGTTCGACCGGCTGCAGCGGATTGATCGATTTCGGATCGCCGCCCATCACCGCCATCGCATCGCGCATCGCAGCCAAATCGACCACCGCGGGCACGCCGGTAAAATCTTGAAGCAACACACGCGCCGGTCGAAACGCAATCTCTCGCTGCGCTTTTTCATGCGGCGTCCACCTGGCCAGCGATTCAATGTCGCTCTTTGAAACGGTTCGGTCGTCTTCAAATCGCAGCAGATTTTCGAGCAGAATCTTCAGCGAGAACGGCAGCCGTTCGAGCTTCGTTATTCCGGCTTTTTCGAGCGCATCAAGTCGGTAGTAGGTAAAGGAGCGGTTGCCGAGCGTAAGGGTGTCGGCAGAATTGAAGCTGTTCGGGTGAGCGGTCATTCGTAGCTTATTCGCGGGTCGCCCTCGCCGTAGCCTTCGATTCGCAGCGCACCGGAGCCCGACAAAAGTCTCCAGAGCGGCTGCGCGATTAAGTCCGCACGCCAGCGCGAGAGGCCGAGCGTTGCGGTGAGCGCCTCTTGCGTTTTTGGAATCTCTCGGGCTACGCGCTCAAGCGCCGACCGGGGCGCGAGCAGACTCGTCGGCAACTCGTTCTGTTTCGCAATTTCGCCCACGACCACGCTCATTAGCGCCGCGATTGTTTCGCGAGCAGTACCGAGTGCACGCATCGGTTTTTCAGGAAGCTGATCTTCGGACAGCGCCTCGCCGCGCATTACCGCCTCTACGATCTGCGGCCCGAGCGATTTGCGCGCGCCCGCATCTAACCGTCGCAGTTGCGCGAGCTCCTCCACGCGATGCGGCCGCAGCCCCACAATACCGGCCATCACATCGTCGGGCATGATGTATTTTAGCGGAAGATCGCGTCGAGCGGCGATCTCATCGCGAAGCACGGCGACCTCGCAGAGCACTCCGAGTTCGCGGCGATTCATTCGGCTTGCACCGGATATGCGCATATAGAGCCGCTTTGGATCGGTGCGATAG
>JALYVT010000156.1 GCA_030853105.1 Vulcanimicrobiota bacterium
TTGCAAGTCCGATCGAGGCACTGCGGACCGCTCGCCGCAATGCGGATGCATCCGATATCGTCGTTGTTACCGGTTCCACATTCGTTGTCGCCGAACTGCGCGAGTGGTGGCTTGAAAACGTTTACACAGCCTCACCGGTCTGATCGCGGCGCGCTGCGCGCGCGGCACGGCGAACTTCGCTGGGGCGAACGCACGTATGTGATGGGCGTCGTAAATGTGACGCCCGATTCGTTCTCGGGCGACGGCATTGTCGAAGCGCGAGCCGCGATTGCCCACGGGCTCAGCCAATTCGAGCGTTCGAGCGATCTGCTCGATATCGGCGCGCAGTCGACGCGCCCCGGCCACACACCGATCGACGCGCAGATCGAACTACAGCGATTGCTGCCGGTTATTCGGGGGGTTCGCGAACGATTGCCGAACGTGCTTATTTCATCGGACACCTTCAACCCCGAAGTTTTTCGGGCTGCGCATCGGGCGGGCGCCGATATCTTGAACTCGATCTGGGGACTTTCGGATGATCTGCTTGAGGCGGTCGTGCAGACCGGCGCGCCGGTCATCATCATGCACAATAAAACCGAGCCCGTTTACGCGGGTGATGTGCTCGATGAAGTGCTTGCCTATTTGGATCACGCCGCGAATCGCGCGGTTGCCGCGGGCGTGAAGGCGGAGCAAATCGTCCTCGATCCCGGCATCGGCTTCGGTAAGCTGGCCGATCACAACATCGCCGTGCTTGCGCGCCTCGATCGGCTGATCGCGCTTGGGTTTCCGACGCTGCTTGCGACCTCGCGCAAATCGACGCTTGGAAAGTTAACTGGGCGGCCGGTCGGAGAGCGCGTTCACGCAACCGCTGCAACCGTGGCGCTCGCAATCGCAGCCGGAATCGATATTGTGCGCGTTCACGATGTGAGCGAAATTCGCGACGTCGTAAGCGTCACTGATGCGATTGTGCGCAACTGGAGGCCGGCTTCGTGGACTTGATCAGCCTGCGGGGAATTCGCGCGCACGGGCGGCATGGGAATAATCCCGGAGAGCGCGATCACCCTCAGCCGTTTGATGTCGATCTTTTTTTGAAGCTCGACCTTCGCAACGCGCAAGCCGACGACGATCTGCAATCGACGGTTGATTACGACGCGCTCCACAAAGAGGTTGTACGCGTGATTGAGACAACCTCGTATCGACTGCTCGAACGGTTAGCCGGTGAACTGCTGAACCGCGCATTCGCCGATGAGCGCATCGCAAGCGCCGAGCTCACCATCAGCAAGCCGAAGCTGTTAGACGGCGCGACGCCTGCGGTAACCTTGCGCCGGAGCAATCCGCTTTATCGCACTGCGCACCCCTAACGAATGGCGCTAGCTCGCATCGGTCTCGGCGCAAATCTCGGTGATGCGGCGGCCACCGTGCTTCGTGCGAGCCGACGCCTGGCAATGCTCGGTGAGGTCCGGGCCGTATCCAGCTTATATCGCACGACGCCCTGGGGCGAACGCAATCAGCCGGATTTTATCAATGCTGCGCTCTTATTGGAGACCGCGCTCGCGCCGATGCCGCTGCTGCGAGCGCTTCAGCAAATCGAGATTGAGTTCGGCCGCGCAGCATCCTATCGCTGGGGACCCCGACAGCTCGATCTCGATATTCTCGCCTACGACGATCTAGAATTAGACGAACCGGGGCTGCGGATTCCGCACCGACATTTGGCGGAGCGCGCGTTCGCGCTGATTCCGCTCTGCGAGATCGACCCCAGCTTTGGGCCGCTTCTGGCGGCTTTGAGCCCGCAGGCGCGGGCGGCGGTTCGACGCCTATCAGGTATCGAGGTCGCGGCCGCCGAAAGCTCGACCCTCATGCCCGAGCATAGTACCGAGGCCGAGTCCTCAGATGGACTGACCGGCCGCGCTCGTCGTTTGGCGCAGGCGTTCGTTGAAACCAAACTCGTTCGCCTGAAGATCACGGGCGCCGACGGGTCGTTTGAGTTTCGCAGAGCAGCGACACAAATCACCGCCTCGGCGGCGAACGCAAGCGGGGATGATAGCCAGGCACCGCAGCGCAACCTCGACGTTGTTGCATCTGATTTGGTCGGAATATTTCATTTTAGCAAACCGGCGCCGACCGAGGGCGAGCGGTTGGAGGGCGATCGGGAACTCGCGTTCGTTGAGGCCTTGGGGATTCGCAATCCAGTGCGATCCCGCGGTGCCGGACAGATCGTAAGCATGTTGAGCCGCGACGGCGACCCGGTCGAATACGGCCAGCCGCTCTTTGAGATCGATAGAGGTTAAGCATTTTTCGTAAAGTCCTCATCGCCAACCGAGGCGAGATCGCCCTGCGAATCAATCGCGCCTGCCAGGAGCTCGGGGTCGCGACGGTTGCGATTTTCTCTCAAGCCGATCGCGGGTCGCTGCACGTCCGCCACGCCGATCAAGCCTTCTGCGTTGGGCCCGGGCCGGTCGCGCACTCGTACTTAAACATTCCGAACATCATCTCGACCGCGCTGATCTCGGGCTGCGACGCCGTTCATCCGGGCTACGGATTTTTGGCCGAGAACGCGCGCTTTGCCGAGATCTGCGCCGATCACGGCTTGACGTTCATCGGTCCTCGACCAAGTGTGATCAACGCGATGGGCGACAAAGCGACCGCAAAGCGCGTGATGAAGGAAGCCTCCGTCGCGACCACTCCGGGTACCGACATTTTGGCGAACGTTGAAGAAGCGCGTGTTGCGGCTGAGGAGATCGGCTATCCGGTCTTACTAAAAGCGACCGCCGGCGGCGGCGGAAAAGGAATGCGTGAAGTCGGCGGCCCCCAAGATTTGGAGCGAGCATTTTTAAGCGCGACCGCCGAAGCCGAAGCGAGCTTCAAAGACGGCCGACTCTACATGGAAAAGCTGATCTTGCATCCTCGTCATATTGAAGTGCAAGTCTTGGCGGATTCATTTGGAAATGTCGTGCATTTGGGCGAGCGCGATTGCTCGGTGCAGAAGCCCTCGCATCAAAAACTGATCGAAGAAGCCCCCGCAACCAATCTTAGCGCCGATGTGCGCGAAGCGCTTCACGCGATGGCGCTCAAAGCCTGTCACGCGGTCGGGTACAGCAATGCCGGAACGCTGGAGTTTTTGTTTAGCGAAGGCAACGTGTACTTCATGGAGATGAATACGCGCATTCAGGTCGAGCATCCGGTAACCGAGATGATCTACGGCATCGACTTGGTGAAGGAGCAGATTCGCATAGCTGCCGGCGAACCGCTTGGGTACACGCAGGCGGATCTGCACCAATCCGGTCACGCGATCGAGTGCCGCATCAATGCAGAAGATTCGACGAATAACTTTGCGCCGGCGGCGGGTACGCTGAGCAGCGTCGTCTTTCCGGGCGGCCCGGGTATTCGCGTCGATACCCAGGTGTTTTCGGGCGCTCAGGTTCCCCCGTTCTACGATTCGATGCTCGCGAAAATCATCGCGTTCGCCGATACGCGCGATGCGGCGATTGCACGGATGGAGCGCGCGCTGCGCGAAACCAGCATCGAAGGCGTCAACACGACGATCGATATCTGCTTGGAAATCCTGGCAAACAAACATTTTCGCGCCGGCAAATACACCATCGACCTTCTCCCGGGACTGTTGCGAGCGGAGGCGCGGTAAATGCCGTCGCGTCGAATGGCTCGCGAACTTGCTTTGCAGGCACTCTTCAGCATTGAGATCGGCCATCGAGAGATCGCCGACGTTCTGGATGAGTATTTCTTGCGGTTCAGCGAGAGCGCTCACCGCGCGTTCGTTAAGGACCTAGTCTACGGAACGATCGAACACGCCGAACAGACCGATCTCATGTTGGCGCCGCTGCTGCAGGGATGGACGATCGATCGGCTTCCGACGATCGACCGGCTACTGCTGCGGATTGGGATGTTTGAACTGCAGCATCGGCCGCAGACGCCGCGCCCCGTAATTATCAACGAAGCCGTCGAGCTTGCAAAGAAGTTTTCTACCGAGGATTCGGGCAGGTTTGTGAACGGAGTCCTGAGCGCCGCAATGAAAGTTCATGCGCCGCAAGCCTAAGCGCCGCGCGCGGCGGCCACGCAGCGGCCTGCGCTGGTTGCGCTACACACTCATCGGAGTTGTGTTGGTGGTGCTATTTGTGGCGGGTACGATTGCCGGTGTGGTTGCATCGTACTCCAAAAACCTGCCGGATATCAGCCGAATGGCCGATTATCAGCCGGCGCGCTCGACGCGAATCTACGCGCGCGATGGAACGCTGATAGCAAATCTGCACAATCAAAACCGAATCTGGGCTCCGATCTCGCGAATCCCGCCGATCGTTCGTGAAGCATTTATTGCGAATGAGGACCATAACTTCTACCACCATCATGGAGTAGATTTTGGCGGCATCGCTCGCGCCGCGTTTGCGGATGCGACTCACCAGCAGTTTCAGGGCGCATCCACCATCACGCAGCAGCTTGCGCGCGCACTGTTTCTCTCCAACCAGGTTTCTATCTCCCGAAAAGTGCAAGAAGCGCTGCTCGCGATGGAGATCGAGCGCTACTACACCAAAGACGAGATTCTGGAACGCTACCTCAACCTAATCTACTTCGGCTCGGGTGCGTACGGCGTCGATGCAGCAGCGCACACCTACTTCGGCAAAAGCGTGAGCGTGTTAAACGTGGGCGAGGCTGCAATGCTGGCGGGATTGCCTGCGGCGCCATCGGATTACTCGCCGTACGTCAACAAATTGCATGCGCGCGAGCGCCAGCATCACGTGCTGCTGCGCATGGTTGAGAGCAACTACATTACGCAAGCGCAAGCCGATCACGCGTTCAATCAGCCGCTGCATCTGGCCGGCGAACGCCCGGCGGGACTGCAGGGTTACCTCTACCCGTATTTCACGACCTATGTAATCTCGCAGTTGGAGCACACTTTTGGTCGCAAGGCTGCATACGAGGGCGGCCTGCAAGTAAACACGACGCTCGATCCGCGAATGCAGCAGATTGCGGTTGCAGCCGTCGATCGCGGTGTACGCGAAGCGATAGCGGAGGGAATTAACGCCCATCAAGCCGCGCTGGTCGCAATACGGCCGTCAACCGGCGAGATCGTTGCTATGGTCGGCGGCACGCACTTTTCGCTTGCAAATCAGTTCAACCGCGCTTGGCAGGCGCATCGTCAGCCCGGCTCGTCGTTCAAGCCGTACGTCTACACGACCGCAATCGACGGTGGTCGCTGGACCGCGGCATCACTGATCGACGATACGCCGGTCACCTACCCGGCCGGTGACGGAACAAATTGGAGCCCGCAGGATGATGATTTCAGGTTCATGGGCGCAATCACGCTGCGTACGGCGCTGGCGCAATCGCGCAATGTTGCGG
>JALYVT010000022.1 GCA_030853105.1 Vulcanimicrobiota bacterium
ATACCGCCGTCGTTGCACACTAGAAAGCATCCAAAAGGTTCACCCTGGCATCGAAGTGCTGCAACTCTCAGCGCGCTCCGACACCGGTTTGGATGCGTGGGTTAGCTTTCTTGAACGACGCATTCGCGAAAAGCAAGCCGCTCTGACGACCGCGATATGAACCGTTCTCAATCTCGGAGGTCATGCTGAGCAGCGTTCGGCGCAAAGTTTCTATTGATTATTCGGCTCCCGTAGGAAGTCCAGTAGCTTTTCGTTGAGCGGATCACCGCGAGATATGAGCGCCTTTAACAATCCCATGTGATCGGCGCCGCCGACTCTCAGCACGTGCGCGCTGCGGCCGGCAGCCTGCAGCTTGCTCGCGAAATCAACCGCGAAGTCGCACATTCGCAGATCTTCGGCGAGTCCGCAGACCAGCATGATCGGCGGGGTTGCCGCGTCGATGTGAACACTCGGCGAGAGCGCGCTGCGTACCTGCGGACTTTCTCCGTAGATATGGCCGTCCACGCGCTGCCAGGAGTCCGGCTCGCCCGAAAGGTCGCGCACATCGTAGGCTCCCGAAATCGCGACCACCCCGCGGATCGCCGAGAGCGCTAATCCAAACCGCGCCAAGTAGCTCGGATTCGTCCCGATTAACGCCGCGATCTGCGCGCCTGCCGAATGACCCACCACGAACACAGCGCGCGAATCGAGGCGATACTGCGCGGCGTGGCGGACCACCCACGCACAAGCCGCGGCCGCATCTTCGGTTGCCCCCTCCGCGTCACTCTGCGGAAAGAGTCGGTACGAAATAATCGCAACGCCGATTCCTTGCTGCGCCAGCGACTCTCCGATCTGCGCGTAATCGCGCCGATCACCAGTCATAAAAGCACCGCCGTGAATGAAGATCACTAGCGGTACGCTGTGTCGGTTCTCCGGTAGATACAAATCGAGTCGATGTGCATCGTTAGCATCGCCGGCATACGCGATGTCATGCACAGCTGTAATCGCTTCAGCCGGCGGCCGGATCGACGTCGAAAGCGCGATGGCGAATGCAATGTTGAGAAGGAGCATGCCTGAGGCTACCGCAACCGGCGCGGCGGCGCATCAAAGAATACTCAAAGGGTCGTCAGCGCCGTTCCATTCCCGTGTCCCGTGCGCGCAAGAGCCTGCTCAATATCGGCTTTACCACCGAGGGCATCAAAGCGCAACTCGTAGACACGGCTCTCGCCCGGTTCCAGAAACGGCAGCGTGCCGATTTTACCGGCCTCAACGCGCCCGGCAATGGTCGGGCAATTTGCCGGTTCGATACCCATAACGTAGGTTTTCACGCCGAGCATTCGCCAGGTGAACAGCGCGGGCAACTGCGCCGGATTGAATGCAATCGACAGCGCGATCCCGCGACCGTCATCGAGCGAGCGATTCAGCATTACCGCGTGAGCCAGCCCATCGGTACCCGCAATAGGCTCGTGAATGAAGACCTGCTCGGCGAATGTCGGATCGGGCTCGCCGCCCCGATTCCACACCGGCAGTCCGCGCTTGGCTTCGTCGTCACGCGGTTGCATCGCGGCTTGTGAGATAGAAAGTTCAGCGTGCTCATCCAACAGTGGGAAGCCCATGTTGCAGTGGTAGAGCAGCATGTGCGGCGTTCGCGTCCCGCCTTCATTGGTCACCACGTCGCGCAGTTCGAGCGCGTTGGAGCCAAGCTCTACGCGCAAACGGCGCTCTAAACGCAGGTTCTCGCCGAACATCTGCGCCTCGCTCACGATGCCGACAATTTCAAAAAAGCACCGCTCGTCTTCCCACACCGTGCGCGCACAGAGTTCTTCAGCCGGTAAATGATTGATGCGCCCGTGCATCCCGAAGCTTCCGTACACGTCATGCCCCGGCGGCCCAAAACTCGCAAGGCCGCAGGTCGTAAACAAGCCCCCAAAAAAGTTGCGCGCAAAGTCATCGCCGCGCGGCTGATAGTACTCGGGGGATGCGAGCCCGCCCGGGCCGTGCCAAACCAGCGGAATGCCGCGAAACTCGGCAGCGCAGACATCAAGTGCGCGGTCGGCAACGCAGGTAACCGACAGTCCGGCGCCGCTGCGAATCTCAAACGCGCGCATACCCTTCGCGCGGCCGTCCGAAAATTCGAACTCGCGGATTCCGCCGATCTGTTCGGGGCGACCAATTCGTGCATTCAGTTCGCATGCCGAATACTCGCGCCCAAAAAGTCGCGGCAACCTAGAACTCCCAAAGCGCAGCGCGCGTCCATCCGCCGCTGCAGCCTTGCAGCTTCACCGGTGCGGTTACGAACAAGCGTTTCTCGCCGTCCATCACTTCATCTGGAAAGTACAACTCCTCCACGATAAACTTCCCATTGGCCAAGAGTATTTTGTGCGGCGGCCCCGAGTGTGCCGGGTCGTTATATCCGCCCATGCTTACGGCGTCGATACCAACACCCTTCACGCCGCGATCGACTAAGAATTGCGCCGCACCACCGCTTAAATAGACATACTCCATCAAAAATGCTTTGCTGTTGCTGCGCCGATGGCCGCCGCCGGTATTAAGTAGGACGATATCGCCCGGCTCTACTCGATCGGCCAGCGGTTCGATATCAACGCGTTCGATCGCACTCCCTAGCGGCTTGTGACGCAGATCGAGAATCGTTCCAGGGCCGATGTAGGTTTCAAGCGGAACTTGATCGATAGTCAGCCCATCTTCAAAGAAGTGGTACGGCGCATCGCAATGCGTACCGGTGTGGGTGCTGATCTGGACGATCTCCTTATTCACGCCTTGCACCGCAAGCATATAAAAGAGTCGAATCTCCGCGGGACGCGGATTGGTATCGGGATACTGCGGGCAGTTGTTGAACACCGGCTGGCTCAAATCATAGATGCGTTTTGGAAGCATCACTCGCTCGCATCCCAGATGCGCACGAACTCAACGGCGTTCTTATCGAGAACACTGTCCATATCTGCCTTCCAGATGGAGTCGGGCAGCGATTCGCTTGAGAATATCTCCAGTACATAGGACCGATTGTATCCGGTTTCCCTCACCGTCTTGATAATCGCCACATTGTCGATGCAGCCGTCGCCCAAGCTGATTCGATCGGCTCCGGAGCGCGGCCGATGCCAATCGCTAATCTGCACCAAAAAGATACGATCGCCGCACTCGCGGATAACCTGGTGCAGATTCGGCGTCTGGAATATATTCCACGTATCGACACACAGTCCGAGCGCGGGGTGATCGACGGCGCGCACGAGTTCCAGCGCAGCATCTAATCCCCAAAGCGCGGTATCGGTATTGAACAGCACCGGATTAAGCGGTTCGTATGCGAGGCGCATCTTATGCGCCGCTGCAAACTCAGCAAGCTCCGCAAATGCGCTCAGCGCATGCTGATAGACGCCCTCGGCATCGCCGCCGGGTGCGGCACCGGTAATCACGACGAACGGTGTTTGCGCGAGGACGTGCGGCGATATCCGCTCGATCGCCGACTTCATCGAGGCGATCCGATCCTTCGGATCACTCGGTGCGGGCGCTAAGCTATCCGGAAAAAGCGAATGCACGGTCGATTGGACCGAACTCACCGTGAGGCCGGCCTTGGCGATGCTCCTGAGTTGGGGCGCATAGTCGTTGCGATTAAGTTTAAACTCGCAGACTTCGATCGCATCAATGCCGTGCGCGGCAAAGCGCTCCACATCGCGCTCAAATGACCACGGCCAGGTTGTAAACTCGCTCACGCCGAAGCGATCGCCCGCATCTCCCATGATTAAATCTCCTGACGCAGTTCCAAGACGCAGAACCCCTTTCCGTCGAGCTGTATTGCAATTCCCCGACGCAACTCAGCCGCGTCAATACTATCGCCGTCCAGCCATTCGCCACGCAGACTATTGAAGATTCGCGCGGCATACTTCCCTGCAAGCTTGGTCGATAAGCGAACGGCAGTCGTAACGGTTCGGTCGGCGGTATTTCCGACGAAAATCGTTAGATGGTGGTTTTTTCGCAGCGCGATTGCGGTCGCCGCTTCACCGCTTACATGCACATCAGCACTGATGTCGGTGTCATAGGCTTCATAAACCATCGATTGATCGAAGCGAAAGTTCGCATACATTCTAATCTCGGGTGCGCGCACAACGAACCACGTTAGACGATCGCCGGCCAATGGGAGATTGCGCACCCCCAGCCATTTCCAGTCGGCCGCCAATTTCGGATTGACGCTCGGTGAACCGCCGGAAAGATCGAGCCCGGCCGCACCCTCGATCGCTGCCCAAAGGTATCGGGGCGGAAACCACGGCGAGAGCATCATACCTTGATTGGTTAGCGTCTCGCCGTGAAGCCATTCGGAAAACTGCCCCGGCACGGTATTATTGCGCAGCGGATCTTGCGAATAGTGATGGAAGCTGGTGCTCAGCGCATAGGCCATAAATCCCGGATTGAATCGCGCCGCCGCAAAAGCATACCAAAACGTCACGCCGACCCAAACGCCGCCCAGCAATCCGTATCCGTGCGTCGGACCGTAATTGATGTCGTTGCGCGGCAGTGTATGAATGCCGGCGTCGCTCCAAAACTCCGGAACGCTCAGCCGGCTGATGATATGCGCGGCGGTTTCATCATCGGCAACGCCAAACATCACCGGAAAGACTAAGTCCGAAGTAACGTCGGTTCGCGGGTTCCCATTCAAATCGATGTTCAGATAGTAGAGCCCGGTGTCGGGGTTAAGCATGTGGGTGTTTATGGCTTTACGCAAGTCCTCCGCGCAGGCTTTGAACTCGGCCGCCTGTTTATGCTTGTTCAGCACGCGGGCCATGTGGCCAACCGTTAACAGCGCCGCGTAGCACTCCGAGTTCACCTCGGTAGTCGCCCCCGACAACCGATAGTTTTCAATAACGTTGCGCCAGCCGACGATTCCCCAGTCGGCCACCCCGGTTGCCGTGCACCACACCAAGCCCTGCTTGTTACGCTGTGAGAGGATATGGCGAGACGCTTTGAGTGCGGCGGGGTAGACCCGCTTTAGAAACGCAAGATCGCCGGTGGTGTTATAGTGGTGCCAAAGCGCCAAAATAAGCAGCGGCGTGTTGTCGTTGATGTTGAGGTTGTAGTCGTCTGACTTGCCGTTTCGAATGTCGTAATACTCGACGACCATTCCGTTCTTTTCAAGATGTTCGGCATACCACAAGAGTGATTCGCGAGCGAAGTCGGGTGTGATGTAATCCGCTCCGAACGCAAACCATGCGGTGTCCCGCCCGACGCTGTTGTTAGAGCGCGTCGGGTCGTTGACAAAACACCACCCGGTCTGCGCAAGCACTTGGGTGCGCAGCATGTTGGCTTTCGCCCACAAAACGCCGCGATTCACATCTTGATCCGGTGTTACGACTACGGCCAAATTGAGTATCTCATCATAATGCGCTTTGGTGCGTTGTAATCCCGTCGTGGCGCTCGGGCAGAGTTGATAGGTACGCGCGGCCGCTGCACGGCCCTGCGTTGAAAACGAGAGCAGGAGCGTAAACTCTGCATACGCACCCGGTTTCAGTCGGTGACTAAGATGAAGCAGACCGATCGGATCGCCGGCCTCTTTCCAGGTCGTATTCGGGAGGTCTCCGGGAAAGCTCACCGCGCTTGACTTTCCGGTGTTGTGGGTGGTTTCGTATGAGGTTGGCTCGACCGAGCAGCCGAACATCCGCACCACATCCGGTGCGGATTTATTCCATGCAATGATTGCTCGGTGTTTATGGCTGTAGCTCGTCAGGACGTCGTGTTCGGTCTCACCTCGCAACTGCGCAGCAGCATAGGTGCCGATGCTTACTTCTTCCTGCGTATTGTTCGTGAGCGTTACGGTGTAGTACGCAGCCGGCGGATCGACGTTGTTCCCGCTGGGTTTTCCGTTCAGCACGAATATCTGTTCTTCCACCGTCACGCCGTTGGTGAGTTCGAAGATGTGCTCTTGGTGGTCGGGATGAATAACAAATTGTCCCGGCAGCGCGGGCAGGCGAATACCCGTGCGCTCGTCCCAATGATGCAGCATCACCGCGCCGATCAGCATTTGACCGGCTTCTATCGAGTAGAACTTCTCAATCGCGCCCGTCGCTTTTATCGTGATAACAGCTTTGGGGGCGCCGAGCGTGCTACCGGCCGCCATTTGACTGTCTGCTATTTCGTAGGTTGAAATCCGCTCACCTGAGCCCGCAACCCTTGCGATCACAGGCTACCCGATTGCTTGGTCATGCCGCCGTCGATAATATACGACGCGCCGGTTACGTAGGCGCCTGCTTCGGAAGCAAGAAAAACGCAGAGCCCCGCTATCTCCTCCGGTTTCGCCATTCGTCGCAGTGGAATCTCGGCGAGCAGCGCGGCATATTTGCTTCGATCGGCTTTCAGCTTCGCATCCATCGGCGTGTCTACCGCGCCCGGGCACACGTCGTTCACGGTGATGCCGTGTTCGGCTAACTCGACGGCGATCGTTCGCATCAGCATCCTTAATCCACCCTTGGCGGCGCAGTACGGTGCATTGGTCGGCATCGCGAGCTCCTCGTGGACCGAGGAGATATTCACGATTCGACCACCTCGCTTCTGCTTGACCATCTGCTTGGCAGCCGCTTGCGAGCAGATCCATACACCGGTTAGATTTACTGCGATCACCTTATTCCACTCTTCAAGGGGAGTCGTCAAGAACGGCTCTTCGTGTTCGATCCCGGCGTTGTTCACCAGCACATCCAGGCCGCCGAAGTGTTTTACGGCGGCGCGCACCAATTCATCAACCTCGTCCGGTTTGCTGATGTCGGCGGCCACCGCATAAGCCTTTCCTCCGAAGTTTTCGATCTCATCGACGACCTCGCTCGCGGGTTTTTCATTGCCGAAGTAATCGATTACAACCCGCGCACCTTCGCGCGCAAAGCTGAGCGAGATGGCCTTCCCGATTCCGGTATCGCCGCCCGTAACAATCGCAACTTTATCCGTTAAGCGCATGCATCTCCTCAAATGAAGTATCGCTCTGGGCAATCAACGGCAATCGGCCGGAGCCGCGCGGAAACGCAATTTCAAGTGTCCAGTCCATTGCAACGCGCGCTTTTCGACTCCACCCCGGAAGCCGCCCCAAATAGTAGCTTCGCCACAACAGCCACGCGGCCGTACCGCTTACGAGGCCGCCGCCGGGTAACTCCGCCACTGCTTGCCGATCGCCGAGCGAGGCCATCTGACCAAGTTCTTTATAGCGGAAGTTTCGTGTCGGTCTGCCTTTGAGCGATGCGAGGATGTTGCGAGCCACGAGCGGCCCTTCGCGAGTCGCATTCTGTGCTAGCGGTGCGTATGTGCCGCCGCCGGCTTTCGGTACGGCCGCACAATCACCGATTGCCCAAAGATGCGCAACGCCTTCAACCGAAAAGTCGCCGTTTACTTTTACTGCGCCGTGCTTGCTGACCGGAAGTCCCAACGACTTGACCAACGGCGAGGGCTCTATTCCGGTCGACCAAATAATGGTTCGGCTCGGCAGATTTGCACCGCTCTTCAGTTCCAGCCCGTGCCCGTCAACCGCGGCGACGTCGTCGCCAAGTTTAATCCGTACGCCTCGATCGCTGAGCGATGCTGCGGCGCTTTTCCCAAATTTCTCGGGCAGGTGCGCTAGCAGTCGCTGCCCGCTTTCAATGATGACGACCTCGATCTCCGAAAATTTTATCGCCGGATAGTAATGCAAGATCGCATGTAGGAAGCCGCGTAACTCGCCCGCCGCCTCGACCCCGGTGAAACCGCCGCCGACGATTGCGAAACGCAGCAGCCGATCGCGCTCGACCAAATCACTCGTCCGCGCCGCTACTTCCAGCGCTCCCAGCACTCGATTGCGAATCTGCACCGCATCGGCAATCGACTTAAGCGCAAGCGTGAACTTCTCGACCCCCGGCACTCCCATCGTGGAGCTGGTCGAGCCGAGCGCCAGAACCAGTTCGTCGTACGTTAGCGACTTGATTTGATGCGTTAACGGATGGCGCAGCGAAAGTGTACGCCCCGTATGATCGACGCCGATCACATCGGCAAGTTCAAACTGACATGCACGCAGACCCGCACGCAGCGGCTGAGCGATCGTGCGCGCGTCAAGCGCGCCTCCCGCGACTTCCGGCAGCATCGGCGTAAACAGCATGTAATTTTCCCGGTTAATCAGGGTAAGGCGAATGCTGCGTCGGTCGGACCGCCGCTCAAATTCGCGCGCGGCCGCCAGCCCGGCGAAGCCTCCTCCGATGATGACGATTTCTTTTACTGCAGTCTTCATTTTCGCCTTAGCACCAGCGCCGCGCTTACCGCAATCACCAACGCGCAGCCTCCGATGCCGAGCAAGCCTCGCGCTCCGGCCTTACGCGATTCAGACCGTATATCGGGCATGTAACGCAGTTCGGGGAATACGTCGCTCCGCGGCGTCTGCGCGTCGTCGATGGCCATCTTCAGCACTTGCGCGGGATGCAGCGCTTGGCGATCGGTCGTCTGGGATATCTGCTCGCGACAGCTAAACCCATTCGCGACGATGACAACATCTTTGGCGGCTTCTCTTACCTTCGGTAACAGCACCCGCTCGCCGACCGCAATCGAAACGTCGTAGTGAGCTTTATCGAAACCGAACGGTCCGGCCATTCCGCAGCAGCCGCTGTCGGGAAGTTCGTAATCGAGGCCGATTGCATCAAACAGCTTCTTCTCGCTGCCCTTATCTAAAATCGACTTCTGGTGACAATGTTCTTGCACGAGTGCTTTGCGATGAAGCTGCGGCGGCTTGTACTCCGGCGCTTTTTTCGCGAGAAACTCAGTAAGCAAAAAGGTCTGCTCCGAGAGCCGTTTCGCATCCTCGTCCGGTCCGAGCAGGTTCAGCATCTCATCCCGAAAGACCGAGACGCAGCTTGGCTCGAGTCCAACGATGCAGATACCGGCGCGAATCTGCGGGCGCAGCGCCTCCAATACTTCGCGCAGCATCGTCTTGGCCAAATCCAACATTCCGTAATCGTAGAGCGGTCGGCCGCAACACAACTGCACCTTCGGAATTGTAACCCGAAACCCGGCATCTTCCAGTACGGCAACCGCCGCTTGCGCCGTCGTCGGGTGAAAGTGATTGTTCCACGTATCCGGCCACAAAATGACGGTCCTGTCATCCTGAGCAGAGTTCGGCTGCGCCGAACTCGTAGTCGAAGGACGCTTCTCAAACCAGGCGCGAAACGTCTGCGGCGCAAACATCGGAATGCTCCGCTGCGGAGCAACCGTCGCCATCGCCTTGGCGATCTCTCGCAATCCCGGAGCCTGCGTGAGCGCATTTACTACCCCCGGCGCGAACGAGGCCAACCGAGCCCACCAATACATCAACCCGAACGCATACGCTGCAATCGGTCGGCGCTTCTTCTCATAGTAGTGCGCAAGGAACTCGGCCTTGTAGGTCGCCATGTCCACGTTTACCGGACACTCGCCTTTACATCCCTTACACGATAAACACAAGTCGAGTGCGTCCTTGACGCCCTCATCTTGCCAGCCGCCGCGCATTGGATTGCCTTCGAGCATCTCGAAAAGTAAGCGCGCACGGCCGCGCGTCGAATACGCCTCTTCTTTGGTGGCCATGTAGCTCGGACACATCGTGCCGGCGTCATGCTTGCGGCATTTCCCGGTGCCGACGCACCGATTTGCCGCCGATGCAAAGCTGCCTTTATCGTCGGGATAGTGAAAGTGCGTCTTAGGTTCCCACGGCGAATAGTTCGCACCCCACCGCAAGTTTTCGTCGAGTTTATACGGATGCACCACTTTGCCGGGATTCATCTTGTGCTGCGGATCCCAGATCGACTTGAACTCCCAAAACGCTTGAACAAGCTCATCGCCGTACATGATCGGAAGTAACTCGCCGCGAGCCTGTCCATCACCGTGTTCACCCGAGAGCGAACCGCCGTGTTCGACGCAGATGTGCGCCATTTTGGTTACAAACTCGCGATACTTCGCAATTCCGGCGGTTGTGAACAGATCGAAGTCGATGCTGACGTGAACGCAGGCTTGACCGAAGTGTCCGTAGATCGCGCCCTGATACCCGTACTCGTCCAACATCGCTTGGAACTTGCGCAGATAGTCGCCCAAACGCTTCGGATCGACCGCCGAGTCTTCCCAACCTGGATAGTAATCCGGTTCATTCGGAATCTTGGAGGTTGACCCGAGCGCTTCATCGCGAAACGCCCAGAGCTGCTTTTGCTGATCGTGATCTTCAATCAGCTTCATCGACGGCGGGTTGTCGCGGACTTTGAAGGCTTCCATCAACCCGCGTGCATTATCGGAAGCCTCTTGCTTACTTTCGCCGCCGAACTCGCAGACGAGCCACGCAGTTCCGTCCGGAAATAACCCACGATTCGACGTAGTTGACTCGCCTTTGGCCTCCATGTAGTGGAACATCGATTGCGCCATGCCTTCAAGTGCAATCGGTTTATGTTCATCGCAGAACGGAACCATGTCACCGGCTGTCGGCAAATCGGAGAATCCCAGCATCAACAGCGCGCGATACGGCGGGCTATGCACGAGGCGAACCGTCGCTTCAACAACCGTTACGCAGGTGCCCTCCGTGCCGACCAGCGCGCGCGCAACGTTAAAGCCGTTCTCCGGCAAGAGCTGATCGAGTGGAAATCCTGAGACGCGCCGAGGTATCTGCGGAAATCGCGCACGGATTTGATCGGCATATTTGTCGCGCAGTGCCTTGAGCTTGCCGTAAATCTCACCCTTCGGACCACCCGCGTCGATGATCTGTTCTAATTCCGTATCGCTGGTCGGCCCAACCCGCATCCGCAAGCCGTCGTAGGTGACGATCTCCAGCTCCTCAACATTCTCTTCAGTTTTGCCGGCCATCTGCGCGTGCATGCCGCACGAGTTGTTCCCGATCATTCCGCCGAAGGTGTTGCGATTGTGCGTAGCCGGATCGGGACCGAAGGTCAGATGTCGCTGTTCGGCCGTGTTTCGCAGGTCATCGTTTACGCAGCCCGGCTGCACGCGCGCTTTTTTTCCCTCCCAGTCTATATCGATAATCTCGTTCATATATTTGCTGAAGTCGATCACCACCGCCGCATTACAGGTCTCGCCGGCTAAACTTGTTCCGCCGCCGCGCGAGAAGACCGGCGCACCGAACTTGCGGCAAGCTGCCAGCGCAAGTTCCACATCATTCGAATCCTTGGGAACGACGAGCCCAATTGGTACTTGCCGATAGTTTGAGGCATCGGTCGAATACATCGCGCGCGTTGCGTCATCGAAGCGCACTTCCCCGCGTAGCGTCGACCGCAACTCCGCTTGTAGCGCTGCTGCATCGACATCGGCATGATTGACCGCATCGGGCCGCTGCGTTTGAGCAGGATGCGCCCCGTTCAAACCAGCGCTTGCGGACTCTAAGCCTTCGAGGATGCGAATCATGGTGTCCTTACTTTATAACGCGTAGCGTTCGGCATCCGAACGCCGCAGTTCCAAGCCGATCCCGGGCCGGCTCATATCCGGCGCGAGCGTGCCGTCGATCGGTTCAGCGACGCCGTCAAACAGCATCTGCTCTATGCGCACATGGTCGAAGAAATACTCCATGTGTCGCAGCTGCTTGCAAGCAGCGGCGGCGTGCAGATGAACGTAGGGTGCGCAATGCGTCGAGAGCGGCAGCATCTTCGTCTGACACAAGCCGTCGACCGCCAGTAGCCCGCTAAATCCGGCGCAGCGCGTCGCATCTGCCTGCAGCACATCGACCGTCTTGGCTTCGAGCATTCGACTAAAGTGATACAAGCCGTATCCGTACTCGCCCGAAGTGATATCCATCCCGGCAGGAGCGGCGTCACGAACCATCGCTAACCCCTCGAAGTCTTGATGATAGACGGGTTCTTCATACCAACTCACGCGTGAATCCGAAAAGAGGCGAGCCTGTTCCAACGCCTGCTTTCGAGAATACGCACCGTTCGCATCAACAAAGAGCTGTGCTTCGGCCCCAATTGCGTCCCTAGCCGCGGCAATTCGCGTAATGTCCGCCTCCGGATCGCGGCCGATCTTCATCTTCACCCGCGGTATGCCTTGGGCAACCCAGCCATGCAATTGCTCGCACAAGCGCTCGATATTGTACGATGTGAATCCGCCGCTCCCGTAAATTGGAACGCGCTCGCGAACCTGTCCCAGCAGCGTGCAGACCGGAACACCGAGCGCCTTCCCCTTCAAATCCCAAAGCGCGATATCACAGGCAGCAATCGCCATCGAGGTGATACCGTCGCGCCCGAGATTGCGAATTGCCGCGCACATTTGCGACCAACGCTCTCCGATCTGCATGGCATCGTTTCCAATCAGGACATCGGCGAGCATCTCACGGATTAGCGTCGCGGTCGCAGCATCAGCGTACGTGTATCCGACTCCGGCAAGATCGGCGGACCGGATCTCGACATAAACCAGGGTCGTAGCATCCCACTCCAGCGTTCCATCCGATTCGTGGCCGTCCGTTGGAATCTTGTACGCGCGCACGTCGACCGCGTCGATCCGATACTCGCAGCGCACCGCCTGCGCCACGCTCACTCTCCCGACTTCTCGTGGTGGGGCAGTATCGTCGCCATTACGCTGCGAATCGTATCCCGAATAACTCCGCCCTCATCGGGGTCGCCTTTGACCATCGCCGAGAACAAGTTGTGCGCTTGTTCGAGCGAGATATGCGGCGGCAGCTGCGAAATATTCGGATCGACAACCGCGTCGAAGATCACCGGGCGATCCGCTGCCAGTGCACGATCCCACGCGGGGCCGACGTCCTCGGGCTTCTCGACACGTATCCCGAGAAGGCCGAGCGAATCGGCGTACTGCGCGTAGTTGAAGTGCGGCAAGTTCTGCGATGCTTCATACTTGGGATTGCCCGACTCGACGCGCATCTCCCAAGTCACTTGATTGAGGTCGGAATTGTTGAGCACCAAGAAGATAAGCCGCGGATCAGCCCACTGTTTCCAATACTTTTTCACGGTGAGCATCGACGCGTTGCCGTTCATCTGCATTGCACCGTCACCGGTCATCGCTATCGCGACCCGGTCCGGAAATGCGAACTTGCCGGCGATGGCGTACGGCACTGCGCCGCCCATGGTCGCCAAACTCCCCGAGAGCGAGGATTTCATGCCCTTGCGAATGTGAATGTTGCGCGCAAACCAGTTCGTTGAGGTTCCCGCGTCGCTGCTCAAGATCGCGTTGTCCGGCAATCGCTCGTTGAGCTCCCAGAAGACCAGCTGCGGATTGAGCAGCGGCCCCTCGACATGCGAGCGGTCGTGCTCGTCCTGCTGCCAGGACTCCTTGCCTCGCGCGATATTCTCGCGCCAGCCGGTCTGCGCGTTCTGCTTCAGCAGCGGCAGCAGCGCACGCAGCGTGTAAGCGCTGTCACCGATCAAATTCACTTCGGTTGGGAAGCGCAAGCTGATGTTCTTGGCATCGATGTCGATCTGCACGCCGCGCGCCTGGTCCGGCTTCGGCAGAAACTCCGAATACGGATAACACGTGCCGACCATCAGCAGCGTATCGCACTCCGTCATGATCTCGTAACTGGGGCGCGTGCCGAGCAGCCCGAGCGTTCCGGTAACGAAGTCGAGGTTATCCGGCAGCACGTCTTTGCCGAGCAGCGCTTTGGCCACACCGGCTCCCAGTCTATCGGCAACCGCAACCAACTCATCGGCTGCATTTACCGCTCCGGCTCCGACCAGCATCGCGACCTTTTTGCCTGCGTTGAGCAGATCCGCGGCGCGTTGCAGATCTGTCGGCGTCGGGACGACGATCGGCGCCGAGTAGCCGATTCCGCTCGGAATCATATTGTGTTTGTGCGCGGGCATCGGTACGGCTTTTGCTTCTTGAATATCCTTAGGCACGATCACGCAGGTAACGGTACGATACGCCGCCGCCGTACGGACCGCGCGATCGAGAACATGACGCATAGCCGCGGGGCTAGAGACCGTGTAGGTGTACGCGCTGACATCCTGCATCAGCACTTGCAGATCGACCTCTTGCTGATACGAACTTCCGAGCGCGGTGACGGCGGCTTGCCCGACAATTGCCACGACCGGCGTGTGATCCATTTTGGCGTCGTAGAGCCCGTTCAATAAGTGGATCGCACCCGGGCCCGACGTAGCCAAACATAGCCCGACTTCGCCGGTATACTTGGCGTGTGCGCACGCCATAAATGCAGCCTCTTCTTCATGGCGAACTTGAATAAATTGAAGTTTGTCGCCGATCCGATCGAACGCTCCCATGATGCCGTTGATGCCATCGCCGGGATATCCGTAGACGCGGTAAAACCCCCAATCGACAAGTCGCTGCAGAAGAAAGTCGCTCGTGGTTATCATGGATCGCCCCGTTTACAAAGTGAAGTTGGAGATTCTTTACCCAATGGGGCTACTTTAGAAACGCTGCGAGCGGCGACCCTCTCAACCGAGTACGCGCAATAAGGCCGAGCCGGGTGCGCGCCGGATCAGCCGGCCGTCGCGGCAAACAGGGGACGAACGTCGTCGATCACCCTCCAACAACGAGCGCTTCCCTTGAACGGATTCGCTACCTGTCTCGGAGTTCACGAACGTGCTGCACCTTCGATTCAAGCGTCTGCTCGGTATCGATGCGGTCGTCGATCCGCAGCAGCGTTCCAACTCGCACCGCGCCGATTTCGTGACACCGTGCATGGATCGTGCTCACCGCTTTGCAGATGGTCTCGACATCCCCCTCGATATTGGTAGCCATCGCATTCAGTTCGTATCGGATCCCCAGCTCGTCTAACACCTGCAGAGCGGCAGCCACATACTGCCGAACGCCCTGGCCGGTCTCCGCCGATACCGTCAAACTCGCCGTCGCCATAAACTCAACCTCGCCCTGCGTGCTGCGCGTGCTTTCCTAGTGATGAAAAAATACCGCGAGAATTGTGCTGATCCATGAAGCTCCAATCATTCCGCCCAGCCACATAAATCGCTGATCCAGCTTTTGTTCTAGTTCTCCGAACCGGCTGTCAACCAGGCCGAAGCGTTGGTCGAAACGGCTTTCCATGGAACTTTGTCGCTGGTCGAACATTCCGAATCGCTGGTCGATCCGGTTCTCAATACTGCCTAGCCGAAGATCGATGCTGTTGAGCCGCTCAGCGACCTGCTCAAAGGCACTTTCCAGGCGGGACAAGCGATTCTCAAAAGGCGTGGCGCTCACAGTCTTCCTCTCCATTCAGAGTATAGCACAGAGTTCAGCGGGCGGGGGAACGCATCGAGTGCGCTAAACAATCACTGAATGACCGATGCCGGATCGCCCAATCTGCCCGAACTGCACTTGACCCCGCCCGAGCCCGTACCGGTCGTGGAGATCGCGCAGATCGATTCCGGCGGACCGGTGAAAATTAATTCCGAGGATGAGGCTGCGCTCAACGCACGAGTCGCGGGTTTCATTGACGACATCACCCGCGCACCGATCGACAGCGGGGACTTCAAGGCTCGCATCGATGCAATTACGCGCCTCGGCGACAAGGAGATCGAGGACTCCGCGAGCGTCTCCAGCCGACTGCTCGAGCGGCCGGTCAATGCGATGAGTCACTCGGGCGCAAGCCTCGGAACTTCCAAGGTCGCCTCCGGCTTAGTTGAGCTGCGCAACACCTGCGAGCGGCTCGATCCCAAGCAGCAAAACCTGCTCTCGCCGAATCGGCTACTCGGCATCTTGCCTTTCGGAAACCGGATCAAGAGCTACTTCCGAAGTTATCAATCCGCGCAAGATCATATCAACGCGATCATGAACTCCCTGATGGAGGGCAAAGACGATCTGCTGCGCGATAACGCATCGATCGAGCAGGAGCGCGGCCAGATGTGGTCGCTCATGGGAAGGCTTGAGCAGTTCGTCTACATCGCAAAAAAGATCGACGCCGAACTTACCGCGCGAATTGCCGCAATTGAAACGACCGATCCCGAACGCGCCAAGCAGATTAAAGAGCAAGTCCTCTTCGATACCCGTCAAAAGGTTACCGATCTGCTTACCCAGATGGCCGTCAATGTTCAAGGCTATATGGCGCTCGATGTCATCAAGCGCAACAACGTCGAACTCATAAAGGGCGTTGATCGTGCCCGGACGACAACTCTCTCCGCGCTGCGAACCGCCGTCATCGTTGCATCGGCTCTCTCCAACCAAAAGCTGGCGCTCGATCGCATTACTGCGCTCAAAGACACGACCGGAAACCTGATCGCATCAACCGGCGAGATGCTGAAAACCCAGAGCAGCGCGATCTTCACCCAGGCCTCCGACCCGAGCGTCGATGTCGCAAAACTACAGTCGGCGTTCGATAACGTTTACGCGACCATTGATATGATCGACAACTACAAGGCCGCCTCGCTTGGAGCAATGCAGCAGACGGTTAACGCGCTCAGCGGCCAAGTTGACAAAGCAAAGGCACGCCTGAGCCGCGAGGCTTCAGGCAATCGATAGACTCTACGACCTTCCGGTCGATGCACAGGTGCTGCTTCGAGGGATCGAAGCCACCATCGACGAGGCGCTGCCGCTGCTCTCTCAAGTTGGCGCTGCCGGCGATGCTGCATTCTCGCTGCGTCAGACACGCGCGAACTATCTGCCGCAAACGGTGGCGGCCTATTTAGCGGTCCCTGTCTCGCAGCGCGATAGCCCCGATTCGGACGGCCACACTGCGCACGATCAATTGCTGGAGCAACTCTCCGTGCTGGACCGCGCAACCAAACGCGACCTCGAATCGGTATCGCGACAAAAGCGCAACGAACTTGCGGTCAACGCTCGGTTTTTGGCCGAGCGCTTCGATGATCGCTCAACTGAGGTTTCGCCGATTGACGGCGACCAGCCGGTCTCGCAGAAGCTGCCGGTGGCCGCACTTGCGAATTGGCTCCCGAGCGATACCAGCGATGCGAAGGCAATTGTCGCGCATCTCGGAACGAAGTTCCAGGTAGCGTTTCCGCGAATTACCGAGTTTCGGTACAGCGGCATGTGGGGACTCGGCCGTATCGAGGCCGTCGTAATCACGCTGCAGCAAACCGGCGGCGCTGCGTTTCGCTACACGCTCAGTGCAAAGAACGACATGTTGTCGCCGTCGGTGACCAAACTCGTTCACAATGTGTCGATCCAAACCATCCCGTGTTCGATCGACGACTGGCTGCAGTCACTCTACGATGATCTGTGCGCGCAGGCGCGAAAGCACAACGAAACTCGCAACGCGCTTGCGCGTTTATTACAATAAGGAGCACGACCCATGAGATTCTTCGGTGGCAATCAACAGGACACGCAGTATCAAACAACCGAGAACGGCGTCCCGCTCGACGCAATCAAACGCCTCAAGCGAATGGCAGGTGAGGGCGGCGCGCCGCTGTTCACGAGCGACCTTTCGGTCAGCGAGTTCTTTCTGCTCGCGCAGATGGAGATGCAGCCTTTAGGTCTGGTGATGGGCTCGTCAATCTATCACATTGGTTGGCAGATGCCGGCCGGCTTCTTCCGCAGTCAAGAACTTGGGACGCTCACGCAGGCGCTTTACGAAGCGCGCGAGTTATCGATTCGCCGACTCGAGGAGGAAGCCGCTACCCTCGGCGCCGATGGCGTAGTCGCCGTGCGACTCGTCATCAAACCCTTTCTAGAACCGAACTGCATCGAAGTCGTGGCACTCGGCACCGCCGTCAAAGCCCCGCCCGGCGAAGATCATCGGCGCGCCGATCAGCTTCCCTTTACTTGCGATCTCTCCGTGCAAGATATCTACCAGCTCTTTCAAACCGGATACGTTCCCTCAGAGCTGGTCGTCGGAAACTGCGTCTATCACATTCGCCATCAGGGCATGATGCAGCAGTTCGCAAATGCCGGCCAAAATGTCGAACTCGACAACTTCACGCAGGGCTTCTACGAGGCGCGCGAACTTGCGATGGGTCGTATGCAGGCTGAAGCCGAACGCAATCTCGCCGTCGGAATCGTCGGCGTAACCATCACCGAGCAGAGCTTCAACGGCTGGAATCCTAACGTTATCGAGTTTCTCTCAATTGGAACCTCGATCGTACGCCGCAAAGGCTTCGATCACACCGTCAAACCGCCGGCACCGACGACGACGGTCAGCCTCAGCGACTAGCCGTTGGCCAACCG
>JALYVT010000157.1 GCA_030853105.1 Vulcanimicrobiota bacterium
CATCCAGCAGGTTCGCACCCAACTTGCTGGGTTGCCCCGGCCGCTCGCATTCGTGCCGACGATGGGTGCTTTGCATGCCGGACATCTTGCGCTCGTCGACTCTGCGAAAGCCGAACACGCAACCGTCGCCGCGTCGCTGTTCGTCAATCCAAGACAGTTTGCGCCCAGTGAAGACTTCGAGCGCTACCCGCGCGATTTCGAAAGCGATCGCGACAAGCTCGCCGCCGCCGGCGTCGACATCGTATTTGCACCGACGTCCGAAGAAATCTATCCGAGCGGCTTTTCAACCAGCGTTGAGATCGTATCTGTCGGTCGCCGATATGAGGGGGAAGCGCGCCCGACGCACTTCGCCGGAGTGGCAACTGTCGTCTGCAAATTGCTAAACATCGTCGCGCCCGATTCGCTCTTCATCGGGCAGAAGGATGCACAGCAGACTGCCATGTTGCGCCATGTTGTGCGCGATCTCGCGTTCCCAACGGCGGTTGTCATTGTGCCGACAGTGCGCGAAAGTGACGGCTTGGCGCTCTCGAGCCGCAATGCGTATTTAACGCCGCAGCAGCGCGCCGATGCGCCGAGCCTGTTTGGCGCGCTCGAACTGCTGCGGGCGGAGCTATTGCGCAATGTTCCCAAGTCGCAGGCAATCGCGCGAGCAACCGTGGCGATTGGTGCAAGCGGCCGGCTTGAGTATCTCGATGTCGTCGACGCCGATACATTCGAGGCGATCGAAACGCTTCGAGCGCCGGCATTCATCATCGGCGCTGCCCGATTCGGAGCAACCCGGCTGCTTGACAACCTTTGGATTGCGGCATGAACGGGCAGCGGATTCTCCTGTGCGTGAGTGGCGGAATCGCAGCCTACAAAGCGGCCTCACTCTGTAGCGCGCTGGTTCAGCGCGGCGCGATTGTCGATGTAATTCTCACCTCGCACGCCGAGCGGTTTATCGCACCGCTGACATTTGCAGCCTTAACAGGCCGCCCGGTGTATGGCTCGCTTTGGGATTCGCCCGAGCGAATTCCGCATATTCGATTGGTACGCGAGGCGCAGATCGCCCTGATCGTTCCGGCGACCGCAAACGTCTTGGGCAAACTCGCGCAAGGAATTTCCGATGATCTTTTGACAACTGCACTGCTTGCCGCGCGAATACCGATTCTCGCTGCACCCGCGATGAACTCGGCGATGTACGATCATCCGGCAACGCAGGCCAATCTCGCCGCTTTGCGGGATCGTGGATACGAAATCATCGATCCTGATAGCGGATTTTTAGCCGAGCGCGAGTCCGGTGTCGGGCGACTCGCGAGCGAAGATTCGCTGATCAATGCAATCGAAGTCGCGCTCAAGCGCACCCGCAGCCTGCAAGGTAAACGCGTTGCAATTACCGCCGGTCCGACACGCGAGTCGTTTGATCCGGTGAGATACATCTCAAACCCCGCCACCGGAGCGATGGGGATTGCGCTCGCGGCCGAGGCGCATTTGCGAGGCGCGCAAGTCGATCTTATCCTCGGCCCGACAGACTTGAGTCCGCCTGCCGGAGTGCATGTCGTTCGTGTAAGATCGGCGCAGGAGATGTACGAAGCCGCAATGCAGCATGCAAGCGGCGCCGACATCGTCTTCGCAAGCGCGGCAGTCAGCGACTGGCGGCCCGCAACGTACGCTGAACAAAAACTGAAGAAGGCGCAGACCGAGCAGACCGTACAACTTGTGCGCACCCCCGATATTTTAGCCGCTCTCGGCGAGAAGAAAGGCAGCGCGTTCTTAGTGGGCTTTGCTGCCGAAACCGAGAACCACGAAGCGAATGCGCGCGAAAAACTGGAACGCAAGCACTTGGATGCAATCGCCGTCAATGATGTCACCGCAGAGCGCGGATTTGGCATGAAAGAAAACACACTGGCATTGCTGTGGGCGACGAACGGCCGCGCCGAACTCGGCACCGCGCGCAAATCCGTGCTGGCCGCTCGCCTAATCGATCGCGTTACCGAACTGCTTAGCCCTTCGACAGCGGATTCGCCGCAGCGAATCCTTGCTCAGGATGACAGGGCGTAATGCTGCTGACGATTGATGTCGGTAATACCGAGACAAAGCTGGGGTGCTTTGTGAACGGCGCAGACTCGCTGCGCCATCACTGGCGGGTCACGACTGAGAGCCGGCGCACCGCGGATGAATACGGCGTCTTCTTTACGCAGCTGTTTGCAACCGAAAATGTACGAATCCAAGATTTAGATTCGGTCGTCATCGCTAGCGTTGTTCCGAAACTCGATCAGGTCCTTACGGATGCCTGCCGTCGGTTCTTCAATATCGATCCGGTCTTTTTCAAGCCGCACCGCCAGGAGTTGATGCCGATTCGTACCGAGCGGCCAAGTGAGATCGGCGCCGATCTCGTGGCAGCCGCGCTCGGTGCTCGTGAGAAATATGGTACGCCGTTGCTTGTAATCAGCTTCGGTACGGCGACCGTCTTTATGGCAATTTCGACCGCCGGCGAGTATCTGGGTGTGGCGATCGCCCCCGGAATTGCAATTTCAATCGATGCACTGGTTGGACGCACGGCCAAGTTGCCGCAGATCGCACTCGAAGCACCCGGCAGCGCAATCGGCCGAAACACGATTGAAGCGCTGCAATCCGGGATCATCTACGGATATGTAGGGCAAACCGAATCGCTTGTCGCGCGAATGCGTGCCGAGATGGCGGTTGAGGCGAGGGTTATTGCAACCGGTGGCTTGGCTAGTACGATCGCTCCTCATACGAAGATCATCAGCGCAGTCGATCTGCACCTAAGCCTACTCGGCCTGCGTTTGTTTCAGCAATCGTTGCAGTAAGCCAAACCGCACCAATCTGGATTCTCGGTCGTGCCGTTGTAGCTGTATACAATTTGCACCGAGAGGACCGTTTTTGCGAGCTTCCCGTCTGGCCTGGTTTGTTGCCCTCGTATGCTTGGTGCTGTTCGCACGGCCGGCGTCAGCGCATCCGCTCGGCAACTTTACGATCAATCACCTCGCTGAGGTCGCGACCAAGGACGGCCAACTGCAAGTTGTGTACGTTCTTGACATTGCTGAAATCCCGACGTTTCAAATCATGCATCAGGCTAGCGGGGATGGTAATTGGAGTCGCGCACAGATGCAAACGTGGGCCGATAGTGAGATCGCGCTCGTTCAGTCAGGATTCGATGTAAAAGTCGACGGCAAGTCGCTTACCTTGCAGCCGAGCGGAGCAACTGCGCGAAATCGTCCGGGTGCGGGTGGATTGCCGCTGTTGTACTGGGTTGGCCATTTTTCAGCAACCCTACAAGCCGGAGAGAAGCATGCGATTTCGATCAACGACGGTGTTTATCAGGACCGTCGCATCGGTTGGAAAGACATCATTGTCGCGCCGCAAACCGAACCAACCCACGCTCTGCAAGTCTACCCGAGTGCGCTCATCGGAACGCCGCGCCGAGTTACCAGTCTCACATTTACCGTTCAGCCAAATGGGACCGCATCGAGCATCGTCGCGAGCAGCGATGCCGCGCCGAGTGTCGGCGGATTCAACACGCTGGTTCGCGTAACCGCGCTCTCTGAGATGTTTGCCAGCAAGAATCAGAGCCCGCTCTTCATTTTGCTGACGATTTTGGCAGCGTTCGCGCTGGGAGCCATGCACGCGGTCGAACCCGGGCATGGTAAAGCCTTGCTCGCATTCACGTTGGTCGGTGCGCGCGCTACGACCAAGCAGGCCATGATTCTGGCCGCATCGTTAACGTTTGCCCACACGATCGGTGTCTTTATTCTCGGCGGGGTGTTATTTTTCGCCGCCGGTTTTGTCTCCGAAAACATCTATCCGTGGATTACGCTCATCTCTGGAATCGCGATTGCAATCATCGGTGCACGCAGCCTGATGCGCTATTTTCGTGGCCGTACGATGTTCGCCCAGTCGCAAGTTCAGGCTCACGATCACGCGCAACCGCACGATCACGCGCGGGAAGGCGCCCATCAGCACGATCATGGTGACGGACATTCGCATTCACACGTAATCCCCGGCAGCACGCCCATCAAGTTCAGCGCTGCAGTATGGGCCGCCATGAGCGGCGGGGTTGCGCCGTGCCCGGCCGCGATCGTCGTCCTGCTGGCTGCGTTGCGCCTTCATAAGCTCGGTTACGGGATGATCTTAATCGTGATCTTTAGTCTGGGTTTGGCGGCCGTCCTGACCGGACTGGGAATCGGGGTCGTGCACGGCGCGTCGTGGCTTTCACAGCGTTCGAAGTTCGATAAGCTCGTCGCTTACGGTCCGCTGATCTCGGCTTGCCTGATATCAATCGTTGGTGCGGTTATGGTCGGCCAAGGTTTCTCACAGCAAGGCGTTCACGTCTGGTGGGTGTTTGTCTCCGCGTTGACGCTGGCTGCGATCGTCGGGTATGTCGCAACCCTCTTTCTCCACAATCGTCCTGCCGAGGTGCAAGCCACAACATGAATGTTGCACTTCGGCCGGGAGTTCAATTCCCTCACATCCATCTAATGGAGCAACTATTATGAAACAGTTCCGAACCATTGGTGGCCTCGCGTTGATTTTCGCACTCGTTGCGGTAATCGGGTTGTACGCCAACCACGCAGCCCGAGGCTCAGATCACCAAGATTCACCCGCCACGATCGGACGTCCGGGCGCGGACATCACCGATCCCTATATCTTCCCAAGCCCGAACAATCCCGGTAACGTCGTGGTTGTGATGGAGATGCATCCGCTGATTCCAAGCGGTCAAGGTCCGAGCACGTTCTTCGATCCGGGTGTCGTTTATCAGATGAACTTCGATACCGCATCGGAAAACGGCGGAACCTTTCCTGCTTCTAGCGTCACCCAAAATGAAGTGATCCAGCTAGTTGCGGGTCCACCCGGACCGAATCAGCCGATTTACATTTACGGTCCCGGTAAACCAAGTACAACCGGAAACACGACCAATCTGTTGCCGTTGACCGGCAGCGGCACGATCGGCAACGCCTTCACGGTGAACGGTATGCAAGTCTTTGCCGGCCCGCGTGAAGATGCGTTCTTCTTCGACCTCGCGCAATTCTTGAAGATCCTTCCTGACCGCAACGCGGGCAGCACCGCCACGAGTTGTTTGCCGGTTGCATTGGGCGGCGACAATTCATGCCCGCAGGGCTTCAACTCCACCGGCAGCGATACGCTGAAGGGATTCAACGTACTTTCATTCATCATCGAGTTGCCGCGCACAATGCTGCAGACCGGCGGCGGATCGAAGATCGCTTACTGGGCAACTACCAACACCTCGAGTGGAAATTAGGAGCATCACGATGTTAAAAAATAAGATGAAACTCGGCCTCGTGCTGCTGGCCTCAACGCTCGCAC
>JALYVT010000158.1 GCA_030853105.1 Vulcanimicrobiota bacterium
AACGAACCGGCGCAGGGCAAAAAGAAATCCCAGATCGAAGAGTATCTGGAGTTCTACAAGGGCGCAGGCGTACAGCACGTTGCGATTGCGACCGATGACATCATCGAAACGATTCGCGCGCTCAAAACCAACGGCGTTGAGTTCTTAGATACACCGGACAGCTACTATGACGAATTGGAATCGCGGGTCGGAAAGATCGATGAGGCGCTATCCATTCTGCGCGAGCTGCGGATTCTCGTCGATCGTGACGACCTCGGGTACATGCTGCAGATATTCACCAAACCGCTGCAAGATCGTCCGACCGTGTTTTTCGAGATCATCGAACGTAAGGGCAGTTTGAGTTTCGGAAAAGGAAACTTCAAGGCGCTCTTCGTCGCAATCGAGCACGAGCAAGAGAAGCGCGGCACCTTGTGAGCCTCGCGGCCGCGGCGTTTCGCGCGGCACCCGTGCATATCGACGCCGTCGCCCTCGAAACTCGCGCGGCCTCGCTCGCAAAGCGATCAATTAAGACCACGGCGAAGGTCGAGGGGATCCACCTTGCGATCTCATGCATGGACCTAACCACCCTTGAGGGACGCGACTCGGTCGGCCGAGTTCGTTCGCTCTGCGCGAAGGCGATGTATCCGGCTCCTCACCTGAGTGCGCCAAGCGTCGCGGCGGTTTGCGTCTACCCAAATCTCGTGCGGGTTGCCAAAGAATCGCTAGTGGGCTCGACCGTGAAAGTCGCCTCGGTTGCTACCGCGTTTCCGAGCGGGTTGTCGTCGCTCGAAGTCAAACTCGCCGACACGCAATCCGCGATCGACAACGGCGCCGATGAGATCGACATGGTGATCGACCGCGGCGAGTTCTTGGCCGGCGATGAGCGCAGGGTCTTCGACGAGATCGTCGCGGTGAAAGCGCTCTGCGGAACCGTTCACCTCAAGGTGATTCTTGAGACGGGCGAACTCGGCAGTTATGAAAACATTCGGCGTGCGAGCGACCTCGCACTCGAAGCCGGCGCAGATGTCATTAAGACCTCGACCGGAAAAGTCGGCACCAACGCGACGTTTCCGACCGCACTGTTGATGTGCGAGGCAATTCGAGATTATGCTCGGCGAACCGGAAGGGCGGTCGGGCTCAAGGTCGCGGGCGGGGTTCGGACAACCAAGCAGGCAATGACCTATCTGGTGATTGTGAAAGAGACGCTCGGCGAGCAGTGGCTCAGCCCCGACTACTTCCGCATCGGCGCGAGCTCGCTCTTGGACGATCTGCTTATGCAGCTTGAAAAATCAGAGACCGGTGCCTACGCCGGGCCGGATTATTTTCCGAAGGATTAAGGCATGGCAATCTTCGAGTATGCACCGGCGCCGGAGTCGACGAAGGTCCAGATACGCGACCAATATGGTTTATTTATTAACGGCAAGTGGAGCGCGCCCGCTAAGCGGCAATACTTTGACACGATAAACCCGGCCACCGAGCAGCGTCTAACCAGCGTCGCCCAGGCAGATGCTGCGGATGTTGCGAGCGCCGTGCACGCCGCCCGGCGAGCCTACGATAAATATTGGCGTAAGCTGCGCGCGGCCGACCGTGCCAAATACATCTACCGCATCGCGCGCGCGATAACCGAGCGCTCGCGCGAATTTGCGATTCTCGAAACGATGGACGGCGGCAAGCCGATAAAAGAATCGCGCGACTTCGACATACCGCTCGCCGCCGCGCACTTCTTCTACTACGCCGGTTGGGCGGACAAGCTCGAATGGGCGATGCGTGCGGGCGAGCATCCCGATCCGATCGGAGTAGCTGGCCAGATTATCCCCTGGAACTTTCCGCTGCTGATGGCGGCGTGGAAACTCGCGCCGGCGCTTGCATGCGGAAATACGGTTGTATTGAAACCGGCCGAGACAACGCCGCTTACCGCGCTTGCGCTAGCGCAAATTATTCAAGAGGCCGATCTGCCGCCGGGCGTGGTGAACGTCATTACGGGCGATGGTGCCGCCGGATCGGCACTCGTCGATCATCCTGATGTCGATAAGATCGCTTTCACAGGATCGACCGAGGTCGGAAAACAGATTGCGCGCGCAACGGCCGGAACCGGCAAACGCCTCACCCTCGAACTGGGCGGCAAGGCCGCTCACTTGATCTTTGCGGACGCTCCGCTCGATCAAGCGATCGAAGGCGTCGTCAACGGCATCTACTTCAATCAAGGTCATGTCTGCTGCGCGGGCTCGCGGCTGCTGGTTCAGGAGAGCGTACACGACGAGATCGTGGTCCGGTTGACTGATCGGCTGCAAACTCTGCGGCTGGGAGACCCGCTCGATAAGAACACCGACATTGGCGCGATTAACTCCAAAGTACAACTCGAGAAAATCAATGAGCTAGTGCAATCGGGCATCACCGAGGGGGCGACGCTCGTTCAGCAGGCCTGCGCGATTCCGCAGCGCGGCTTCTTCTTTCCGGCGTCATTTTTCACGCAGGTCCAACAATCGCATCGCATCGCGCGCGAAGAGATATTCGGCCCGGTGCTCTCGATCCTCACCTTCCGCACGCCGGATGAGGCAATCGAGAAGGCTAACAATACCCCGTACGGGCTCTCGGCCGGAGTCTGGACCGATCAAGGCAGTAAAAATATGTACGTCGCGCAGCATCTTCGAGCGGGCGTCGTGTGGTGCAATACCTTTAACCAATTCGACCCAAGTTCGCCATTCGGCGGCTTTCGCGAATCCGGATTCGGTCGTGAGGGCGGCGTGCACGGTTTGCGTGAATATCTCGCACACTAACTCGGAGCTTAACTTCGAGTCGCTTTTTTCAAAACATCCGCACGGTGTCGGGGCGACCGACGGCACCGGCATGCTGATCGCAGCAAACGATGCACTCTGCACGATGAGCGGGTATGCTCGCGAAGAACTGGTCGGCCGTGCGCTAAGCGAGTTTATTCCGGATGATTCGCGCGCTGCGGTTTCGCGCGCGCTCTCCGAGGCAGCATCGGGCCAGAGTTCGACCTTTGACTTTAAGGCCAATCACAAGTCTGGAGCTGTTTCCGACGGCTTCGCAATCACCTTACCGATGAGCCGCAACGGATCCGGCGGCATGTACTTCATTTTTCAAGCGCTGGATGAGCGCCGCAACTCTCAGCGCTCGGCGGACCAATCCCGTGAGGTGCGTGATCGACGTCGGGGTGTGCGCTCGCTCTTTCATCATAATCCTGACGGCGTTCTTTCGCTCGATCGCCAAGGTACGATTCTTGAGATTAACGATGCCTGCTTGCGAATCGGCGGGTATCCGCGCGAAGCGGTAATCGGCCTCAGTTTCGAACACTTTCTCGAGGTTTCACAAGCAGCGCGGACCCGTGCATTCTTTCAGCGCGCTCTTGCCGGCAAGGCGGTCGCCTTAGAACTGCAGACGGCGAACACTGACGGCACGCCACGCTTCTGCAGATCAACGATGTTTCCACGGTACGCCAACGATCAGATCGTCGGCGTTTACGCGATCGTCCAGGATATCACGCAACGCCGCAACGATCAGGTGCGCCTGCGAGCGCAGTCCGAGCGCATTCGCGAACTTTATCTCATGGCAAGCGGTGAGAACTTTGCCGAGTCGCACGCTTTGGACACGCTTCGGATCGGCTGCCGCCTGCTCCAGATGGATGCGGCGGCAATCATCGATTGCACCGGCGATCGTCCGACTCTTGAGAGTCGCTTCGATGTCGAATCTTCCGGCGGCGCACACGACGCCGAACTGATTACCCTCGCCCAAGCGGTTTTAGATTCGAGGGAAGCGTATGGGGCGCATTACCGCACGGCGATCGGCGAACGGCTCACGATCGGGGGTGAACGCTACGGGGTTCTGCTGTTTGCGTCAGCTCGCGACGACGGTACACAGATCGAACCGACCGACCGAGATCTGGTTGCCTTGATGGCGGCGCTCCTGGGCGGAGCGCTTGAGCGCCGCCAGGCTCGCGCGAACCTTCGCACGCTCGCGTACTACGATAGCCTAACCGGGCTTCCAAATCGAATCATGTTCCAAGAACGCTTGCGCGATGCACTCGAGAATGCGCAATCGCAGTACTGCCGAGTCGGGGTGCTGTTCTTCGATCTCGATCGATTCAAAGACGTCAACGATACGCTGGGGCACGTGCACGGCGATCATCTCTTGCAACTAGTCGCGAGCCGGCTCGTCTCAGTCGCCGGCGAACGCGCGACCGTTGCGCGTAGCGGCGGTGATGAGTTTATTGTCCTGCTGCCCGAGTGCGACGGCATGGAGAGCGTTCGCGTCGTCGCGGAACGTCTGCTCCACGCAATCGACGAGCCCTATCAGCTCGACGATTACGAACAATTTATCACGACAAGCGTTGGGATCGCGGTCTATCCCGAAGATGGGGAAACCGACCTTGCCCTTATCAAGAACGCCGATATTGCCATGTACCGCGCCAAAGACCGCGGCCGCAACGCCTATCAATTTTACACACCGACACTCGAGGCGCCGATCCAAATGCGGCTCTCCCAGGAGAAACTGCTGCGGCGGGCGCTCGAACTTGAAGAGTTTCGCGTCTACTATCAGCCCGAAGTGCGCTTGGCAACCGGCGCCGTCGTCGGACTTGAAGCGCTGGTTCGCTGGCACCATCCCAAATCCGGCATCATCTATCCCGCTCAGTTTATTCCCAGCGCAGAGATCAGCGGCCTTATCGTCCAGCTGGGCGATTGGGTGCTCGATACGGCCGCTCGCCAAACGCGACACTGGCATCAATACATTCCCGATTTGCGCTTAGCCGTAAACCTCTCCGCGCGACAATTCCATCAACGTGATCTGCGCTTCCGCATTACGCAAACGCTTGAGCGCGCCGAGTTTGATCCAGCCAACCTCGAACTTGAGATCACCGAAACGGTCGCGATGAGCGAGGCCTCTCAAACGATCGAAATTATGCGTGATCTCAAAGAAGCCGGCGTGCATTTCGCGGTCGATGATTTCGGAACCGGCTACTCGAGCCTAAGTTATCTGCGTCGATTCCCACTCGATGTGCTCAAGATCGATCAGTCGTTCGTCGCCGGAATCGGAACCCAAGCTAGCGATGAAACGATCGTGAAGACGGTCATCGCGATGGCTCACAGCTTGGGGCTTGAGGTAGTTGCCGAAGGGGTCGAGACCCGGCTTCAATACGACTTCTTACGCGCCCAGGGGTGCGACCGAGCGCAGGGTTATTTTCTGTCGGCAGCGATTCCGGCTGACGCGGCTGAAACGTTTTTAGAGGCCTCAGTTCAAGGGGTGTCGCCCTAAATCCGGGTAAGCTCTATCGCATGGATAT
>JALYVT010000159.1 GCA_030853105.1 Vulcanimicrobiota bacterium
GAGCGTGCCGGCAAGTTGGGCGCGGCCGGCCCGATAAGGCTGCAAGAATTGCGGATCGCGGGTCGCGGTGTAGCCGCGAATGCCGGTCTCTTCATCGAGTTGATATTTGAGCGCATTGAAAGCCAGCACCCGAGCCGCGCGGGTTTGCTCGGCTGTATGAAAAGACGACGCAACCTGATTGCGGATCAGCACTCCGGCAACGATCAGCACCGGCAGGATCAAAGCAAGCGCCAGAACCGTATAAAGTACCGGGCGCCGAGTGCGAACCATAAGTCGCTGAGTTTCACGGCTCCCCGCCCAACCCTTTAGCGGTTGCCGGAACTAAGCGACCGATCGCGTAATGAAAGCAGAATGAAAATCTTGCTATTGGCGGCGGTCTTTCTGCTGGGCGCGGCAAACGGCGGCGGATGCTCCGATCCCAACCACATCGGCGTGCAAGAGTACGGCACGATCGTCGGCCGAGTCATCGATGCCCGCACCAACGCTCCGATCGGGAACGCCTTGGTTTCGGTTGGTTCGCTCTATACCGCAAGCACCGATAACCAGGGTGCCTTCATCTTAAAGACCGTACCCGCCGGCGACCAAACGGTTAGCGCCAGCGCACCCGGTTACACGACCGAAACCGTCGATGTCGATGTCAAGAAAGACCAAACCGTCTCAGCCGACTACATTAAACTCCCCGCCATCGTCCAAAACCCTCAATCCCTGCGACCAAGGCGTTTGACGAAAAGCGGCTAACGTGCGATAGTGGGCGCTGAGCTTGCTTTAAGGCGAGCATTCTGCGCGATCTTTCGAATGCGATCGAGCCGCGCGCTAATCCACGAAAGATCACGATCATCTCTACATTTGATACCCTCGGCTTGCCGCCGGCTCTTCTTCGCGCTGTCGCGGACCTCAAGTTTACCGTGCCGACCCCCGTCCAAAGCGCGGCGATTCCGCCGGCGCTGCTCGGCCACGACGTTCTAGGCAGTGCCTCTACCGGCAGCGGCAAATCGGCCGCTTTCGGTTTGCCGCTTCTGACTGCGCTGCTCGATAAACCACGCGGCAAGACACAAGCCCTCATTCTCGCACCCACCCGCGAGCTCGCCGCCCAAATCACCGAGCATCTGGGCTTGTTGGCAAAACACACCAACCTTCGCGTGGCGGCCGTCTACGGCGGCGTGGGATTTCGCGGGCAAGCATCCGCGTTTAAGCGCGGCACCGAGATCATCGTCGCAACACCCGGACGATTGCTCGATCACCTTGCGCAAAAGACCGCAAGCCTTGAGAACATCTCGATTCTGGTAGTCGATGAAGCCGACCGCATGCTCGACATGGGCTTTCTGCCGGTTGTGCGCCGCATCATCAAATTGATTCCGTCTAAACGGCAGACGCTGTTTTTCTCGGCGACCATTCCGCCCGCGATCGCTGCCCTGACGCGCGAGATGCTCAAAAATCCAGCCCGGATTGATCTTGCGCCGACGACCGCACCGGCCGAAGGCATAACACAGACCGTTTACACCGTCGATCAGGGCCGCAAGACCGACCTGTTCGTCGAGCTGCTAAAAGACAATGCCATCTACAGCGCGATTGCATTTACGCGCACGAAAGCGCGCGCGAACCGACTGGCTGCCGCGCTTGAGAAGCATGATGTTCGAGCCGAGCGGATACACGGCGATCGCTCACAAGCGCAGCGCACGCGCGCACTCGCCGACTTCAAACTTGGAAAGTTTCGCGTGCTGGTTGCAACCGATGTCGCGGCGCGCGGAATCGACATCGTCGATTTAGGGCACGTCGTAAACTACGATGTTCCCGCTGTGCCCGATGACTATGTGCATCGCATCGGCAGAACCGGCCGCGCGAGCGCTAAAGGCGATGCTATCACGTTTGTTGCAGGCGAGGAAGAGGCGCTCTTTTCGCAGATTGAACGCGCACTCGGCAAACGCTTAGATCGCGCGAAGAATCCCCCCGACTTTGCCGCCCACGCGGCGCCGCAAGCGCCTCGTCCGAACTTCGGTCGCCGCAACTCGCGGCCGAACTCAGGTCCAGTCCACCACCCGAAACGCAAGCGCTAGCGGAACCCGCTAGTTACACCACTCGAACTCGACCGGATGCGAGATCGTAAATCCCGCCGATAACTTCGAGTTTGCCGGCTTTGATCGCCGGCGCAATACTAACGTGGGTGCTATGAATGGTTGCAACGGTGCGGCGAACGTTCTCTTCGGCGGCATTCATGTATACATCGCCGGGTTTGTGAAGGACGGCTTTAGCGGCCGGATCGATTGCGGTGACGATGTTTTGAATGTTGCCGGGCACGGGCGGACTTCCGGCTCGCAGGTTATCGACGGTTGCATGAATTGCTCCGCAACTCGAATGTCCAAGGACGAAGATCAGAGGCGATTCGAAGTGCTCGACGGCGTATTGAATCGAGCCAATGCCGTCGCTGGTTGCGTAATTGCCGGCGACTCGAACAACGAAGAGATCACCCAAACCGCGATCGAAGACTAGTTCGGGCGGCACACGGGAATCCGAGCAGCTTAGCACAATCGCAAACGGCTGCTGCCCGCCGGCAAGCTCTTCGCGTCGGGACGGATCGTTACGCGTTGCGCTATGACCCTCGACAAATCGCTGGTTTCCGGCCAGCAGCAACTGCATCGCAACTTTGGGCGAGGGTTGTTTTTTCGCGGCAGCCTGCGCCATCATACCTCCACACGAAAGACCCGCGCTTGCGACTCCGCCGACGGCGGCAGTTGCAGAGATGAACTCGCGGCGAGTAACCATGCGGAGGCCTTCGGTATTACGGACACCCGGTACCTTTGCGGACGCGCCTGCAAACGCCGGCCGCCGACGCGGGTCTAGGCGCGTATGGTGGCATTGAACCTACTCGACGAGCTAGCCGGGCTTATTCTGATCTGGCTGGCGCTCAGCGATGTCTTTCAGTCGGTGATCGTGCCGCGCGCCGCGAGTCGCCGCCTGCGGACCAGCTCGGCGCTCACGCGGGGGCTCTGGCAGGTATGGCAACGCGCCGCCTGGCGCATTGGGGACGACGATCGGCGCGAGAATGCCCTGAGCACGTTCGCACCCTTTATGATGGTCACGCTGCTGGCTGCGTGGGTTGTCATGCTCATTGTCGGCTACGGGCTGATCTTTTACGGACTGCGCGCGGAGCTGCATCCGCAGCCGATCAGCTTTTGGACCGCGCTCTATTTCGCGGGCAGTTCGCTTCTAACAATCGGCTACGGCGATGTGGTCGCTGTCCACGGAATCTCGCGCATGATTGCGCTTCTCGCGGGCGCGTCGGGCCTTGGGGTTGTGGCGGTTGTGACCGCGTATCTGTTCGCAATCTTCGGCGCGTTCCAGCGTCGCGAGACGTTCATCGTCACCGTTGGCGCGAGAGCCGGGGCGCCGCCGAGCGGTGCCGGGCTGCTGGCAATTCATGGCCTTTCAAAGATTCGGGACGAGTTGAATGCGCTCTTTCGCGATGCGCAGAGTTGGAGCGCCGAGGCGATGGGGAATATCCTTGCCTATCCGATTTTGGCGCATTTTCGTTCGAGTCACGACTACGAATCCTGGGTCGGAACGCTCGGCACACTGCTCGACGCCGCCGTATTGCTGATGACTACGGTCGATGAACACCAAGCCGGCCAAGTAGGCCAAGCGCGGATTTTCTATGGTGTCGGAAATCATGCCGCGCACGATCTTGCGCGCTATTTTGGATTCATGAATGACAATCCAACGCCGGGCGTCGAGCGCAACGAGTTCGATCAGGCTTGTGCGCGGCTGAGAGACTCCGGCTACATGCTGCGCGATCCGGAAACCGCTTGGGCGAACTTCATCGCGTTACGCTCGGCCTACGCCGCGCATCTCAATGCCATTGCACGTTATCTGCAGATTCCGCCGCTGCAATGGATCGGCGACCGATCGCTCATCAGCGCGCCGCACATTGCCGAGATCATCTCGGAGAAAACCGTTAAAATGAATACACCGCAAGGATGAGCACGCCCAAGAACGCACCGGCGAAGGCGCCGGACGGCGACGCTAGCGTTCCGCTAACCAAAACCGAAGAAGAGCAGGTTCGTAAGCGAACCGGTCTGCGCGCGGCCGTCGTCTTTGAAACGATTCGCAGAGAAGGCGAGAGCGAACTCAATCGACCCGTGCTCTCACTTGCGTTTTCGGGGCTTGCTGCCGGACTTTCTATGGGTTTTTCGCTGGTTGTTACCGGCGTACTGCGGGCCAATTTGCCGGATGCACCATGGCGTATTCTGATCGAGAACCTCGGGTATACGATCGGATTCTTGATTGTCGTTCTCGGCCGTCAGCAGCTCTTTAGCGAGAACACCGTCACCGCTATCTTGCCGCTTCTCCAGAACGCGAGCAAAGGCAAAACACTCATGAAAGTTGCGCGACTGTGGGCAGCCGTTCTGGCGGCAAACCTGACCGGCGCGGGAATCTTCGCCGCAGTAGTCGCGCACTCGTCGATCTTCCCACCCGATGTGCAAGCCGCATTTTTGCAGCTCGCAAAGAAAGCGGCCGAACCGGACTTTTGGACGATCGTCCTACGCGGAATATTCGCCGGCTGGCTGATCGCACTCATGGTTTGGTTATTACCTGCTGCCGACACCCAGAAACTCTGGGTCGTTATCATCATTACCTACGTGGTCGGCGCAGCCGGGTTAAGCCACATCATCGCCGGTTCCGTCGAAGTTCTCTACGGCGTCGCCGTCGGCGCGATAAGTTGGAGCGCATACTTCGGGGCTTACTTACTTCCGGTTTTCATCGGCAACACCATCGGCGGCGTACTGCTCGTATCGCTGCTCAACTACGGCCAAGTCGCCCCCGAAAACCCGGAAACCTAAACGCTAGCGCGCGTATTTTTTGATGAAGGCTTTGGCGTCGTTGATTGGGAGAGCGAAGCCGATTGAGCGTTCGGCGTCGAAGCGCGATTCGGCGATGCCGATGATGGAACGCTGATCGACGGCGAAGACCGGACCGCCGCTTTCGCCGGGGACAATCGACATATTGACTTCGATTGCGTGCTGTCGCATCGAGGATATCCGACCTGAGTTGACCGACGTTGCGAGACCTAAACCTTCATCGGTGAACTGATCGGGAATCGGATAGCCGATCTCTCCGATCTGCTGCCCCGGTTGTAGCATCGAGGAATCGCCGAGTTGCGCAATCGGCAAGTTGGCGCGCGGCGTGCGCAGCAGCGCGATGTCCAAGTCTTTGTTCTGTGCGATGATCTTGGCGCTCGTCTTGCGTTTAGTAT
>JALYVT010000160.1 GCA_030853105.1 Vulcanimicrobiota bacterium
TGCACCGGTTCCCAATACGGATCCTTATTCGGTAACCGTGGTGAACTTCGCGAGCGGAAATACCTACCCGCATTAGCACGGCCAAGGCTTGTCGAAGTGGGGTGAAATGCGCCCGAATGCCGAAAGGGATGATGTGACCAAAGAACTCTTTGCGATCGATCATGTGCAACTCGCGATGCGCGAGGGTCAGGAAGACGCTGCACGCGCGTTTTATGTTGATGAGCTCGGATTTCAGGAAGTTCCGAAGCCCGCGCAATTGGCAGCCCGCGGCGGAGTTTGGTTTAGCGGTGGAGCGGCGAATATCCACTTAGGAATCGACCCCGCATTTATCCCCGCAAAGAAAGCCCATCCGGCCTTGCGATGCGTTGAATATGACGCGCTTCTGCAGCGGCTTTTACAATGCGGGCTCGCGATAACGTCGGACCCATTGCCGTTTGAGGGCAAGGAGCATTGTTACATCAACGATCCGTTCGGCAATCGAATCGAGATCATTCGCGAGGCCCGGTAGCGCGTCCGACACGACTCTCGACGTAGTGATACTTGCGGCATACTTGCGGGTCTGGTATACTGGTCATATAATATGACTAGAAAGTCGCCGGCAAGAAAAACCCGCAAATCGGTCTCGCTGCTGATGCTGCAGACGCGCGAGATCGGCGCGTCCGAGTTTAAGGCGCGGTGTCTTGAGATCATGGACGAAGTCGAACGTACCGGCGCGGAGGTGGTCATCACCAAGCATCGCCGCCCCGTGGCGCGACTCGTCCCCGCTCGCGGCGAAGTCGGAGGATTCTGCGGGTCGTTAAAGGGCGCAATCGCTTATCAAGGGGACCTTATTAGTCCAATAGATGTCGAGTGGAGCGCAGATGAGTCCAATCTTACTTGATACGCACGTCGCCATGTGGGCCGTCGGCGCTGAGTTACCAAAGGCAGCATGGAGCGTGATCGATGCTGCTGCTGAGCGCGGTGAACTGCTCATCTCGCCGATAACGGCCTGGGAGATCGGCGTGCTCGTTCAAAAGAATCGGCTCACATTAACGACACCGCTTGACGAATACGTGCGCGCACTATTCGGGCGCCCAGGGGTCGTTACCGCCGCACTGACACCAGCGGTCGCCCTCGCATCGACGACGTTACCCGGCACGCTTCACGGCGATCCGGCGGATCGGATACTCGTAGCCACTGCAGCGGCATTCGGCGCCGATTTGGTAACTCGCGACCGGCGCCTTCATGAATATGCCCGAACCACCAAGCACATTCGCTGCATTCGCTGCTAGCTCCGCGCGGTTTGCGATCCTCGATTGTGATATACTTACTTCGTGAAGCAAGAACGTCTCATTCGCGAGGCACGAACTAACGGCATACGCGATGTTGATCTCGCGGTACTAACTACGGTGAATGCGCCGATGAGCAGCCCTGCATCAGCCGATGAATTGACGGCATGGCTATCTGGTGACGCGGAGGTGTCGTTTGGGCGAGCAGACCTCTGCGTCTTTGCGTTTTTTACCGAAGTGCCGCTTGAAAACCAAGTCGCCTTTCTAAGCTTTCATCGCATCGATCTGACGCGGGCGAATGAAATTGCTGCTAGATTCGTTCGGCCTCAGATTGCCGGCGGATCGATTCCGCTTGACCGCGTTTTGTAATGCCTCAAGAGGCTTGGGAGGCGCTGTTTGAACGAGCGATGATCGCGCTCGATTCACTTACGCATTTACATAAAGCGGAGTGGACCTTCGGCGGCGGAACGGCGATGCGCCTGGTCTATCATCATCGTGAGAGCAAGGATATCGACATTTTCATGCACGATCCGCAGGTGCTGATGTCACTTTCCCCACGAGTGAACGACACGGTCGAAGAACTTGCGCCCCGCACCTATACGGAGCAGTCGAACTTTCTAAAGATGCACTTTGCCGAAGGTGAGGTGGATTTTATTCTTGCGCCGCGGCTACTTGTCGGCATCCCGCCGCAGCGCATGACGATCCTGGAGCGCGCTGTAGACGTAGATACTCCCGCCGAGATCGTCACGAAGAAATGTTTTTACCGCGCCGCCGATTTTACCGCCCGAGACGTATTTGATTTCGCCGTCTTGCTGGAGCGTGATAGACCAATCGTCCAGCGGAACGCTCAAATATTTTTTGCCAAGCGTGAACTGCTCAGGAGGCGAGTCGAGCAACTTAGGTCAAACGCTGGGCGGGTTCGTTATGCGTTCGATTCGATGGATATTCAACCGGAATTTGACCACCTCAAAGACGGCGCCCTTGAGCTTGTCTTCGAGGCGATCGCGGGGATCACCTAACCGGCGCCCGCAGGCGAATCGCGGGCCACAAAGGAGTACGGCGGGACCTCGTTGTATGGCGAGCAGACTGGAGGTTGCATGCTATGTTTCATCGCTCTTTAGCCATTCCGTCCCTTGGCCTCGTCTTTCTGCTTGCGCTTGGGATGGTTACTCCAGCCGTTGCCGCCGGCGTAGCGGCGATGGCAGCGCTCAGCCATCACCATTCGGCCCCAGCCGCAACACCTGCGCCGACGCCCGTTCCGCAGGCAGCGCCGGTCGTTGCTGCTCCGGTTGCACCCGCTCCGGCTCCGGTTGCCGCCGCACCAGTCGGAGCGATCGCCGTCAATACGGCCGGCACGGTCGCATCGCTCGCGGCCGATCGCGGTAGCGCGGCCGATTCTATGGTTGAAGCGATCAACGATTGCAATCTGAAATCCCACGGAAACAGCTGCGCGGTACACGTGCAGTTTACAAGCGTCGATTACGAACTATGCGGCGCAGTCGCAGTCCGGCGCGTTCCGCACAACGTCTTCATCGGATCGGCCACTGCCGGTTCGGAGCGTGATGCCGAAGCGCGAGCATTGATGAAGGCGGGCACCGGCTCGACCATCTTAGCGCACGGCTGCAACTCGCATTAGCAATTTGCGCTGACCGTGAGCCGCGATCGGCTTGATGCGCTAGTTGCGGCAAAGTTCGGCGTATCGAAGTCGCAGGCGCGCAGTCTAATTATGGAAAAGCGGGTGCGCGTCAACGGCGAGCCTGCCACGAAGCCCGGCACGGGCGTGCGCTCTGATGCTGATATCGAGGTCGAGCGTCCGCGGCCATTTGTAAGCCGCGGCGGAGAGAAGCTGGCGCGCGCGCTCGATGTTTTTGCGATTGACGTTAGCGGCATGCAAGCACTCGACGTTGGTGCATCGACCGGCGGCTTCACCGATTGTCTGCTTTCACGTGGTGCCGCGCATGTCACGGCGGTCGATGTCGGCTACGGTCAGCTTGATTGGAAACTGCGCAACCATCCGCAGGTAACCGTCATGGAGCGCACCAATTTCCGACTTTTGCGAGATGATGCGTTTCCCGGCGGGTTCGATATCATCGTGATCGATGCGTCATTTATCTCGCTTCGCACGATCCTCGTTCGCGCAGTCGCGTATTTGCGTACCCACGGGGAGATCGTGGCGCTGGTCAAACCGCAGTTCGAGGCCGGGCGGGAACGGCTCGGAAAAGGCGGGGTCGTTCGCGATCCCGAGGTACACCGCAGTATCCTTCGCGAAGTCCGGGACGTTATGGAACCACTCGGTTTGCGCGCAGTTGCCTTGGTCGCCTCGCCGCTTCTCGGTCCGGCCGGAAATCGCGAATTTTTGATGCGTATTCAACCTGGCGCCGGGTCATTTGACGATGCGACAATCGACGCGGTCGTGAACGCATGACCCGTCTTACGGTGAACAAGCGCATCATCGCCTTCTATGTTGACGTCGATCGCGAAAATGCGCGCGCGATCGCCGAGCGGGTTGCGGCCGACTTTCGCGATCACGGGTACGAGATTGCGCTCTGCCCAGGATGCGACCGGCATCTCAAGACACCGGCCGGCGCCCGCGTGAAGGAGGCTGCGCTGCTGGTGACAATCGGCGGCGACGGCACGCTGCTGCGCGCGGCGCGGATCGCGGTCGCCGACGACATTCCGCTGCTCGGAATAAATACCGGGCGGCTCGGCTTCTTGACGGAGTTCGATGAGGACGATCCCCGAATCGATCAACTCCCCGAGTTGCTCGAACGTGGCCTGCAGATCGAAGAGCGGGTTGCCCTGCAAGCCGAATACGCGGGCAAGACATTCTTTGCGCTCAATGATGTCGTCGTGCGAAAGGGCGCAGTATCGCGGATTGTTCCGTTTGGGCTTGCACTTAATGACGAGCAGGCCGCTCACATTCCGGCCGACGGCATCTGCGTGGCGACGCCGACCGGATCGACTGCGTATTTTCTGTCGGCGGGCGGCTCGATCATCTCGCCGCAAGTACAGGCGTTCGGGATTGCGCCGCTCTTACCGCACACACTCTTTTCGCGTCCGCTCATCGTCCCGATCGATTCGCGTATTACGATTAGCGTCGATTCGGAGATCGAACACGCAAACTTGGAAGCCGACGGCCATGCCGTCACCGATCTTGCTCCCGGGGCGTCGGTCGTCGTCGCGCGTCATCCGCATTTGATTCGGTTTGCGCGCACGCAGCGGCTGAACTTTTTCTCTCGCTTGGAAGAGAAGATGCGTTGGGGCGTATCGATTAAGGCCAAGCTTCGCTAGTGACCTCGCGCTAATGCTACGCAGCCTAACCATCGAGCATTACGGGTTGATCGAGCGTGCGCATATTGCGTTTGCGGACGGCGCAACGATGTTCACCGGGGAGACCGGATCGGGAAAGACGATGGTGCTCGGAGCGCTCGGCTTTGCATTGGGCGAGCGCGCGACTGCCGACGTCGTTCAAACCGGCGCCGAGCGCGCTCTGGTTACTCTAGAGTTTGAGGCCGACCCCGTCGTGCGCGAACGATTCGACGAACTCGGATGCCCGCTCGATCCCAATGAAGATGCGGTGCTCTCCCGCGAGATAAGCCGAACCGGAAAATCCGCAATTCGACTAAACGGTCGCCCGGCAACTGCTTCGGCGGTGCGAGAGCTGGCCTCGCAGGTCGCGGATTCGGTCGGTCAGCACGAGGCGCAGCGTCTGCTGATGCCCGGTTACCAGCTTGAGTTGCTCGATCGGTTTGCAGGCGAACCGGCGAGCGCGGCTCGCGATACGGTGGAGCTCGCTTACGCGCAGACGCAGACGCTGCGCGATCAGCTTAAGACGCTTTCGCAAGATGCCGGACACGCTGAAGAACAGCTTAACACGGCACGACTCGACCTCTCCGAGATCGAATCGGCGAACCCGCAAATTGGTGAAGACGAACGCTTGCGCGAACGGCGACGCTATC
>JALYVT010000023.1 GCA_030853105.1 Vulcanimicrobiota bacterium
CCTTCAACCACTCGACCACCTCTCCATATTCGCTACGCCGGCCGTTGCCGGCTATCGCACATCCTGTGCTGCGAACAGTCGAACCTTCCAAGGTTCGACCGGCTTCGCCCTATTTGCCGTTTGCGCCGTAATCCTTTTTTAACTGCGCTTTCGCTTAAAAAAGGCTTGCAGCTGTTCCGCCGTCTGCTGCTCCAACACACCGGCGCTCACATCAACCCGGTGGTTCAGGGCGGGATGCGCAAGTATGTCTAGTACGCTGCCTGCGGCTCCGGCTTTCGGATCGCGGCAGCCGTAAACAAGTCGCTTTATACGCGCAGCGATCATTGCGCCCGCGCACATCGCGCACGGCTCCTTCGTCACATAGATTGTTGCATCGCTAAGTCGCCAAGCCCCTAACCGTCGGCACGCTTCTCGAATCAAGAGCATCTCCGCATGCGCAGTTGCGTCCGGACGAAGCTCCTTTTCATTTTTCGCTTCCACGATTAAATCGGCACTGACCAGAACGGCGCCGATCGGCACATCGCCGGCGATCTCGGCTTGCTGCGCAAGATCCATCGCTCGGCGGATATAGACCTCATCGAGGTGCGTTTGGGATTCTGTCACAGAAAGAATATGGTGCGCCCGGAGGGATTCGAACCCCCGGTCTCAGCCTTCGGAGGGCCGCGCGTTATCCAGCTACGCTACGGGCGCACGCATTTAGTGAGGAGCCTCGGGACCGGGCCCGGTGCTCGGAATGTGTTTAAAGAGATCGAGTTTGTGGTCAACCAGTCCGCGGTAGAACTTGCGCACGCAGTCGGGATGCCCGAAATAATAGGTGCGCGCGTAGGCAAGGTCGTCACCGGCCGAATCCGGGACGTAGTGCGAGATTTCGATCTCCTCCATTTGTCCGCGATCGACCGGATGGGGACAGAAATCGCACGGGATGGTTGACATGTTATACCTCAAATTGACTCGGGTAGGATTTGAACCTACGACCTAGGGCTTATGAGTCCCCCGCTCTACCACTGAGCTACCGAGCCGAAAACCATTGGAATGCGCCTAACTATACAGGAAGCCGCCGGAAGGTTTCAAGCCCACAGGTCGCAGGCCCCGCCGCCTGAAGGATGAAGGCCAGGTTTGAACGTCCTAGAGCGCAAACTCGGCATGACTATGCGATTTTCAATTCTCGGCACCTTCGCGATTATTGGCGGCGCTGTCTTTCTGTGCGCTGCATCCGGCCTTCCGGCTCGTGCAGACGAGCAAGCCGCGGCGCTGCTCGCCAAACATAAGTCGTTCGTCGGATGGCAGTTCGGCGACGGCGGTATCCGCACACTTCGTTTGAGCGAAAAGATGCTCAAAGACAGTGACGGCAGTTTGTACAGCTCGGATAAAGAGTTGCGCGTTGGACTGATCGATCGAACCGACTCGACCGGCAAGCATGGCACAACCTACGCCGGCTTTACGGGCCGAGTCTTTTGGAACTCGGATCAAAACGGATTTACGCGCGCCTCGTTCGGCGATCCCGCAAAATACCGAGCCTCAGTCAACGCGCTCTTTGACGAGGGCACCCAAGAACTCGCCGGATCGATGCGGCCTGGAGCAAGCATTTCGGGCGTATCGCTGGATGTCGTTCGAGTGGACGTTCCCAATGCATTTCCGATCGACCTATATGTCGATCCTCAGACCGGCGAATACAAGCGTGCGGTCATCGATCCGGGTGGAGATAACGAAGAGACGATCAACATCCTGGCCTACGCAATCGCAGCCCCCGGGAAAAAGATCATCAGCAAGTGGAAGATCGCCGATTCCAAGTACACTCATGAATATACGAAGATCGTGGCCAACGCGCCGATCTCAAATGACGAACTCCACCCGCCGGCGCAGACCGCTTCATGGACCTTTGCTAACAGCGCGCCGTTTCCGATCAAAGTAACCGATCATCGCATAATCGTGGAGGCAAAGGTGAACGGCGTACCTGGAAGATTCATTTTGGACAGCGGCGCATCATCGATTTTTCTTTCGAAATCCTTCGCCGATAAGGCTCAACTCACGGCACTCGACACATCAACGGCAACCGGGATTGCCGGATCATTGAAGATTAAGGTCGAGCGTGCCAAGACCGTAGAGATCGGTGGAAACACCCTGCAGAACGTCAAGGTCGATTCCGGCGGAAGCGGTATCGACCGGGATGCGCCCGATGGACTCATGGGCTTCGATTTTCTCGCCGGCGCTATCGTTACGGTAAACTTCAACGATCAGCAGATGACGATTACCGACCCGAGCAAAACTCAGGTGGACACAAGCTCCGGCCTTCCCATCGTCGCCGATCTCACCAATGGAACCCCGGTTGTTGAGATGAAGCTCAACGGCAACGTGAAAGTAAACGCAATGCTAGATAGCGGCAACCCGGTCAACGTCCTCTACGCAACTGATCTTGTGCAGCGCCATGGTGTACGAATGATGGTTGACGATACGAGATTGGATTCGACGCTATTGATTGGGGGCGTGAGCGGCGGATATGAAATCGGACTCTGCGGCCATCTTGAAACGCTGACACTCGGACCGGTCGTTTATCAGAATCCGCCCGCCTGTCAGTCGCCGTCGTTTTCGGGGCGCGATATTCTCGTCGGCCTTGAGTTCTTAAAGGGGTTCAACTCAATTGTCTTCGATTATCCAGAATCGAAACTAATTATGATTCCAAACAAGTAAGCCACGCCGCCCTCGGGCGGCTAATGCACATGTGCTGCGAGCAGGTTCGAGCATCCAGCTCGAACAAATAATCAGCAGAGTTCGTTCATGCGGTCGGAGGGACTCGAACCCCCAACCTACAAGTTCGTAGCCTGTTGCTCTATCCAGTTGAGCTACGACCGCATGTTGCGCCGGCGACCTCGCTAGGTACAACGCGGCTCTCTTCTTCCCTGCCACGTTCGCTACGCCGGCAAAGGCCGGCTACCGCACATCCTGTGCTGCGAACAAGCAAAGCATCCAGCTTGGCCACGTTCGCTACGCCGGCAAAGGCCGGCTACCGCACTGTGCTGAGGGTGGATTCGGAGAGAGAGAGATTCGAACTCTCGGTACTCTTTTGGAGTACGCCCATTTAGCAAACGGGTGCTTTCGGCCACTCAGCCATCTCTCCGTATTCGCCACGCCGGCTGTCGCCGACTTTCGCCGCCTATCGCACATCGTGTGCTGCGAACATGGACGAAGCATCCAGCTTCGTCCGAGCCTCGCTATGTCGGCGTCCGTTCGCCACGCCGACCATAATACCACGTGGGCGGGTTAATGCCCTACTGCGAGGGGAGGAGCTTGAGTTCGGCAGTGTAGATTTTGGAGAGGTCTTCCTCGCCGGCGACAACGTCACCAAGATTGCCGATGCCGACGTCGGCTGCGTAGAAATAGTTTCCGCTAGGGGGACCGTTGGGCGCAAAGAGATCGTTGACGAACTTCAATTGCGCGGATTGCACGAATACCTGCCCCTGGTATATCTGCGTTAGGCCGGCACGCTGCTTATAGGGCATGTCGGAGACGGCGGTCGAGTTTTGCGTGATCTCCCAAGCGATTGACTGCAGCAGAGCGTAGTGGAATCCGCTCGAGGAGGCTTGCTGCACCGCAGCACGGAGTTGATCAAACGTAATTCGCTCCGATTTCGAGTTTCGCTCCAATAACTTCGTGAACACCGCCAAATAACGCTTATGAACCGGCATTACAGACCGCAACGCTCGCTGATTGAGCGTCATCTCCTGACGGATGTTTACAAGCGAGGAGTGCAGAGCGGAATGCCGCGTGGTTCGATCGTGCCAGCCGGATATGACGAACGCGAGTAATATTGCAAGCACGATCGAAACGATCTCGACAAGAACGTCCCCCAGATCGATTCGCAGATTCTTGAACTCGATCATGAATGCTAGGACGGTGTCGATTCACCGGGAACGCGCAGAGGCGGCTCGTCAACGAACTCCGGGGTAAGCAGCGGCGACTTGCGCGTTCTTCCGCGGCCGAGTAATCCGTCAACTCCGAGCATCTTCCCGGTCGGAAGCACGAAATGAATCGCGCTGAGCCCGAGCACCGCCGCATCGAGGCCGCTCCAGCCTTGAAAACTGGTAAACTCCCCAAACGACGCCATATAGTTCAGCGCCAGAACAACTCCGATGAGGCCTCCTAGGCGCGTCAAGAGACCGAAGAACAGGAGCAGTCCGGCAACCACTTCACCCAGCCGCACAAGTTCGGCAAACAGACCGATGTGCGGCGTGACGACATTTGCGAGAAAGTCATGGTACGGACCCGGGCCGCCTTGCATCGCCTTCTGGACGACCTGCGGCATAAATCCATTTGGCGGCATGTACTTATCGCTGTTGGTGAACTTTGGAATCCCATGGATCAGCCAAAATGCACCGGTGCAAATTCGAAGCAACCCAAGCCAAGTTGCGTAGACGCGTGGGGATGGAAGCATTAGTGCACGACCTCCTGAAATCGACGATTAGCGAGGGTGAGAATCTGCGCTGCGACGTCGGCGGCCGCTTCGGGTTTCGCCAGCGCCCGCATTGCAGAACGTAAATCTCGACGGCGATCGGGTGATTGAAGCAGCACGTTCGTCAATCGCGTAAGATCGCGGGCGCTTTTGGCCCGAGCCGCCGCCTTTCGCTCGACCAAGTAGCGCGTGTTGCGTTCCTCTTGACCGGGCAACGGCTTAAACAAGATCAGCGGAACCTGCGCAACCAGCGCTTCGGCGGTCGTCAAACCGCCCGGCTTGCTTATCAGCACATCGCTCGCATGCATGTATTCGTGAACGTTATCGACAAATCGCTCGACCCGCAGCGGATAGGAAATTCGGTGGGCAGACGCCAGCACTCGGCGCTCCAGCGTGGGATTTCGACCGATAATGACGACCGCTGAAAGCGCCTCGGGAACGTCGTCCAGCGCTTTCATCATAACCTCCAGCGGTCCAATACCAAGACCGCCCGCCATCATCAAAACTACGTGCCGGTCCTGTGGAAGCCGCAAGCGCTCCCGCAGCGATGCAATCGCCTCGCCGGTCGGAACAAACTTCGGGTTGATCGGAATACCGGAGACGATAATCCGTTCGCTGCGAATCCCTCGCGCCGTTAGCGCGTGCCGCATCTCTTCACTAGCCACGGCGTACGCATCGATATTGCGGTGAATCCAGAACGAGTGTACGGCAAAATCGGTGACGATACCCATGACCGGCGGGCAGTCGCCAAACTGCCGTTTGTACTCGGCCATGACACCGCACGGAAATGCGTGCGTGCAGACGACCACATCCGGGGCCTGGAGTTCGATCAACGAGCGCAGATTTGCTGCAGTAAACTGGTGAATCCATGTTCGGAACGGTCCGACTTCAGTCGCTCGCTCGGCGCGATTATAGAGAAATCGATACATCTGCGGAATGGTTTTCACCATCCCCAGATAGCCATTCGAAACTACTCGCGAAACAACCGAGGCGGCATACTTATACGAATCGACCACTTGCGTTTCGATTGACGGCTCGTGCTGCAGCAGCGCATCGCGAACCGCCGAAGCCGCCGCCATGTGGCCGACGCCGACATTTGCCGAGAGGAAGAGTATCCGGATTAGGCGTCACTCCCTTCAGCGTTCGATTCTTCGGCTAACAAGAAGAAGTCGTCCAATATTTCCTGCGCAAGATCATCGTCGGAGAGTAGCGTCCCTTTGATGTCGGTAACGACAAACTCATCTTCCTTTTCGCAGTAGCAGACCGCATAGGTGTTATTCTCATCATCCTCAACTAAGCCGACCACCTCGAAGTCCATCTTTTTTTCGTCGGTCGTTTCAATTACCAACACATCGCGCAGTTCCAAAGCGCTCTCTTGCGGCGTATCGCCGTTCTTGGATGACATGCGGGGCCTCCTATTTCAGGTAGCGTGCGACGTTGGCGTTGTGTTCGGCAAGCGTCTTGGCAAAGACGCTATGGCCGTCGGGTTTTGACAAGTAGTACAGATACGGTGAGAACTTTGGATGAAACGCGGCGTTCAAGGACGCCTCTCCCGGGTTAGCAATCGGTGTCGGCGGCAGTCCCGAATGCTTATAGGTGTTGTACGGGCTCTCCCGCTGAACGTCAGCCTCGGTAAGGACCGTCTTGTGCTCGGGCAACGCGTACTCCAGCGTCGCATCAACTTGCAGCGGCATCCCAAGGCGAAGCCGATTGTAGTAGACACCGGCCATCAGCGCTCGCTCGCTGTCTATTTTGGCCTCGCGTTCGACCAGCGAGGCTACAACGACAACTTGGACGATGCTAAGGTGTAGCCGTGCGGCGGCTGCTCGCGCGTCGCGCGGAAGTTCCTTGCGGAATTGAGCCGTTAGAGCATCTGCGATGACGCCCGGGGTTGCGCCGATCGGTAAGAGATAGGTGCTCGGAAAAAGGTACCCCTCAAGGCTGTTTGTGCGAACACCGCCGAGCACAATCGAACCGTGCATAAAACGCGCGTATAGCACCTCACTACGCCCTAAGCCCGCTTCGCTCAGGCGATCGGCGATCTCGCGGGCAGTGAACCCTTCGGGAATCGTAACCCACACGGCAACCTGAGCGCCGCCGTGGAGCAGCTGCTGCAAAATCTGACTCTCGCTTTGATGCGGAGCGAAGCGATACTCGCCGGCTCGAACCTCGCTGTCTTCATGTCTGAGTCGCGCCAACAGTCGAAACGCGGTTGGATTGGCGATGATCCCTTGCGAAGCCAGCTCTCGCGTGATATCCGAGAAGGTCGAACCGCGCGGTATGATGACCGTCGTGCTGGTAGCCGGTAAACTCCGATCGCCGTGGACCGCATGAGCGAACCAAATCGTCGCACCGGTAACGAGGAGAATGGAAGCCAGCGCTATGGCGACAACGAACAACACCAGACTGCGAAGCGACCGCACTAGCTCGCTGAACTCTCGCGTTTACGCCGCGCAAGAAAGGTCTCCAATATCAACGCAGCAGCGATCTTGTCGACGACATGCTTGCGTTTGGCGCGCGAAACATCCGAGGCGATAAGACCCTTCGTGGCTTGAGCGGTCGTCATTCGCTCGTCGGTTCGGTGAATCGGCCCGTGGAACGTGCGAGCGAGCGTCTTCACAAAGTCGTCGATGCGTTCGGCGGCGATTCCGCGCTCTCCACTCAGCGTGATCGGATCGCCGACGACAATCTCGCTTGCGTTCTGCTCGTTTAAGATTTCGCTAATCCGAGAAATGTCGTCGCGCAGATTAACCCGTTCAACCACGCACAGCGGCATCGCGAACGTGCCGTTCGGGTCAGCAAGCGCGATGCCGATTCGTTTTGTGCCGACATCGAGCGCTAGGATCGCCAAATCAGCATCCAATAAACTCGGCAGCGTGGGCACGGGCCTTAGGACGGCGACCTAGGTGATGGGCAATCAGCATCTCTATTGCTTTGGCCGTAGTTGGAGTCGCCTGCAGCGCCGCTCGCACACCGCCGATCTTGGGAGCTGCTAGCGCCTGAAAGTTTGCAACGTCGTGCGGACCCAGTTCGAAGACATTGCGCCAACTCGCGCCGCATTCGATACCGGCAAGGCCGCCGGAGTCAATATCTAACCACGCGGAACCGCCGGACAGCGACTTCCCGCAACGCACGCAGCTTTCGCAGTGCGGCGCCAGGCCCAGCGCATCGAGCAGTCGCACCGAAAAGCGCGGAATCAGTGCGAGCGGATCGTCGATTGTGCCGAGCGCACTCGTCGCGCCGATCATCAGTGCATACACATCCGCGAGCGCAAGATCCGGCTCGCAGAACGCGTCGACAAGCTCGGCGATCATGCTCGCCGCCGCGAACGCTCGCGGCTGCACGACCGCATTCCAGCACGAAGCCGATATCTCGGCGGAGGTGATGATATCTAAGTTCCGACCGCGGTGAATCGATAGCGCGGCCTCGCTCATAAACTCAAGACGCCCGGCAAAGTGACTCTTGGCACGACGAACGCCTTTCGCGACGGCGTTAATTTTTCCGCGGTCGGTCGTAAACAAGGTGAATATCCGATCCGCTTCGCCGAGATTGCGCGCACGCAACACGATGCCCGACGTTTTATAGGCGCGAGGAAGCGTCATGCAAGCTGTGAGGCCCAAAAGAATGGGGAAGCAATTCGGCAAGGCTCAAACACACCGGCTCGCCGGCGGTCGTGAACGTTACCGGCATCGCCGAATCGAACTCCGCGATGAACTGCCGGCAAGCGCCGCACGGAGCGGTCTCCGTATCCGGCGGCCCGGCAATCGCGATCGCAAGTATCCGCGTATGCCCGGCTGCGACCGCCGCAGTCAGCGCGACGCGCTCCGCGCAGATCGACAAGCCGTAGCTAGCATTTTCGACATTGCAGCCGCCCACGATCGCGCCGTCAGCTGTTTTCACCGCTGCGCCGACTCGGAAGTTTGAGTACGGCGCATAAGCTCGTTCCCGTGCACTTCGAGCTGCGTCCAGCAGTTCACTCGACGGCGTCATGCTGCGGCTCCGGCTCTTCAAGGAGCGTGATGCCCTCGGCCTTTCCGTTTGTGAAGATGCGAACGGCTAAGATGCGTCGGCCGCGGGTGCGATCGATTTGAAGACGCGTGTGCTCATCGGCCATGATCTCTTCGCCTTCGCTGGGTAAGCGGCCGAACAGTCCGACGACAAAACCGCCGATCGTTTCAAAATCCTCATGCGGCAGATGCGTTCCAAGCCTGGCATTGACATCTTCGATATTCGTGCCCGCATCGACGACAGCCACGTCCGGCTCGATCACGCGGATCGGTTCTTCTTCCTCTTCATCGTGTTCGTCTCGAATCTCCCCGACGATCTCTTCGAGCAGGTCTTCCATGGTTACAAGCCCGGCGGTACCGCCGTACTCGTCCACCACAATTGCCATTGAAAACTTGTCACGCTGCATCTCGCGCAGCAGCTGCGCGCTTTTCTTGGTCTCGGGAACGTGCGTTACCGGACGCATGAGCGAACCGAGCGCAGTACTGCTGAGGGAACCGTTCGCTAAGCTGATCAGCAGTTCGCGGTCGTGAACCACGCCGACGACATCGTCTTTGCTCTCTTGATAGATCGGGAGCTTGGAGTACCCTTCGGCGATCACGAGTTCGAGCGCGCGGCGCGGCGAATCATCAATTGCGACCGCAATCATATTGGGGCGCGGCGTCATGACCTCGCGCACGATCGTATCACCGAACTCGATGACCGAATGGATCATCTGCCGCTCTTGCTCTTCGAGCACTTTCTGCTCGGCGCCGACGTTCACCATTGTTCGAATATCTTCTTCAGTGACGAATAGTTGGCGGGCGTGCGGCGCGATCCCGAACGGCCGCAGCAGCAGGTCGCTGAAAAACAAAAACCCGCGCACGAGCGGCGTGAGCACCCATGCTATTCGCCGCATCGAGGGAGCCAGCCGCAGCGCCCAGCGGTCGGCGTTGGAGATCGCCACCGTCTTTGGAATGATCTCGCCGAAGAGCAGCAAGATGATCGCCATCACGACCGTCGAGATCACGGCCGCGTCGGGCAGTCCGGTTTTGATAAAGAGGTAGGTTGCCAGCGAGTCGGCAGCCAGCAAAACGACCGTATTGCCAATCAGCACCGAGGTCAGAAAGCGGTTACGATCGTCGAGCAGCTTAACGACGTCGCCCGCCCGAACAAGCCCACGCTCGAGCATCCCGCGAGCACGAATGCGCGAGAGCGAGATCAGGGCGGCCTCCGAGGCAGCAAAAAAGGCGGCCGCGAGCACGAGTGCCGCGAGCGCCACGATCTGAAGCCAGTTGATCTGCCCGGTCATCGTCTTAGGGCCCGTTCCAATAGGTCGCCATTATAGCACAATGTGCGGCCGCAGCAGCAGATAGATGGCCAGCGCCACCAGGGTGCCGAGCACGGCACCCCAGGTGACCTCGAAGAGACTGTGGATGCCCGCCTCAATGCGGCTCTGAGCCACTAGGACCGCGATCCCATAACCGATCAGCGCCGCCAGCGGCCGTTGGTAGAAGAACGCTAAGATGGTAGCCGCCGCGAACGCGACGGCGGCGTGACCGGAGACGGCTCCGCCTTGCAGCGCGGAGCCGCGGCCGGTAATCGCCTTTGCGAAGATCGTCACGATCCCGACAACCGCAAGCGTAATGAAAACAGCGTTGGCCGGAACTTGGGCCACCGCCGCCAGGACCAGGCCGCCTCCGCTCACGATGCCTTGATAGAACGCCAAATATCCGACCACGACCGCACCGATCGTCGCCACCAAAACTGCGCCGGCGGCAGCGTCTTTGGCGGTCTTTGCTAACGGATGATGGGCGACGGTCAGCAGATCGACAATCGCCTCGACCGCCGTGTTGACCAATTCCAGCGCGAGGACCAGCACGATCAGAATGATGATCGCGATAACGTAAAAGCGCTCGAGCCGAAGGTACAGCGTCGCGAGCAACACCACCGCCGCAATCGCGAGGTGAATCCGCATATTTGCCTGAGTCTTTGCAGCGTACATGATCCCCGAAAACGCATAATGGAACGAACCCCAGAATTTGCTTTCGGTAATTCGCTTGTAATGCGGTTCCGGCGACTCGTGCGGGAGCTTAGGCTTCATACGGCCATCGCATACCGATTGTCGCGGCGAGCCGCCGCTCTTCCCGCTCCATGACCGAGCGTTGCTGAGCTTCTTCATGATCGTGCCCGAGCACGTGGAGCACTCCGTGAATGAGCAAGCGATATATCTCGTCCTGCAGCGATGCATCGTACGCGGCGGCTTGTTTGCGGGCAGTTTCGACGCTTATAACCACATCGCCCAGCATACGCTCGATTTCGCGCGAATCATTGCCCTGCGCGATTGGAAAACTCAGCACATCAGTTGGGCGGTCTTTGCCGCGATGAATCCGATTGAGTTTGGCAATTGCGCGATCGCTGACCAGCGAGAGCGAGAGCGACGAGTCAGGCTCGTCAACCGCGCTAAGCAGCTGCCCGGCAACGCGCTTGATTGCTCGCGCATCGACACCGCTCTTTCGAATCGTATTATGATAGTAGATCATCGCGCTTTTCCGTCGCCGGCGTAAGCGCGAATAATCGCCGAAACAAGCGGGTGACGAACCACATCGGTCTCGCTCAGTTCGACGATTCCAATATCGGGGATTCCGCCGAAACGCGCCCGGGCTTCAATCAATCCGCAACTCGCCCCGGCCGGCAAGTCGATCTGCGTGATATCGCCGTTCACGACCATCTTTGATCCGGGACCAAGCCGCGTTACGAACATCTTCATCTGTTCGCGGGTAGCGTTTTGCGCTTCATCCAAAATCACGAACGCCTCAGAGAGCGTACGACCGCGCATGTAGGCCAGCGGCGCTACCTCAATTATGCCGCGTTCGATGTATCGAGCGACTACGCCGTCGTCAAGCAGCTCCGCCAGCGAGTCGTACAGCGGTCGCAGATACGGGTCAACCTTCTCCTTAAAATCGCCGGGCAAAAACCCGAGCTTCTCGCCGGCTTCGACGGCCGGCCGCGTCAGCACAAGCCGTGAAACCAGCCGTGAACGCAGCGCTCTCACGGCCATGACGACCGCTAAAAACGTCTTCCCGGTGCCGGCCGGGCCGATCCCGAGCGTCAGGGTGTTGGCGTCGATCGAGCGCACAAACTCGCGCTGCCCCGGGGTCTTGGGGCGGATTGCCTTTCCCCGCAGGGTCGAGAATAGGGTATCCGGCAGACTGGTGTCCCGAGCGTTGGTGAGCACGTCGGCGGCGGCTAAAGCAACATCGTCAGGTGTGAGCAGCGTGCCCTTCACCGCAGCAGCAAGCATGCGCTCAAGAACCTGCGCGGCAGCGGCGACTCGAACGCGCTCGCCGCTCAGCACGATCTGCTGGTCCTCGACCCGAACCGCAACGGCAAACCGACTTTCGAGCGCCGTAATATTCTGGTCGAACTTTCCGAATAGCCGAAGGCGATCGTGAAATTCGCCTAAATCCACCGCTCGCTCGACGCTCAGATCTGCCAGGGGGTTCTCTCCTTGAGTGCGCGCGGCGGCCCAAATATCTCGGCCGCGATGACCGCTCGCCTTACACTCTTCCCATCTTCGAAGAATCCATGCAAAGCCCCGGGATTGCGTCTAGACTCGGCGCTTAAAAGCCCGTCTGGCAGGTCCTTGATCTCCGCGAGGGAGGGCGGCGGCAGCGCCGTGGACTTGGGTGGCGGCGACGGCGTGCGGGCAGCCCGCGCCGTCGCTACCGGCTGCGGCAGCGGTGAGGCTAAGCCGGCCATCGCGTAAGCTGATGCGGGGATTGGGGTTCCGCGAGCCTGCAGATCGAGAATGACTTGGCGGTTGCGCTGTATTCGCGACGCATTCGAATCGACCGGACCGGCAGAATACCGTGCGCCCGCATTCCGTATCGACCGGACAACGTTAAACAGGACCGCTAGGCCAATTGCAATTCCAATCCAGGACATTACTTGGTCGGCAAGCTCGGCGCCGTGTCGGTCGATGCATCCGCATTCGATCCGATCGCAGTGCGCATGTCGCTGTCTGCTTTGATGTTGTTCATTCGATAGTAGTCCATCACGCCAAGATGACCGCTCCGAAAGGCCTCGGAGATGGCAGCCGGAATCGACGCTTCGGCTTCGACCACCTTTGCGCGCATCGCTTGCGTTTCGGCCTTTTGCTCTTGCTCGGCGGCGAGTGCAGCGTACTGGCGTTCTGCGGCCTTGGCTTGGGCGATCTTTCGATCGGCCTCGGCTTGCGAGGTCTGCAATTCGGCGCCGATGTTTTTACCGACATCGACATCAGCAATGTCGATCGATACGATCTCGAAGGCGGTACCGGCATCCAAACCCTTACTGAGCACGGCTTTAGAGATGCGGTCGGGATATTCAAGCACCTCTTTGTGATCGATCGCCGCACCGACGGCGGAGACCACGCCTTCACCGACGCGCGCAACGATGGTCGGCTCGCCGGCACCGCCGACGTACCGATCCAAATTGCTGCGTACGGTGATTCTGGCTTTCACATTTAATTGGATTCCGTTTTGGGCGACACCCTGAAAGATCGGCGTTTCAATCACTTTCGGATTGACCGACGTCTGCAGCGCTTCGAGCACATTTCGACCCGCCAAATCGATTGCCGCCGCGCGCTGCCAGTCGAGCGGTATCTCAGCCCGCGCAGCGGCAATCATCGCGAGCGTTACGTTTTCGACGTTTCCGCCCGCCAAAAAATGCGACTGCATCTGATCGACCGTGAGCGGTAAGCCGGCTTTGCGTGCGCGTACAAGATTGGTGACAATCACCCCCGGCGGTATGCCGATCAAGCGCATCCGAATAAGCGAACCGATCGAGAGCGGCACCCCGGCGGCCATCGTGCGAATCCATAATCCAATCGGAAAATAGTAAAGAAAGACAAATAGGACAATAATCGCAACGACGACAATAATTCCAAAACTGAAAGCAACCACAGACTACACTCCTTCGGATTAATGTTCGGCTGTCGCCGAGACGTGTCTTCGGCGCACTAAAGCGGTTCGACGAAGACGCGGGCGCCCTGCACGCGCGTTACCCGCACCGGCGTACCGGCTGAGATAAACTCGCCTTCGGTCAGCACGTCGACTCTCTGATCGTCAATCAGTGCGACCCCTGCAGGCCGCAAGAATGAACTTGCAGATCCGATTCTTCCGCGTAGAGTCGAAAAGTCCGTGCTCGTCACGTACTCGGCGCCTTGTACGCCGGCGAATGTCAGGCGGCGCATGAACGCGTTCTCGGGGAAAAGACGAATTGCCAATGCGAATAGCACGATGCTCAAGACGATCGCAACCGCTATGGTTTGCAAGGCAACGAAGAACAAGCCCAGACCAAACGCAAGAACGATTGAAAAGAACAGCGCAATCGCGCCCAAAATACCCGGCGCACCATGTCCCGGCACGAAGTGGAGTTCGAAAAGGATTCCCAGCAGGCCGATCAGCGCCAGCCCAATCACCAGTCCACCGCTAAATCCGCCGATGATGTGGGCGGCGAAGAACACCGCTAGCGCTGCGATTCCGATTGTGCCGCCGACGCCATGCAGCGTCTGCATCTCGATCAGCAGCCCCAGCAGGCCGATCGTTAAAAGTAGCGCGGTCACGATCGGATTGGTCGCAAAATTCGCGAAACGGTCCAGCGCGCTCGGCACGGCGACTTGCACCGATGCCGTACGCAGATGATTTTGGCTCAGCACATCGCTCACCGAAACGGCACTCGCCTGCGCGATCTGCGCGCGCAGCGCATCTTCGGTGCTAAGCAGCAGTTGCGAACCCGTGCGTTTGAATTCCGGCACATCGATCGATGAATCGACCATAGCAGCCGCAAGCAACGGCCGGCGATGGGTGAGCTTCGCTGTCGATTCAAACTCGGCTCGAAGCGCAGCGATGCTGTTCGTGGTCGCCGGAAACGGCTCGGCGTCTCCGATCGATGCATCAGGTGCCATAACGAGCTTCGTGCCGCTCAACGCATCCAGAGCAGCCACGCCGTCGGCATGACCTGATACATAAACGATTGTCGGAATTGCAGAGCCCAAAAGCGCATCGCGAATTTGGACTGCCGCCGCCGTGACTCCGGCGGTCGAATCGAGATCGATGAGGATCGCAGAAGCGTGCGTCTGTTCTGCGTCCTTGATCGAATGGGTGACGAGGTTAGCCATCGCTTGGTCGATCATGCCATGCATGGGAACCTCAACTACCGCAGGCCCGGCGGAAGCAGCTGCCGTAAACGTGCCGGCAAAAATTCCCGCCAGCACAATCAAGAAACCGGCTAGGCGGCGCGGCCAAAAAGCTACCATGGTATCATCTACCTTCGCCGACCATGAAGGTTGCACCCGGAGAACTACTTACGACACCTCAATGAAAGCCGTGCTTCGGCCCGGTTTTGGAACGGTTTCACCATGCCGGCGCAGCGATTCAATATACTGCGGCACCGCCTCACGAATTAACCGCTCCGTCTCGCGCTTGGATCTGCCCAAGGCGGCGCATCCCGGCAAATCGGGGACGTAGGCTCCCCATCCGCCGTCGCGCCCTTTTTGGAAAACTGCCACGTACTTCACAACAAGCCGGCCTTTCTTAATATGTGGATCACAATATCCCGATGAACATCCTGATTCCTTGAGTGGAATGCAATCAGGATCGCTCCGGATTTGGTGGGGTGACGAAAATGACGATGACTGCCTCGGACGCGCTCTACATACCAGCCATCCTGCGCAAGCCGACGCAATAACTCCCTGACCTTCATGCACGAAGATCACGACGAGTGACTTGATTGGAAAGAGGTTAGGCCGTCAGCTCTTCAGTGACGATTTGACGGACAAGATTTCCGTCAGCTAGACCCTTAAGCTGCGGCATGATGACCTTCATCACGGCGCCTTGGTTGCGCCCATCGGCGGGAATCGAATCCAGCGCCGATTTGACGATCGCTCGAATCTCGTCGGCGGACTTTTGAGCCGGGAGATAGGCGAGCAATATGTCGCGTTCTTTGGCTTCTTTGTCGGCCAAATCAGTTCGATTGGCTTTGCTGAACTCGGTGAACGAATCGTTGCGCTGTTTGACTTGGCGCCGAACGACCTCAAGTTCCTCGGCGTCAGTCAACTCGGTGCCGGCTTCGGTGCGCTTGTAGATAAAACCAGAAAGGGCCGACCGCAAAGTGTCGACCCGTAACTGATCTCTGGCCTTCATCGCGGCGCGCATATCGGCTGCGATGCGATCCCCAAGGGCCGCCATTAGACTCGGCGTTTCCGAGCTGCGGCCGATTTCTTCTTCTTCCGAACGCTCGGCTTCTCGTAATGTTCGTGCTTGCGGGCCTCCGCCAAGACGCCGGCCTTTTGGGTGGCTTTCTTAAAACGGCGCAGCGCACTCTCAATCGATTCGCCCGGAGCTATGCGAACTTCCATAATGTACAACCCTCCCTTCGGCGACGCTCAAGGCGTCAAAAAATTGGGTCTTTGCCCAGTTGCCAACACTAGCACAGCTGCGTCGCCCACGCAACCGCCTAGGCGGCTCAGCGCGCCACCGTGATTGCTGCAGCCGCTCCGACCGCGCTGACCGGCGGCCCGTACATGGCGTAAGCGGTCGGCGGCGGCGCGGTGTAGCTTCCTTGGGTCGTCACCCGCAGCGTATAGCGAAGGTGCAACGGATAGTCCGCCGAGACGCGGGTTGCGAAGAATACGGCACGGTCGTCGAAAAACTGCAGCCCGCTCCAGTCGCTTGCGGCTTCACCCTGAAGCGGCTGATATTCGGCTCCGGCCGGGAACGGGTCTTCAATCGCGACGTACTGCGTGTCGCTGCGCGCACGCAGCTTTACATCCACCGCAATCTCATCGCCGACTCGCCACGCGCCGCGATGAGGCGCGGTATAGGTGCGCGAGATTATAAAGTCGCTGGGTTTTGCAAGCAGACGCGAGAGTATCGACATCCCGGCGTCGCTCACGTGCGTTGTGCCAGGCGGCGCATACCGCGTCCAGTCGGTTGACCAGTAGAACGCGCCGACGCCGGTGCGCTCGAATGAGAGTCGACTTCCGTCGTGCAGGTCCGCAGCCGAAACACTGATTGAGGCGTCGTCTCCATTCAGCAGCGGTCTCTGTATCCGCAGCGTTTTCAGTATCCGATCGCCGAGTTTGACGGTGACCGTTTCATCCGGGTTGAACTCATGCGAATCTGGTGCAACGGTTTGTGATATTGCGTAAACCGCTGCTGCGGTATCTTTGGTGGTGTACCACCACGATCCGTGCTGCTGCGCACGCAGAAAGTTTACGATGTGTCCGATCCGCGCAGAGCGTGGGACGAGCGCGACTTCGAGACGCAGCGCGTACGCAGTGGTCTCGATCGGATCATCCTCCCAGGCGTAGTGCCAGCTCTGTCCCTGCCAATGCGTATATGCGCCCTCTTCGATCGCGCGTGCATTCAGCGATTTCAGCAGCGTGCGAGCGGTTGCGTCATCGCCAAGTTCGTGATGCGCGAGCCCAAGGACAGCCAGCGCGTATGAGTTCAGTTCAGTTACATGCGCGTCGGTCTGCGCGAGCAGCGTACGATCGACGCGCGCCGGGGCCGCATCCGCCAACGCAAACAGCATGAACGCGCGAGTGTTCCATTCCGAGTTCGGTTGTCGGCCGCCCCAAAACCGCAACGTGTCAGTATTGCTGCTGCCAAGTTGCAAAACGACGCTGTCAATGCCATTCGTCAACACACCGCCCGGAACAAGATATCCGGCTTTGCGGAATTCGGCGAGCCCGTACAGCGCATACGCGCTCATAAACGGATGTGCCTCATCGGCCTCCCACCAACCCCAAGAGCCGTCGGAATGCTGCAGCTGCACGAGGCGCGCAATTGCTTTCTTCACGATATCACCGGTTTTCAGATTACCATCATTTTTCAACCCGGTGCGCGTCAACATGCGATCGATAAAGACCGCCGGGAGCGCAGCCGACATCGTCTGCTCGGTGCAGTAGTAAGGATAGACATCCAGAAGACGGACATTCTGGATAAGCTGGGCCACGACGCTCGGCAAGAGCTGGACGTGCAGTACGCCCGATTCATAGCCAGGCGGAAGCAACAGATTGGTGCTGGTTTGATCCGGCAGCGAGCCGGCATCGCGCTGATGCTCCGCGGCTCCGGCGGCTTCAATCGGCAGCGGCAATGCCATTGCATCGCTCAGTAAACCGTCGCTTCCGCGCAGTGTAATGGTTTGGTTACCAAG
>JALYVT010000024.1 GCA_030853105.1 Vulcanimicrobiota bacterium
TCGCGCTATGAAAAAGGCGACGGCGACGACTACATCAACATCCCGCTCGATCAGACGCAGTACCTTCAACTCGTGAGCGATCTGCGCGAGCTTCCAAAGCATTCGCCAAAAGAGTTTGAGAGCGATAGCGCAAACGGTAGTGTCCCGTACTTTGAGGGCTGTCTTCCGATCGAAGAGATGGCGCTGCGAGGCGAAGAGACGCTGCGCTACGGTCCGCTCAAGCCGGTTGGCTTGCGCGATCCGCGCACCGGGCTCACGCCGCATGCCGTTGTGCAGTTGCGCAAAGAGAATCGCGAAGGCACCGCGTTCAACCTGGTCGGCTTTCAAACGCGCCTCACCTGGCCTGCGCAAAAAGAGGCCTTCGGAAAGCTGCCGGGTTTGGCAAATGCGGAATGGCTGCGGCTCGGTGTTATGCACCGCAACACGTTTATCGACTCGCCGCGAATGCTCGATACGCACCTGCGGCTGCGCGGATTTGAGCAGCTTTGGTTTGCGGGGCAAATCACCGGCGCCGAAGGGTACGTTGAGGCCGCCGCGTGCGGCGCAATGGCGGCAATCGCCGCCGCGCGACAGATGCTCGGCCTGGCGCCGCTTATGTTTCCAGCGCAGAGCGCCTTCGGCGCGGTGGTCGCGCATCTGCAAAACACCGTGACCGATAACTTTCAACCGGCCAACGTCACCTGGGCGCCGTTTCCGCCGCTAAATGAGAAGGTCCGCGACAAGCGCGAGCGTCGTCGCGCGATGGCAGCGCGCGCGTTGGATTCGGTCGCGGCGTTCAAAGCCGAGTTAGGTCGTAGCGAGCGCGCTGAAACTCCGCTGGCTCCGACCGGGTAATGTAACCGGCATGAAGATACGCTCCACTACGATTTTAGCCGTGCGCCGCGACGGAAAGCTAGCGGTTGCCGGAGACGGCCAGGTCACCTTCGACAAAACCATCATGAAGCACGGCGCACGCAAGGTTCGCCGAATCGCGGGCGGCAAGGTGATCGCCGGCTTCGCGGGATCGGCTGCCGACGGCATCACGCTGCTCGAAAAGTTTGAGGCTAAGTTCAGCGAGTACAAAGACTTGACGCGTGCTGCGGTCGAGCTTGCAAAAGAGTGGCGGCAAGATCGCGCCTTGCGCCGGCTTGAAGCGCTGCTCATCGTCGGAACGCCCGATCATTTGTTTGTGCTCAGCGGCACGGGTGACGTGATCGAGCCCGATGACGGAATTGCCGCCATCGGCAGCGGCGGCCCGTACGCCCAGGCGGCGGCAACCGCGCTAGTGCGCAACACGAATCTCGGACCGGACGAGGTCGTGCGCAAAGCGCTTGAAATCGCGGGCGAGATATGCATCTACACCAATGACGATATTATCGTGGAGTCGGCGTGACTGAAAAATCTACCGTTGACGACATCGCAAAACTGACCCCGCGCAACATCGTAGCCGCGCTCGACAAGTACATCGTCGGTCAGGCGGCTGCAAAGCGTTCGGTTGCAATTGCAATGCGCAATCGCTATCGGCGCGAACGCGTTCAGACCGATCTGCGCGACGAGATCATCCCAAAGAACATCCTAATGATCGGCCCGACCGGCGTCGGAAAAACCGAGATCGCTCGGCGGCTTGCCGGACTCACCGGCGCTCCGTTCATCAAAGTCGAAGCAACCAAATACACCGAGGTCGGATATGTCGGCCGGGACGTCGAATCCATGGTACGAGATCTGGTCGAGCAGGCGGTTCGAGTCGTAAGCGACGAGCGCCGCGAAGAAGTCAAAGAAGTCGCGGAGCGCTACGCGATCGAACGGATCATCGACCTGCTGCATCCCGAGACTCGCGCACCATCGACTACCTCGCAGAATAATCCGTTTGCAAATCTGGGCTCGATTTTCGGCGCAACCTTCGGCGGCGCACAAACCCAAGCGACGATGACTCAACCCGCAACGCCGCCGCCTCCGTCCGAAAACACCGCGAGTGTGCGTGATCAAGCGCGCTCCGAGATCGAGCGCGGTTTTTACGACGTGCGGCTTGTCGATATCGAGGTCGAAGAGGCCGCATCGATGCCGATCGGCGTGATCGGCGGAATGGGGGATCAAGGCGGTGATCTTGGTGAGATGCTGGGCGGCATTCTGCCGAAGAAAAAGGTGCAGAAAAAAGTCACGGTCGTTGAAGCTCGTCGAATATTCGCGCAAGAAGAAGCCGGAAAGCTCATCGATATGGATGCGGTCAAGCGTGAAGCGCTACGCCGAGCCGGTGAAAACGGAATCATCTTCATCGATGAGATCGACAAAGTGGCAGGGCGCGAGGGCGGCCGCGGTCCAGATGTTTCGCGCGAAGGCGTGCAGCGCGACATCCTGCCGATCGTCGAAGGCTGCACGGTCACAACCAAATACGGCCAGCTAAAAACGGATCACGTGCTGTTCATCGCCGCGGGTGCCTTTCACATCAGCAAACCTTCGGATTTAATCCCCGAACTGCAGGGTCGCTTCCCGATTCGCGTTGAGCTGGATTCACTCACTGCCGAAGACTTCAAAACGATTCTGACCCAACCGAAGAACGCGCTGATCGAGCAATACAAGGCGCTGCTCGCAACCGAAAACACGACACTCGACTTCCAACCGGACGCGATCGATCAAATCGCTGAATTCGCAATGCAGGTCAACGAGCAGAGCGAGAACATCGGCGCACGCCGCCTGCACACCGTGCTCGAACGCCTCCTGGAAGACGTAAGCTTCGGCGCGCCCGAAGAAGCGGGCACAATCCGAATCGACGCCGAGTACGTGCGCGGCAAGCTCACCGACATCGTGAAAAACTCCGACCTCACCAGCTATATCTTGTGAGGCGCGGGCGGGCCTCCATAGGCGCCGCGGCGTAATGTAGCGGTCCTATGCCCTACCTGAGAACGATCCTTACCGACGGTCATCCGACACTTCGACGGGTCGCGAAGAAGGTTCAGCCGCACGAACTGCGCGATCCGCTCTTTCAGCAGTTGATCGACGATATGTTTGAGACTATGTACGACGCGCCGGGGATCGGCCTTGCCGCCCCGCAAGTGAATATCTCCAAGCGGCTGTTCACGCTCGATCTGCAGGACGATGATCCCGAGCACGGGCCGCTCGTCGTCGTGAATCCGAAGTTTACGCTGACGCAGGGCGAACGCGAATCGACCGAAGGCTGTCTCTCGGTGCCGGGAATGGTCGGCGAGATTACGCGGTTCGAAAAGGTCGTCGTTACCGGCACGGATCGTGAGGGCGCAAAGATTCGATTGGAGGGTGAGGGACTATTCGCGGTCTGCCTGCAGCACGAGATCGATCATCTTAACGGCGTGCTGTATATTGACAGCGCCAAGAACGTGCGGCCGGCAGTTACTCCCGAAGAACTTGATGCCGCCGAGGGTAATACTGCGGGCGAAAGCTTGGAAGACGGGGCCGCGAGTTAAAACGCTGTTCTTCGGAACCAGCGATTTTGCGGTTCCGAGTCTGCGGGTACTCGCAGCGAAGACCGAACTTGCGGGAGTGGTCACCCAGCCCGATCGTCGCAGCGGGCGCGGTCACAAGCTACAGCCGACGCCCGTCAAATCAACAGCCCGAGAACTGAACTTGCGGGTATTCGAGCCAACCGGGTTGCGGAGTTTTTCCGCTCAACTTGCCGATGAAGGATACGAGTTGTTCGTCCTGGCTTCGTATGGAAAGATTCTCCCGCAGTCGCTGCTCGATCTGCCCAAGTACGGCGCGTTAAACGTGCATCCGAGTTTGCTGCCGCAGTATCGCGGTGCGACCCCGATTCAGAGTGCGCTCAAAGACGGCCGATCGCAGACCGGCGTAACGCTGATGCTCATGGACGCCGGGATGGATACGGGCGAGGTGGTTCTGCAAGAAATGACCCAAATCGGCAGCGAAGAAAACTATGGGGACCTTCACGAGCGTTTAGCTAGCATGGGAGGCCGACTTCTCGGCGACGCCGTTGACCAGCTAGCGCGCGGGCCGCTCGTACACCACCCACAAATCGGGGAATCCTCGGTCACGCGCCCAGTCAGCGCACCAGATATTCAGATTGACTGGAATTGGCGCGCCGAACAGATTGTCAATCACATCCGAGCGTTTTCGCCGAAGCCTGCTGCCCGAGCGTTTCTGGGCGGCGTTCCGGTGAAAATATTGCGCGCTGCTGTAAGCGTGACGTCGTTACATGACCCAGACTGCGAGAAGTTTAAACCGGGCGAGATAACCGCGAGCGCGGGCGATGATGTCGCTGTAAAAACAGGCGAGGGCGCAGTTGCAATCCAGGAGCTGATTGCGCCAAATCGTGGTCCGGTTTCCGGCGCAGCGTTCGCACGGTCGATCGCAGCGAGTCGGCAATGAGCGCGCGGGAAGTGGCGCTTATGGTCGTTCGGGACGTCTTTCCGCCGGGCCAGGCGACGCAGCGATCCGCCCAAGAAGCCCTCGACTACCGGCTACAGCGCGCCGAGCTGAGCGATCGCGACCGCGCATTTGCAACCGAACTGGCGTACGGATCGATCAAAATGCGGCGTACGCTTGACTTCTATCTGGAGCCGTATATCGGCGGTCGTGACAAGCCGGTGCCGCCGACTATTCACGAGATACTGCGCTTGGGAATCTATGAGATCGTCTTCACTCGAGCGCAAGAACACGCGACGGTCAACGAACTCGTGGGCCTAGCGAAAAAACACGGACATCGCGGAACCGCCGGTCTGGTCAATGCCGTGTTGCGCGGATTCTTGCGCGACAAACCTGAGCCGCCGCAGGCGGAGTCGTTTGAAAGCCGCGACGAGTATCTGGGTGTGCGCTACTCGTTTCCGACGTGGATGGTAAAGAGCTGGCGCTCGCAGTTCGGCGACGATGCGATTGAAACGATACTCAGCGGCCTGAACGAACCGCCGCGCGGCGCCGTATGCGTGAATACCGGACGAACGACGGTCGAGTCGGTACGGGCGTACTTTGAGAGCGCCGGGGTCGAGGCGAGCTCGTCGGAGTTCGCGCCCGAAGCGCTGCTTATCGGCGACGCAGCATTTGCGCGCACACATGAATCCGACGCTGACGGCAACTGGTGGCAGCAGAGCGAATCGGCGGCGATGCCCGTAGACATCTTGAATCCGCAGCCTGGGGAGGCGATACTCGACGTCTGTAGCGGTCGAGGCAACAAGGCTATTCAAACCGGAGCGCGTTTGAACGGCGAAGGGAGCCTAATTTGCATCGAGCGTGACGATCGCAAATCGGCGCTGCTTCAAACGCGTCTGCAAGCCGCCGGTATTCACGCCGGCGTCGTCATCGGCGATGCAACCGAGCCGCTCGTGGACCAGCACTTTGACCGCATTCTGGTGGATGCGCCGTGTTCGGGGCTTGGGATTGTGGGCCGTCACCCGGAGGCGCGCTGGCGCAAGGACCCAACCGACGGCGCGCGGCTGGCGCGAACGCAGGCCGCGATGCTTGAAGCAGTTGCGTCACGCGTACAGCCCGGAGGCACGCTGGTCTATGCAGTATGCTCGACCGATCCGTGCGAAACCGTTGAGATTATCGAACCGTTTCTCCAGAACCGACCATTCGCACGCGGACTTGTTCCCCAGCGTTACGAGGCGCTGCAGACTGCCGCCGGCGATCTCCTTGTACCACCGGGCCTGCACGGCCGGGATGGGTTTTTCATTGCGAGGCTGGAGCGCGCGCTGTGAGCTGGTTTGCGCGGATTGAGGAGTCGTGCGCGGCGTTTATCGAGCAGGCGTTCGCGCGCACCTTTCCTACCGATCTTGAACCGGCGCAGATTGCTCGCAAACTGGTCACCACGATGGAGGCGAAGACCACCACGCAAGACGGCCGACTTACCGCACCGTCTCGCTATACCGTCCGTGTAAGCCTCGATGACTACGAGCGTTTGACCGAACATCGCGCGTATCTTGAACGCGAGTGGGGAGAACTGCTGGCGGATATGGCCGCGCGTGTCAATGTAGAGTTGACTGAAAAACCGGCAATTTCGTTACTGGGCGATCCGCTGGTTACCGCCGGCGCGGTTGAGATCGACTGTCAATCGCGCCGCTTTCTCTTGCGAATGGTGAAGGGTGTGCCGCAGGACGGCCTCTATCAAATAGGCGCGCAAGCGCGAGTCGGACGCAACAATGAGAACGAGATACTCTTGGTCGATCCGAGCGTTTCGCGCTATCATGCGCTGGTCGAAACCGAGGCCGGTTTCCCGATCGTGCACGATTTGGATTCCACCAATGGCAGCTTCGTGAACGGCGAACGCGTGAAAACCCGACGGCTGGAGGTGGGCGATGTCTTGATGTTCGGGAAGACAAAGCTGCGTCTGGAGGCGGTGTAAGCGTGGACTTTGCTGCGCAGATGCGCGTCGGGTCACTTGAGATGCTGGCGGCAATTGCAGCGGCAACACTTGTCATCGCCAAACTGAGGTTGCCGACCCTGCGAGACTTGGCGCCGCTGCGATTGGCGCTGGAGATAAACGAGCAGGGTGCGCTTCGCCGAATTGAAGCGGCGACGCCGCTGGTGGTTGGACGCTCAAGTCAAGCCGATGTCACCTTGAGCGACCCCGAGGTGAGCCGAACGCACGCGCGGTTTGAGAGTTCGGACGGGGTTGTCTATCTGAACGATTTGCGCAGCCGGAACGGCACGTTCTTAAATGGCCGGCGCATCGACGATGCGATCGAGGTTCGACCCGGCGATCACATCGATGTTGGAAATGCGCGCATGACCCTCGTTCGGCAAGAATCGTGGACATAGCCCTTAAGGGCGACGCCGGATCGTGCCTAAACGAACGTTTGGGTGGATCGATATTTCTGGTTGCCGTCGCCGACGGCTTTGGAACCATAGGCGGCGAGTCGCCCGCGCGCCTGGTGCTGCGTCAATTCCGATTTGAATGCGCGCGAAAACTGCGCCGGCAGCGCGTCCGCTCACACAAGATGATTACGGCGGCATTGATCGCCGTGCTAAATCGGGTCAACAGCGATATCTTTCGACGCAGCGCCGCCCACGACGACTATATCACCGGCGGCGCTTCGATTACCGCGATGCTGATGGTGGCAGACCATGCGTATATCGCGCACATCGGCCGCACAGCGGCATATCTTTCGCGCGACGCCCGTGTCGTGCGGCTCACCAAAGAAGATACGTTCGAGCAGATTCTCACTCGAAGCATTGGAACGCAGCCTCAGCTAGAAGTCAGCTTTTGCGCATTTCCGCTCTGCGAGGGCGATGCGGTGATCTTGGCAAGCCATCCGCTTGTCGATCCCGCCGTCTTCGAGCAGGCCTCCAACCGCAGTTTGGCAATCGTGCGCTACCACACGCAACCCGAAACTGCATCCGAGCCGAGCGGCCGTTCGGGGGTTGCCGCGATATCCCGAATTGCAATTGCAACTGTGCTGCTTTTTGGATTGATGAGCATCTAGGTTGAGCGTAATGCTCCGCCGCTTCGCACCGATGGTCATTGCGCTGGCGGTCGCGGCCTTCGCGCTCTCGCTGGCGCCTCCCGGGGCGATCGGTCCGCCGTGGCTGCTCGCATTGCTGGCCGTGCTCGCGGCCGCGTGGGTCGCGTGGCAGCCGCGTGGGACGCAGCGCGATGACACCCTTCCGGCGCTCGCGGTCCTGATTGCGAGCATCGGCCTAGCGACGGTCGCGGCTGTATCCCCTGCCTTGGCGCACAAACAGCAGTACTGGCTGCTGATCTCGCTGCTGCTCGCAATCCTTGTAGGTCCGGCATGCAGCCGATTTCGACGGTTGGCCGCATTCAAGTACCTTTGGGTCATTGCGTCGCTTGCACTGTTTGGGATGCTGCTGATCTTCGGTCAGGAAGTCAACGGAGCGCGGCTCTGGATTAACCTTGGACCGGTTCAGTACGAACCGGTGGAACTCATTAAGTTGTTCATCGTCTTTTTCCTCGCCGCATATTTGGCCGAAACCGCGGATGTGATTGCCGCTGCAAAACCGTGGTCCATTCGCTCAAACATCAAATATCTGGGTCCGCTGTTTCTGGGTTGGGGCGCGTCGATGGCGATTCTTATTCTGCAGCGCGACCTTGGCATGGCGACGCTCCTGCTGGTGACATTCGCTGCAATGTTGTATGTTGCCACTAGACGAGTCGATCTGCTCATCGGGAGCTTTGCAATCTTCGGCGCCGTTGCGTGGTGGGCAGCGCACCATTTCAGTTATGTCGCCTCTCGCATCGCGGTTTGGCGCAATCCGTTTGCCGATCCGCTCGGCGCGGGGTATCAAGCATCGCAAGGATTGTATTCGCTGGCTGCTGGAGGCCTGTTCGGAACCGGGTACCGGCTTGGGCACCCGGGGTTTATTCCGGACGTTGGAACCGACTATATCTACGCGGCTTGGAGCGAGGAGTTCGGTCTGATCGGCGCGGTTGTCTTACTCGGCATCTATTTTCTGATCGTGCGGCGCATCTTCGCGATCTCGCTTGGGCAGCCGGATATTTACACGAAGCTGCTGGCCGTTGGCCTCGCGGCGACGCTTGGATTTCAAGTGTTCATCATCGTCGGCGGCGTCATCGGATTGTTTCCGCTGACCGGAATCACCTTGCCGTTCATGTCGTACGGCGGAAGTTCGCTGGTCGCGAACTTTCTGCTCATCGCGCTCGCCTGGGCGATGTCCTCGCGCCGCCACGCGTAGGGATTGAGCGAATTGAGTAAAACATCAAGACTTCAGCCTGTCGAAAGGACGGATATGATGCAGGGAGTTTCCAAGGTACTCTTCAGCGGACTTGCACTCGCGTTACTGGTGAGCGCATGCAGCAGTAAGACCAGCACTACGACGACCACAACGACCGGATCAAGTCCGGCGGCGACTGCGATGGGCGCAAAGCCGAACTCGCCGGGCGGCGCGAAAGTATTCTCCGACAACTGCGCCAGTTGCCATCAAGCGACCGGAAAAGGCCTCGCGGGCAGCTTCCCTCCGCTAGCCGGCAATGCGGTCGTTACCGGCGATCCGCTCAAAGTTGCCCATATCATCAAATACGGACTTACCGGCGCGGTCACCGTCAACGGTGCAACCTACAATGGACAGATGCCGGCTTGGAGTGGGACGCTGAACGACGGACAAATCGCCGCGGTCGAAACCTACATCCGCTCATCTTGGGGTAATCACGCCTCAGCGGTTACGACCGCACAAGTGACCTCCGTCAAGCAGTAAAAACTGCTTGGGCATCGTCACGATGCAATTTGGGTTTCACGGAATTCGTATTCGAAGAGGCGTTCGACGTACTCGAACATCAGCGGATCGACGCGACGCAGGCGCTCTTGGGTGGCGCGCGGCCAGAACGATGCCGGGTCGTTTGCCTCGACGTACGCGCGCAGGTTTTCGGCGAAGTATTCGTCGATTGCACTTGCCGCATAGGGCGTGACGAACTCGCGTGCGTTTGAGAAGAGCCGGCGAACTTCGGGACTGATGCCGGAGTGATAGACGCCCGCACCCAGCGCGCAGTCGAGCGCGTGGCCGAACTCGTGTGCAACCGTCATCGCGCTGCGAGAGCGAAGGTAGACCGTGCGCTCTTCGACGACAAACAAACCGGCGGGCGGCGCGGGCCAGCGGTCCACATCCACACGCAAGCGCGCTAGCGCCGGGGAAGCTTGCGCATACGCTTGTCGCGGGGATAGTGCGACCACCGTAATTCCGCGAGCGTGCGCGAAGCGCAACGCAGGCGCGCCGAACCGCTGGAGAGTGTTTGCAATTACAGCGCTCCCGCTGCCCGAGCGCAGGTCGATTAACCGAAATGGATCCATTGGCGCTAGTGTGGCGCGCCGATGTTACCTGAGCATTGCCGAGGAGTTGCGGTCTACCGCGTGATCGTGAACCCGGGGCGGCGTGGGAGAGGCGGTGCGATCACGATAATACCGACGCTTGTGCGGACTGCACCGGCATGCGTTTCCAAACGCCAGCGACCCAGATGAAGCGGCCAGAACGTTTGACCGTTTGCATCTTGCGCGAGCGCAACTCCATTGGCCGTCCATCTAGCCGGTGTCCCGGCAGCGGTTTGCAGATGGATTCGCTGCATTGCGGCGAGGGTCGGATCCGACGTTGAATTGAGGACAAACCGGTCGCCGTCGCGCGGAAAGATAATTGCGTCACGAGAGCCGCCGATGCGTGTGTGCGGGTTTCTCAGTCGCGCAAGATCGCGCGGCAGCAAATACTCGCGAACCACCGCCGGGCAACTAGGCTGCGGGGGTTTCGCGCTATTCGCGCAGATTAAGGTTGCGATAAATCCGGCCGGCGGATCGAACGGCGCCGGCTCGCGGGTTTCGTGCAGATGCAGCATGATGCGGTTCCAGAGCGGTCCGGCTCCGCTCACCCCGGAGACGCCGCGCATTGGATCGCCGTTGAAGTTTCCCGCCCAGGTTGCCACGGTGTAGTCGCGAGTGAATCCGACCGTCCATGTATCACGAAAATCCGAGGACGTCCCGGTCTTTACGGCAGAGTCGAACGGCAGGCTCAGGATCGAATGGGTGCCGAACGATTTGGCGCGAGCGTACGGATCGGCGAGCACGTTGGTGATCCACGACCACATCTGCGGCGATCCGATCGGCGTCGGCGCGGCGAAGCGAGTCGGCATCAGTGAAAGCGGAATCGCCGATCCGCCTCGGGCGATCGTAAGATATGCGTGCGCCAACTCCCACAACGACACTTCGCCGCTGCCGAGTGTAAGTCCGAGCCCATAGAAGGCGGGTCTACGACTTAGGTGCGCAAAGCCGAGCTGGTGCAAGCGGTCGAGAAAATTGGGGACGCCGAGCGATGACAACACACGTACCGCCGGAACATTGAGCGAGTTTGCGAGCGCATAACGTACGAGAACCGGTCCGCTAAACTGCCTCGTGTAATCTGCCGGCGAATAGAGTTTGCCGCCCGAAATCGCGTAACTGGCTGGGCTATCGAGCAAAATCGAATCGGTGTGAATCGTGTCTCGTTCAAGCGCCAACTCATAGAGAAATGGTTTGAGGGTCGATCCGGGTTGACGCAGCGCTTGCACGCCGTCGTTGCGTCCGAGCGCCGCATCCGAAAAGTAATCCGGCGAGCCGACGTACGCAAGGACCTCTCCAGTACGGTTGTCGATCACGATTGCAGCGGCATCGCTCACGCGACGCGCTACAAGCGCCCCGACGACCGCCTGCACTTGCGTCTGCACGAAGCGCTGAAGTCCACGATCAATCGACGTGCGAACGAGGGTGGCCTGCGGCGGCAGCTGCGGATAGAGATAGAACAGCAGGTGCGCGCCGTCATCGATTCCGTCGCCGCGCTTGCGAAGATGCAGCTGCTGCGCTTCGGCGAGTATCGCCTGCGATTGCGTGATGGAACCGACGGCGACCATTCGCTTCAAGACGACGTGTTGGCGTGACTTCAGCGCGCTCCAATGCCGATACGGATCGAGGCGACGCGGGTCGTTCGGTATCGCGGCGAGCAGCGATGATTGTGCAAGGTCTAAGTCGGCCGCCGACTCATCGAAATAGACACGCGCGGCTGCGGCGACGCCGTAGATATTACCGCCCATCGGCAGTCGGTTGAGGTAGCCTTCCAAAATCTGCGGCTTGCTGTTGCGCCATTCAAGCCGCTGTGCGTTCCAAATTTGCTCGGCCTTACCGCGTAGGGTGCTGGGGCTCGGAACGAGCATGCGCGCGAGCTGCATGTCGATGGTCGACCCGCCGCTCTGCGCGCCTCCATAAACTATCCACTGCCGTGCGGCGCGCACAAGCGCCTTTGGATCGGCGGCGCCGTGACGATAAAATCGTGCGTCTTCGGTTGCCAGAATCGCCTGTATAAAGGCCGGCGAAACCGCGCTCAGCGGCACCGTAAGCGTGTGGCTCTGATCCGAGCCGAGAATCGTTCCGAGCGGCAGATCGAAGCGGTCGGTGAACTCGACCGCATTGTGTGCGGCGTCGACGCGCGAGAGATCGATCCCGAGCTGTTGGGTGGTCGCCCAGGCCAGAACCGAGAGTAGGAGCGCGGCACCGACGAAAAAGAGCATCCGCATGATTGCTAAGCCGTTCGTTGAACTTCGCGGCTAGGAGGCGCAACCATGCAAATCGCTCGGGCTGGGATTTTCATTTCGGTATTGTCTGCACTGGCCGCGTGCGCGAAGCCTTCACCGATGCCTTGGGTGCCGGTTGCGGCATTGCCGTCGCCGTCACTTCCAACCTGGATAACCTCGGTCTCGCCGCAGGGACGCGCCCAAACGCTCTCGCAGGTTCGGGTGATCTTCGGGCAGCCGATTGCGCCGCTGAGTGCGCTTGAGAGCACCCAGACAAGTTCGGTGCTCTCGCACATTCAAATTACTCCGCGGTTGAAGGGACACTTTGTCTTATTGACCCCGCGCATGATCGGGTTTGTTCCCGAACAAGCGCTGCCGCGCGCCGCTAGAATTAAAGTTACCCTGATCGCGGGTCTGAGCGATTTGAAAGGCGACGCACTGAAAAGCGATCTTGCGTGGACCTTCCAAACCGATCCGATCGCGCTTTCGAAGCTCCCGCAGTTGCAATCGAGCGCCCAGAGCGACGAACCTTCCCCTGCGCCGGTCAGCCTGCAGCCGAAGATCGAGATCGTCTCGAATACTGAGGTTGTGCCGGCCTCCCTCGAATCGCATGCGAGTCTACAGTCCGCAGATCAGCGTATCGACTTGAGCGTCCAGCTAAAAGTCGAACCGACTCTGCCGCCCGGCTTTGAGGGCGCCGAACGTTTCGATCCTTCGCTGAAGAATTGGCGCTACACGCTTACGCCGAAATCTGAACTACGTAAAGCAACGACATATCGACTCGTCATCGAGCCCGGTGTCGAACCGGCAATCGGCAACGTAGCGAGCGCACAGAGATTTTTAGGTGCGCTACGTACCTACTCCGCACTCGCCTTTACCGGCGTCTCGAACACCTCAAACGCTTACGATCCGAATGCACGCTTTGCAACCGGCGATCCGCTCTTGCACTTCAACAATCCGATCGACCCCAAGTCGCTCGCCGGAAATCTGTCGATCTCTCCGGCTCCCAAAGGTTCCGCAAACCTTTTCTCGCTCTCGTCCGACGGTTCAACGATCGCGGTCAACCCCTACGAACTTAATCGGAATAGCACATACACGATCAACATTGGAGATGCGCTGGCGGACACATTTGGACAGAGAGTTGGAAAACGCGCGACTGCAACGGTGTCAACCGGCGACTTCGCCCCCGGGTTTTGGGCGCCGAGCGGAAACCGCACCTTTCCCAGCGGTGAACGAATCGCGCTAAACCTCTACGCGACGAATCTGGTGAGCGATCGTTATCGCGCATATTTTCGAGCGCTTGCGCCGACCGATCTGGTCTCTAATCGCCAGACTGATCCTGGACGACACCTCATCCCACCGTTCTCGGCGTGGCCTGTTCAGGTAATTCGAGACGCAAAAAAAAATCAACAGTCGGTCATTCCGATCTCGCTTGCGCAGCGGATCGGCGCTCCGTTCGGATTGCTTGCCTACGGTGCGGGAGCGCAGCTGCCTGGCGGCGGCGACCCGGTCAGCTATACGGGAATGGTGCAGCTCACAAACCTTGCGGTTTTCGCGCAGTGGTTCCCGCAGAGCGGCAGCGTTATGGTGCAGCGACTCTCCGACGGAGCACCGGTTTCGGGCGCAAAGATCGAGGTGTACCGGTCGGCGAACTCGATTCCATGCGCGGCCGGCAGCACAAATGCCAATGGCACCATAACGATTAGCGGCGCGCCGATCGAGGTGTGCTACGCCGGGGACCGTCCCGCTTACGAGGCTCCCGAACTGCTGATCGTCGCTAAGAAAGATACGGACTGGAGTTACGTTCGTACCGAATCCTACAGCGGCGCATACGAATATAACGTTTACGCGGGCTGGTCGAACGGTCAGCCGGAATCGCGCGGCACGATTTACTCCGATCGCCAGTTGTATCAGCCCGGTGAAAAAGCGTGGATTACCGGCATTGCCTACTTCGTGCAGAACGGCGTACTTAAGGTCGATCGTAATGCAACCTACACCGTAAAGCTGACCGGGCCGACCGGCGCCGTAACCAAACTCGTCGATCAAGAAACAAACACATTCGGAACGTTCTCGTTTGAGTTGCCGATTCAAAAGACGCAAGCGCTCGGATATTATTCGATCGATGCAACCGGAAGTAATGGAAATCAGTTCAGCGGGCAGATTCGAGTAGCGGAGTTCAAACCGCCGAACTTCAAAGTTGCGCTAAGCCTCGACAAAACCGCCGCAGATGCGGGATCGGTCGTTACAGCCGCCGGAGTGGGTAGGTATCTGTTCGGAGCGCCGCTCGACGGCGGTAAAGCGCATATCAACGTTACGCGAGATATCGCTGCAGTTTCGCCGAAGGGCTGGGATCAATTCAGTTTCGGGCCGCAGTGGTTTTGGCCGCAAGAGCAGCCGACATTTACAAGCGATGTTCTGCAAACCGATATTCCACTGGACAAACAGGGTGCGGCACGGCAAGCGATTTCAGTGCCGGCGGGTCTACCGTTCCCGATGACCTACCAGGTCGATTTTCAAGCGACCGACATCTCGAATCTCGCCGTCACCGATTCAAAATCGTTCACGGCGTATCCCAGCCGCCAACTGATCGGCGTGCAGAGCGATTTCGTCGGAGCTGCCGGTCAAGCGCTGCCTGCGAAGATCATGGTTACCGATCCAAACGGAGCGCCGATTAGCGGAGTCGGTGTCCATGTTGAACTGCAGGCGATGCAGTACGCGGCCGCAACGCAAGTCGTCGAGGGCGGTGAGCAGTCCAAAGATGCCGTCCAATTCGTCACCGTCGACAAGGCCGATATCGTCTCGGTCACGCTTCCCCAAACCGTGCGCCTGCTCTCGCCCAAGCCGGGCGCGTTTCGCATCGTTGCCAACCTTGCCGGCGCCAAATCCGAGGTTACCGCGACCGATACACAAGTCTATCTCACGGGACAGAGCGAGATCGGCTGGAGTTCACAGAATCCGAACCAACTCAAAATCGCGCTCGATAAGAAAAACTATAAACCCGGCGAACTGGCGACCGCGCTTATCGCCTCACCGTATCGACAGGCCGATCTGTATATCAGTGTCGTGCGGCATGATGTGATCTACAAGCAGCTCATTCACCTGAACGGCGGCGCGCCGCGCGTTCAATTTCGGGTAACTGCGCAGATGGTTCCCAACGCGGCGGTCGAGGCGGTTCTGGTTCGGCGCGGCGCACCGCTGCACGATCTGCGGACCGGTGCGCTCGATAGTCTGGTGAAGATCGGGATGGTCGCGCTGCACACGGACCTGAGCGATCGCTACCTCAAACTCAATATCCATCCGAAAGCGGCCACGCTTGAGCCTGGCACTCGCCAAACCGTGAACTTCACGCTCACCGATTCATCCGGCAAACCGGCAGCCGGCCAACTGACGGTCGCGGTTGCGAACGAAGCGGTGCTGCAGCTTAGCGGGTATCGGCTGCCGGATCTGGTTCAGACCGTCTTTGCCGACCAGTCAATCTCAACTCGATTTGCAGACAGCCGTTTCAACGTTGTTCTAAAAGCGCTGACGGCCCCGACTGAGAAAGGCTGGGGTTACGGCGGCGGCTTTATGGCGGGAGCCTCCGGAACCCGCGTGCGCGCAAACTTTCAGCCGCTCGCCTATTTTAACGGCTCGCTGAAGACCGACTCAAACGGTCACGCCGGCCTGTCGTTCACCCTCCCTGACAATCTCTCAACCTGGCGCATCATGGCGGTCGCGACCGGCAGCGACGATTTCCACTTTGCTCAAGCCGACACCACGTTTGTGACGACCAAACCGCTGGTCACCAACGCACTCTTGCCGCAGTTTGCGCGGCCGGGCGATATCATTGACGCAGGTCTCTCGGCGCTGAATGTGACGGGTAAGAACGCGATGATCTCGCTTTCCGCGAAGTTAAGCGGCGCCTTACGGTTTGTCGCAAATCAGAAACAGACGCTTGATGTGCGCACGTCGGTAAGCCCGGGAATGAACGCGCTGCGGTATCCGATGCTGGTCGACAATGGGAGTTTGGCACAAGTCGAGTTCCGCACGCTGCTCGGGTCGCAGACCGATGCCTTTGCATTTCCACTGGAGCTGCGCAGTCAGGCGATAACCGAACAAACCATCGACGCCGGATCGACAGGCGACGCGGCTAGCATACCGATCGATCTGCGCAGCGGCGGTGTCCTGCGCTTGACGCTCGCATCGTCTATCCTCCCGCAGATTACCGTGCCTGCCGAGATGATTCTCGCCAAAGACAGTCTGCCGTTCGCTGAATCGCAGGCGAGTCGGTTAACGATCCTTTCTGCCCTAAGCGTACTGGCGCGAAGCGGTAAGGCCGAGCCCGTAATAGATTCATCGCACCGAATCGCGGATGCACTAAGCGCGCTTGCGGGGCTCCAGCGAGCAGACGGCGGCTTTGCCGCTTGGGACGGTGCTCCAAACTCGGATGTGTACGTGACGCCGTACGCGGCGCGCAGTCTTGGATTTGCCCGCAGCAGCGGCGCGCGTGTGAACGATGGCCTAATCGCGCGCTCAAGAGGCTATCTTGAAAAATCATTGGCCGATCCGGCGCGACTGCTCCTATGCGAGGTGCGAGGATGCACCATGCCGCCAAGCCAAGCCGCTCGGATTCGACTGAACGATTTAATCGCTCTAGCGGCGCTTGGAAGCGTTCGCAATGATTTCTTAAGCGACATCTATGCGCAGCGCGAGAGTTTTGATACGGCAACGCAGATACAACTCGCGCGTTATTTGCTGCGAGTATCGGGTTGGCGCGGGCAAGGAACCGCGCTCGCCGCAAAGTTGTCGCAAAGCGTAAACCGCAGCGGCCGCTATGCGAGCGTAAACCTGCCGATGCAGTGGGCGTGGCTGGACTCGCCGACGACTGCCCAAGCGCAGATGCTCGAACTGCTTGTCGCTCGCGGTGAGCCGGGCTCCGAGATCGACGGCACGGTGAGCGCGCTGTTGGCGCAGCAGTGCCGATGCGGCTGGTCGACTCTGTATGACACAGCTCAAGCGGTACGCGCGCTCTCAACGTATAGCCTCACCCAGCCGCAGAATACGAACTTCTCGGCTACCGCCGCAGTCGGCGGGAAAGCCTTTGGAGCCGTTTCATTCAGCCGTTCGCACGATTTGCAAACCTTCACACTGCGCTCGAACGCGCCGAAAGCCTCCACAATTGAACTGCAAAAGAGCGGTACCGGAACGCTGCACTACCTCGCGGCCTACAGCTATCTCCTAAGCGGCGATCAGCCCGGCGCGTTTGCCGGCCTGCGCGTCGTGCGCGAGATACGCGCGGCCGGCGAGACGTCCGCACTTGCAACGTACGATCTGGCCAAGCCGGCTGCGCCGCTGTCGATTGCGAGCGGCAACGTGTTCAACATCACCGTCCGCGTCATCGCCGACCATCCGATCGATAACGTCGTTATTACCGATCCCCTGCCGGCCGGATTCGAAGCGGTTGATGCGACATTTAAGACGAATTCGCAAGCCTCGCTTGTACAGGGCGACAGTTGGCAGATCGATTTTCAAACGATTCATAAAGATCGCGTGGTCGGCTTTGCCTCGCACCTCGGTCCGGGAATCTATGAGATGCAGTACGTGGTGCGTTCGGTG
>JALYVT010000161.1 GCA_030853105.1 Vulcanimicrobiota bacterium
CCCTGGAGGAGGGCGCCGCGTTAGGGAACTATCGAATCGCGTTTGTTGCAAATGTGGGCTCAGAGAAGGATTGGAATGGAGTCGGCAACTTCGTACGTCGTTACCTCCGAGCATTTACAGCCGGTGAGGGAACCCTACTTGCCATCGCAGCGACTGGTGAATTGAGTGCCTTCGCGCTTGGGCAGCGCGTGGAAACCGCAATGGCGCGGTTGGCGATCGATCCGGAAACCGCCGCAGACGTTGAAATTAGTGACGAAACAGACTTCGATGTTTGGGCCGCCGCATTACCTGTGCAGCGTTTGGTTCAGGTTGATGCGTTGAAGGAGAAGAGCCCGAGCGCACTTCGGCGGCACCTGATGCAGGCTGCGGAAACGCCATGAGGACTCATAGCGCACGCCCGAGCTTTATTTGCTGGCGAGATGCTCCGGCACTGCGCTCGATCGTTGCCGCTGAGTTCTTGGTGGCCGCCCGGTACGAGCCCGTGATTCGTCAAGGTGCTTTGGTTTGCGGATTGGATTTGACTTTCGTGCGCGAAGGTGAAGTGGCTGTCATTCCGTTCGTCACCGTCGATGGAACGATGCTCATCGAGCGCGAGCTCGAACCGCTGGTGTGGCCGCGCGCAGTCGCGGAGCACCTGAGCGATGAAATCATCGACGCCATTACCGCGCAGGTATTGCCGTGGATCGAAGCCCAAACGCTAGCAAGCTCGGTTCGAGCCGAGATGGTGCGGACGTTTGCAGGCGCAGAGTCGGTCGCAATCTTCCAGGAGGCTCGGCGCCTGGGATTTTTAGGTGCCGCGCGATACGCGGACGTCGTAACCTCGGTCGCACCGTACGTCTATTCCGCAAGGTTCGCGAATGGAAAGCGGGTCGCCGTGCGTGACGCTGACGGCGCAACCGGGGCGGCGATTCTGTCGCGGTCTGCGCGAACAATTCGAGCCGACCTTGGCGATGCGCAACTTAATCGCGCGGCTGCGCAATGGTTCGGTTGTCAATTTTATGGGTCCATCCCGAACGATTCGCACGATGTGCTAATACGAGCCGAAGGACAAGCGGAATCCGAAAGGGCGCATTCGATCTGCATTAGCCTGGATAAGGAATTGTCTGATGCGCCGGCGTTTTCCGTAGTCAAACCGGTCCCATTTGATATCATGACCTCGTTCGATCCCGAAGATGGGCCGACGATACGAAGCTTTAGCGTTTCGGTGACAACCCGGCTTGCCGTACGAGATTCACGTATTTCCACAGCGCCCGCAGTCGGCGGCTCAAGCGGACGTATTTTGCTCGGCGCGCGCGATGCGTGGCAGCGTACCCCGGATGCCGACACGGACGACATCATGGAACTCGCGCAGCGGTTGCGAGCCGAAGGATTTACCGCTGAAATCCAACCCTGCGCGGCTGCGAATCCAAGCGGCTTCGATCTGGTGCATATTCTGGGGCCGGTTCCTCCCGATGATATGTCGGCGTTGCTGAAACGTGCACAAAGTCTCGGAATCCCAACCGTCGTCACACCGATGGCGGAAGATCTTGTGCGAGAAGCGCTGTGGGGCGCGGCGATGGTTCCGGTAAGCTTCAAGATGTCCGGCGACGACGTCGGAATCGACGAGTATTTGGGCGCAGTTTCGCGGCGGCGGCTGGTGGCCGATGGGAAGCCGGGTTTCGGCCAAGAACCCGTAGCGGGCTACACGCAGAGACTCGGTGAGGTGTTGCGGGCAGCGTCGGCTGTTTTGGTGAGCGGCGCGGCAGAAGAAGCGTTCATTCGCGAGCGGTACAGTGTGATCTTGACGATTTCGCATGCGGCACCATATCTAAACGATGCGATCGCTGCCGAGCCGATCGAAGCGCTAGTCGGCACGGGTGATTTCATTCTGGCTTACGCGCCGCTCGAAACCCGCTGCAACCAAATGCTGCTAATGCGCGCTGCGCTAAACCTGCGCTTACCGCTGGTGTTAGCCGGTCCGGTCGTCGACGCCGATTATTCGATGCTGCTGCACGAGTACGCCGACGAAAGCGTGGTGTTTTTGCCGGAGTGCACGCCAGGTCAGTTCGCCGCACTCTACCGCCGCGCGCGCGTCTTTGTCGACGTGAGTTGGAACGGCTATGGGTTACATCGGATCGCGCGGGCCGGGGCAAGCGGCTGCGCGCTGGTGGTCTCAAATGCCGGGTACGCGGGCGCGCTCTATGGACCGGGGCTGTGGGAGGCGGACCCGGCTTCGAGCGAGTCGATCGGCGTGGCGATCGGCGACGCTTGGGCGCACGCTCGCGAGAGTAGTGTAAAGATCGCGCAGACGGCCGGGCGGATCGCGGCGCTCTGCGACCCGGTTTTGAGCTTCCGGAGCACGATTTCGGCCTATGCCCAGGCGCAGACGGCACCGGCCGCCTCCTAAACTGCATGGGTCGCCGGGCCGAAAATACTGGTATACAGGAAGAATCCATCAGAGGAGACACATGGACGTTCAGTTGGTCGATCCCGCCCCGGTTGCCGCCGCAGCGCAACCGCAGGCCGCGCCCACAGTTTCGGCGGTCCCCGCTCCGCCGCTCCCCACGCCGACAGCGCAAACACTCCCGTCACCGCCCACCTCGCACGGAGATCTAAGCCCTGCGATCGCGAAAATCTTCGGATCTGGTGATGCACCCCAGTCGGTTTCGCTCAATGTTTCTTATCGAGTTGCACGACCGCTTGACGAAATTGTTACCGTTTTCAGCGATCCCGCGACCGGAAAAGAGATCGCGCAGTTTCCCTCCGAGATGATCATTCAAATCGCCGAGTTCTTCGATAAGCAGAGCGGCATTACGCTCGATCGAAACGCCTAATGGCCGGCATCGGCAACAATCTCCCGCCGATCTCGTTTCCGGGAATATCGTCGGGTATCGATTACAACTCGATCATCACCAAGCTGACCTCGCTCACGCTCGCGCCGAACATTCAACTGAACGCGCAGATTGGGACAATCAACGCGGCCAATCTAGAACTGATCAAGATCAACAGCCTTCTGGCTTCAGTTCAAGGTTCGCTCACGGCGCTCTCGCAACCGGCCAATTTTGATAGCTTTACGGCGAACTCCAGCAATACCGGAGTCTTGACCGCGCAAGGTATTCCGAACGTCTCCGCAACGCCGGGAACCTACATCATTCAATCCACGCAGATCGCGACCGCAACACAGATTACAAACGATGCGGCGGCTGGACACAAAGAGACCGATCTGCTTGGCGGGACACCGAGCGACCAACTTCCGCTCGCGCAGTCATACGCAGCTATCACGCCCTCCAACGGTACCGGGGGAACCGGCAAAGTTACCATCGATGGGCACCAATTCAGCTACGATGTCGGCTCGCAGTCGATCGATACGATTTTCACTCAGATCAACTCGTACTTCAACACGACCGTCGGCGACGCGAGTTTTCACATCGGCTTTCAAGCCGGAACGGACAAGGTCGCGGTAACCGACGCGAATCCGATAACCCTGGGTAGTGCGAGCGACAGCGGCAACCTGCTGACGGTTCTCAAACTCGATCAGGCTGCTAACGGCGGCGCGCCGGGTGCGTACGCGGTCGATGCAACTTCGGGGGTCGGCGGAATAAATCAAACCACCTCATTCAATGCTCCAAACAGCGCTGGGTTTGTTACCCCGGTGACGGCCGGATCATTCACCATTAACGGCGTGACGCTCACGGTTAGCGCAACCGATGCGCTTTCGGACGTCATCAATCGCATTAACTCATCAGCGGCCGGCGTAACCGCGCAATTTAACGCATCCAGCGGTGCGTTAACACTCACGAACAAAGCCACCGGCCCTCAGAGCATCGTCCTCGGAAAGGTCGGTGATTCCAGCAACTTTTTGGCTGCGAGCGGCCTTACGACCGGCGGCGCGCAGACGGTAAACGGCGTGCAATCGAAGGTCGTCGTTCAGGGCCCAAGCGGCATACCGCAGACGTTTTACGGCAACAGCAATCAGGTGACGAGCGCTATTCCCGGCATCTCGATCAATCTGGTGACAACCGATGCGAGCACACCGGTTACGCTAACGGTTGGGCAAGATACCACCCAACTCGTAAGCGCACTCACGACCTTTGTTTCGGCCTACAACGCGGCGGTGGGTGAGATCAATAGCGCAAGCGCAGCACCGGTCGTCACCGCTCTACCGGTCGGCTCGGTTACCGGCAGCCAGTCGCAGCAATTCAGCGGCGGCGTCTTGTATGGAAATGCCGATATCAACGGGCTTAAAGATCAACTTCAAAATATCGTCAGCGGCATTATTCCCGGTACTGGAAATTCATTTAACTCACTCGCGCAGATCGGCTTGCAACTTGACTCGTCGTTCAGCGTCTTAACGACCGCGAACAATGGCGCGCAGCAGAACGGCGGGCAACCCGCCGGGGGCAACTCAGGCAGCACGCCGCAGCCGGTGCAGGCCACGACTTTCGCCGGCACCGACGGTGAGCTGCAGCCGCTCAATGTCGCAAAGCTTCAGGCCGCACTTCAAAGCAACCCAACGCAAGTGCAAGCATTGATCAACGGCGTCGTCAGCAATTTGGGAAACTATCTTGGGCCGGTCACCGGTCTGCCGACAACTCTTTCAACCGGCTTAGTCGGATTCTTACCCGTCGGTTCAACCTCGATCATTCAAGGATTCGAGAATCAAAACACTGCCCTGCTGGCGTCGCTGCAAGAGCAGGTGAAGCAGAACACCGATAACGCCAACTCGCAGGCCGACAGCTTGCGGAAACAGTTTGTTGCAACTGAAGGCCAACTCGCCGTCTATCAATCGCTTCAGCAACAGCTCGCCGGCTTCTTCAAAGGCACCGGCGGATGATGAAGGCCTCAGCCGAGCAGCAGTATCTCGAAACCTCGATCGCCACCGCTTCAAAAGAAGAATTGATCGTGAAGATATTCGATGTGTTGGTGCTTTCCGGGTCGCAAGCGCTCGAAAAACTGGAACATCAGCCCAATGACATCGAAGGCATCCACCGCTGTCTGCTGCGCGCACAGCGAGCATGCTGTCTCTTGATGGGCTCGCTCAACATGGAGATTGGCGGCGAACTCTCGCACAACTTGTTTCGCGTCTACGAGTTCTGGCACCATGAGCTTGTCATGGCGAACATGCGGAAGGA
>JALYVT010000162.1 GCA_030853105.1 Vulcanimicrobiota bacterium
GCGCTCGCGCCACCAGCAACGCCGTTTCAACCCGCAACAGAATAGTGAGCACTTTCCGCAGACCGACGGAATGGTCGGACCGGCGCTCCTAACGGCGGCTCAGCTCGGCGAAAAGACCAAAGCCGAACTGAACGAGGTTGCCAAGGAGTTCGAGATTCCGACTCCGCTCAAGCTGAAAAAAGATGAACTGATCCCGAAGATACTTGAGATTCAAGCCGCGCGTTCCGGGATCGAGGTCGCAAACGGCGTCCTGGATATTCTGCCCGAAGCGTACGGTTTTTTGCGCCGCGACGGATATTTGATCGGGCCGGATGACATCTACGTCAGTCAATCCCAGATTCGCCGGTTCGAACTTCGACGCGGTGATTTAGTCGAAGGTCAAGTTCGTCGGCCGAAGGACAATGAAAAATATTACGGGCTGATCAAAGTTGAAACGATCAACGGTTTCGATCACGAAGCGATCCGCGGACGCCGAGTATTCGAAAAAGGGACGCCTATCTACCCGAACGAGCGTTTCCGTCTTGAAGTGCGATCGACCCAACTCTCGACTCGCGTCATCGACTTGTTTTGTCCAATCGGAAAAGGCCAGCGCGCACTCATTGTATCGCCGCCAAAAGCCGGTAAGACCACCCTATTAAAGAATATCGCGAACGCGATTTCAATCAATCATCCGAGCGCTCATATCATTGCGTTATTGGTGGACGAACGCCCCGAAGAAGTCACCGATATGCAGCGCACGGTTGACGGTGAGGTCGTTGCATCGACCTTTGATGAACATCCCGAGAATCACATCGCGGTTGCCGAACTCACGATGGAGCGCGCCAAACGTTTGGCGGAGCTTGGGCTCGATGTCGTTATTCTACTCGATTCGATCACGCGGCTCGCGCGTGCATACAACCAAGTCATTCCGACATCGGGCCGCACGCTTTCGGGCGGTCTCGATACGGCGTCGCTTCATAAGCCCAAGCGCTTCTTTGGCGCCGCTCGAAAGATCGAAGAGGGCGGGTCGCTTACAATCATCGCTACGGCGCTGGTTGAAACTGGTTCAAAGATGGACGACGTCATCTTCGAAGAGTTCAAGGGAACCGGAAACATGGAACTCAACCTCACGCGCAAATTGGCTGAATCGCGCGTCTTTCCGGCGGTTGATATCAAGCGTTCCGGTACGCGGCATGAAGAACTGCTGCTCAGCGAAAACGAGATGCGCAAGATATGGATGCTGCGGCGCGCAACCTCGGTACTCAACTCCGGCGACATCACCGAGATCATTCTCGACAAGATGGCGCAGACACGCACGAACGACGAGTTCCTCGAAACCGTTACCAAAGAAGCGCTGTCGATGTCGCGCGGCTACGAAGATAACGGCCGAAATTAGAGTCTAAGTGAGGCTGCAAAAGTTTTTGGCGCACGCCGGGGTTGCATCTCGGCGCGCTGCCGAAGAACTTATCGTGCGCGGACGAGTGCGCGTTAACGGCAAAGTTCTTAAAACGCTCGGAACCAGCGTCGAATCGAGCGACCGGGTTGAAGTGGACGGCGAACTGGTCGAGTTGGCTCAAGAGTTCACGTATCTCGTGATGCACAAACCGCCGAGCGTCATGACCACGATGCGCGATCCGGAAGGCCGGCGCACGATTGCGAACCTGATTCCCAAAGGTTTGCCGCGGGTGGTTCCGGTTGGCAGGCTTGATTTCGATACCTCGGGCGTGATGCTGCTGACCAACGACGGGGAGATGGCGCACGTGCTCACGCATCCACGTTACGGCGTTGACAAAACGTACCGCGTTCTGGTGCGAGGGCGGCTGCTTCCGGCTCAAGTAAAACAGATACTAGGCGGCGTCGAGCTCGAAGACTTTCGTGCAGCCGCCGCGCAGCTGCGAGTGGTTGCCGTTCGCAAGGATAGTTCGGTTGTGGACATTACCATTCACGAAGGGAAAAACCGCCAGGTTCGCCGGATGCTTGAGGCGGTCGATCATCCGGTTGTTGCGCTGGAACGCTTGCGATTCGGACCGATCTCGCTGGGTGACCTGCCGCTCGGTGCCACGCGCGACGTTACCGAAAAAGAATTAACGGCGCTGCGCCGGTTGGCGGCGAAAGAGAGCTCGTGTACAAATTAGTCCGCCTCGATGCGCGTCCGAGCCGAAGCATCGTGCGGCTTCGCTCGGGAGCCGCTTTCGGCGGAGAGACGCTGGCGATCTGCGCCGGCCCATGCAGTCTGGAAAGCCGCGAGCAGATCGAATCGAGCGCTAAAGCCGTTGCCGCCGCCGGCGCCAATGTGCTGCGTGGGGGCGCATTTAAGCCGCGAACCTCGCCGTACGCGTTTCAAGGCATCGGCGAAGAGGGCTTAAAGATGATGCGCGAATCAGCCGATCGTCACCGGCTCGGAGTCGTTACCGAGGTGATGGACGTTCGCGACGTCGAGTTGATCGCCGGCTACGCCGACATGCTTCAAGTCGGCGCCCGCAACATGCAGAACTTCAGCTTGCTGCGCGAAGTCGGCCTCGCCGGAAAGCCGGTGCTCTTAAAGCGCGGAATCTCGGCGACGGTCGAAGAGTGGCTAATGGCTGCCGAGTATTTGCTGGTCGCCGGAAACGATCAAGTGGTGCTCTGCGAGCGCGGGGTTCGGTCGTTTGATTCGGCGACGCGAAATCTGCTCGATCTATCGGTTGTTCCACTGCTCGCAAGCTTGACGCACCTGCCGGTCATCGTCGATCCCTCGCACGGCACCGGCGTCGCGCGTTTGGTTACGCCGATGGCGCTGGCCGGAATCGTCGCCGGTGCCGACGGCCTGATGGTCGAGGTGCATCCCGACCCGGCTCGAGCCGCCTCCGACGGACCCCAGTCCCTCTCGTTCGAGCAGTTCGCGGCGCTGATGAATCGGCTTCCGGCGGTCGCGCGAGCGGTCGGACGAGGACTACCGGCGAACAGCATAGCAGCCTAGCCATTGCTAATTTCAACGAAACAGGTTTATTTATCGTTATCCTGAGGAACAAGCCCAGGCACCCCCGGACTGCGCGAGCGGCAGCCGAACTCAACGGAGGATTGATGAATTTTTCAAAAGTTGCCATTACTATCGGCAGCCTGGCGGCCGGTGCGGCCATCATGGCTGCAAGCGCGCCGGCCGGAGCGGTCGTCTACAACGATTACGTTCCGCCCAAGCTGATCAAACAGGGCACGACCTCCCACGGAATCGCCGGCACCGGCGTGGTGGTCGTGCAGGTTCAAGTGAATGCGAACGGCTCGCACAAAGTCGTGAAAATCATACGCAGCACGAACTCCGGCGACAATGCGGCCGCAATGGACCTTGCTTCAACGGCCTCATATCGCGTCGCAAAGCGCGGCGGAAAAGCAATCACCGCATTCTACGACTACACCTTGAAATTCAACGGCAAATCGGTGGCAGCTTCGCGGATATCCGGCGGCGCTTCCGGGGGTGGCAATTCGCCGATCGATCGGATGTTGCGCTCCAACGATTACGCGGGTGCGAAGGCCGCAGCGCAAAGTGCCGTGCTGAGCAATCCTTCCAACAGCACCGCACAAGCCCAGCTCGGGACCGCCGAGTACTTTTTGAAAGATTACAGCGGGTCGGCAGCCGCCTTCGATAAGGCGACGACAATTCCGAAAGCCTATAAGATCATTGCGAGCGCGGCGTACTCCAACGCCGGTGCATCGATGGCGCAGACCAATCCGACTCTCGCGTTGTCGTACGCAAAAAAAGCGGTAGCAATGTCGCCGACCGGCGGCTCCTATTTCGCGCTTGGTGTTGCCGAACTCGGGAACAAAGATGCGAGCGGCGCCGTCACCGATCTAAAGAAGGCGCGCGACTTGGCTTTGGCCGACAAGAAATCCGACAGCAAAACTCGGGTCCAAATCGATGTCATGTTGTTGCAAGCGTACACCGCCAACAACGACGCGGCCAACGCCAAAGCTACTGCTGCCGAGATCAAAGCACTCGATCCGACCAGCACCGCACCGGGCCGAGTGATCGGCAACTCCTATCTTGCGCAGGGCAACACCGCCGCCACTGCCGGCAAACATGACGATGCGATCAAGGCCTACGAACAGGCCGCCGCGACCGGCGATTCGGCCGTTCAAGTCACGGCGTACACGTCGGCCGCGTTCGAAATGTCAAAGGCGGATAAACCCGATTATGCAAAAGTGAAAGCCGAGGCCGACAAGGCGCTGGCGATCAATCCCAACGACGCAATGGCGAACTTCGCAGCCGGCCTCGGCTTGACCGGGCAGTATGCGAGCAGCCACGACGACGGCGTCAAGAAACAGGCGTTAGTCTTCCTGAACAAGGCCGACGATGAGGCAAAAACCTCGGGAAATGCGGCCTTGCAGATTCAGATCGAAAGCTTCATGAAGAATAACCTGAAACCGTAGTAGGACTTTCCCGGGGGGTGGGCCAATGGTCCGCCTTCACGGGACGGGGGGCTTGCTCCCCAACTTTTTTTAGTGTACGCGCAAGTTAATTAGAGGGGTCGAAACAGTAGTGGAATTCTTCGGCAATTTCTTCAGCTTCCTTCAGCGCGGCGGGCCGGCCATGTATGCGCTCATCATCTGTTCGATCGCCGTGATCGCGGTCGTCATCGAACGTCTGGTCTTTTTCGCTCAGCAGCACGGAGACACCAAGGGCTTACTCAAGGTTCTCGGCGGCAAGATCGCCGGTGACGATATCGACGGTGCGATAAAATACTGCCATCAGCAGAAGGGCATGCTCCCGCGCATCCTTGAGTTCGGACTCATGCGCGGCGAGAAGAACCGCGCAGACATCACCGACGCGCTCTCGATTGCGCTGATGGAACACCTCAACGCACTCGAACGCAACCTCGGCATCATCGGTACCATCGCGGTTATCGCGCCGTTCGTCGGGTTGTTCGGTACCGTTCTCGGTATCATTCATGCCTTCGACGACATCGCGCTCAAAGGCAACTCAACGCCCGCAGTCGTTGCGGCCGGCGTCTCGGAAGCGCTGATCACCACCGCCGCCGGCCTGTTTGTGGCCGTCATCGCGGTTATCTTCTTCAACTACTTCAAGACGCGCATCAAATCGTACAACCAAGAGA
>JALYVT010000163.1 GCA_030853105.1 Vulcanimicrobiota bacterium
CTTCCGAATTGCTCGACCGGCTCGACGGACCCGCGCGCCGTTGAACCTTATCGATGTTAACCTTCTCTTGTATGCCTACGCGCCGGAAGTTCCCCAGCATGCGGCGGCCAGTCGGTGGCTGACATCTGCGTTTTCAGGCAGCGCGGTGACATTGTTGCCATGGGTTTCGATTTTAGGATTCATACGAATCGCAACCGACCATCGAGTCTTTGAAGAGGCGCTATCAGCCACGAAAGCGATCGCAATTGTTGATAGTTGGCTTGCGCGGAAATCTGTAAGCGTTATCGAACCTGGTCCCGAGCACTGGAATGTACTGCAACACATGATCGTGGATGCGCAGGTGGCGGGACGACATATAACCGACGCGCACCTAGCCGCACTCGCGATCGAGCACGGAGCAACGTTGTGCACTACGGATCGCGGATTCGCGCGCTTTCCCGGACTCTCGACGTTCGATCCCCTTTCCGAGAGATAGGTAACCGTAGGAGCGCGATAAATTCATAGCGGCTCAATGACGCAGCCGCTTACTGCTAAATATCCATTACCTCAAGTAGCCGGCCATCCAATCGTAGAGAACGTGCAGGCGTTCGACACGGTGCAGCGGTGAGCCGGTGCGCGAGAGATCGTGGTTTTCGCCGGGAACGGCGACGAAGCGTACCGTTCGGCCGAGAATCTTTAGCGCGTTGAACTCTTGGAGCGTTTGATCGATCGGAGTGCGCGTGTCGTCTTCTGAATGCAGAATCAGCAGCGGCGTCTTGACATTCCCGACGTAGCTAACCGGTGATTGGGCGAGATACTTGTTGCCGGCCTCCCACGGCAGTCCCCAATCGTATCGGCCGCCGAGCGCATTATCCGAGGCCAGATCGGCGGCGAGCTGTTCGGTCGCGAGATTGCTGACGACGCGTTCGGCGATTGCGGCTTTGTACCGATTGGTATGGCTGATGACCCACAGTGTCGCATAGCCGCCGTAACTGCCGCCGGAGACGGCCAGACGCGACGCATCGACATCCGGACGTTTGATCGCGGCATTCATGACGGCTTGCACGTCGTCGAACATCACATCGCCCCAATTATTGTTGAGCGCTTCTTCGAAATCGTAGCCGAAGCCGACGCTACCGCGCGGATCCGAGAAAACAACGTTGTAGCCGCGTCCGGCCAAATACTGAAGCTCGTGAAAGAACGTCTCTCCGAACTGGGTCTGCGGGCCGCCGTGTATATCGAGAATGGTCGGATACTTGATGCCCGGTTTCGCGTCGATCGCGGGCATAAACCAGGCTTGAATAGCGGTTCCAGCGGAATCTTTGACCGTGAACGGCTGCGGAGTGGAGAGCCGAACCGATTGCAGGTAAGCGCGATTTAAATCGGTCAATTTACGCGGCGTTCCACCGGCTATCGACGTCATGAAAATCTCGTTTGGATGCAAAAAATCCGCGTAGGTGTACGCAACCGATTTTCCATCGGCGCTCATCGAACAATTCGAGACCTCGCCCCGTGGCGCCGTGAGATCGGTCATTGCGCCGCTATGCGTGTCCATTTTTACCAAGTGGCTGTAACCTGGGCCGTTGACATTTATTACCAGCCGGTGGTCGTCGGGTGTGAACAGCAGACCGCACACGCCGCCGGGCTCACCCATATCTGCAAGGACCACATCGCCCCATTCGACTTTCTTCGCGGGAACGAGCACCGTGCGATCGCTTCCGGCTGAATTGGAGGAGACTAGCGCCGGGAAGTTTCCAGCCGACGGATCAAGATACCCAGATGCAAAGTACCAGATGCGGTTGCCGTGATGCGCATATGTCGGCCCATTATTTGCGGGCTGATCGGAGGCAAGTTTGCGCATCGCTCCGCCCGCCGATGGGATTGTATAGATATCGTTGGGACCGAGCGAAGGCGTATGGTAACGAAGCGAGTTAAACGCGATGTACCGATCGTCAGGCGACCAGCTGTAACCGTTCTCGCTCCACGTTGTTCCGCTTGTAAGCGGACGCGAATGAGAACCATCCGCGTTCATCACCCAAATATGCGGATGAAGCTGATATACATACCCGGCGCCGTTGGCTTCAAAGTGCATCTCATTTATTACGTGAATGTCGGATTTGAGCTGGCTCTTCTTCGGTTTGAATCCGGCCGCAGCAAAGTTGATCTGGGCGTTCGGCACGCTGTCCTTGGTCACGACCGAATACGCGATCCGGCTGCCGGAGTTTGAATACACGGGACCAGTTGCGCCGGCTTTGCCTTTGGTTAGCTGCCTTATCGAATGACGCGTGAGATCATACGCATAGATCTGCGGCGGCGACTTCTTTGCGGCTCGCACAAACAACAGTTCGCGACCGTTCGGCGACCACACCGGATTGCCGTCATGGGTGCCGCGCGTCAGATTGCTTGGCGCACCACCGGCGGCATGCACCAGCCAGATGCTAGTGTCATAGCTGTCGTTCGGGCCATCGGGCCGACGGACTTCAAATGCCACCAGCTTGCCATTGGGCGATATCTGGGGATTGGAGACCAGCGCGATTTTGTAGATATCCTCGGGCAGCACGGCGCGCGGTCCGGCGGCCGCCGGCAACCCGAGAACGCCAAAAAACGAAACAGCCATCGCGGCAACGACGGCGCGCCGAATGAATGATGTAATCATTGCGGTCCCTTCGACGGGGCGTGCTCTCTAGCTTCGTGTCAAAAGATTGACACTGAACCGCCCCGCGTCGTCCATCCAGGTGCGCGCCAGTTCGAACCCGGCCTCGGCGCCGATCGCCGCGATGTCCTCGATTGAGAACTTGTACGACGATTCGGTGTGAATTCGCTCACCCGCGCCAAAGTCGATCAGCGCGTTCAATCCCCCAATCCGCACCTGCTGGGCTCGCGTAGACTCCAAGAATGAATCGACGCGCCCATGATGGTCGTCGTACTGCGCGATGTGCCGGAAGGTCGCTAGGTCGAAATCCGCATCGAGTTCGCGATTGATGCGCGCGAGCAGGTTCTTATTAAAAGCAGCCGTTACGCCGGTGGGATCATCATACGCCAGCTCCAACGTTGCGCGATCTTTTTTCAGATCGGCGCCGATCAGAAGACCATCGCTGGTCCGCAGGCTCTTGGCAAGCGTCCGAAGCAAACGCGCGGCTACACCCGGTTCGTAGTTGCCGATATTCGAACCCAAGAACAATGCCAGTACACGTTTACGAAACGCGAGTTGCGGCGTTCCGAGAATCGCAAAATAGTCGGCTGCGTAGCCGGTAATCGAAAGTCCCGAATAGGCACCCACCAGCGCAACCGCGGAGGCTCGCAGCGCTTCGGGCGAGATGTCGATCGGAGAATATCGCAAGGACGGCTGAACTCGCAGCATCTCTTCTATTAAAATGCGGGTCTTGGTTGCGCTGCCGCTTCCGAGTTCCAGCAGCTCCACCGGTCCGCCGATCGAGCGCACAATCTCCCAACCGTAGCGGCGCAGAATCTCGGTCTCCGAGCGCGTGAGATAGTACTCGGGCAGAACCGTAATCGCATCGAACAGCACCGAACCGAGCTCGTCGTAGAAGTATTTCGAGGGGAGCGTCTTTTGCGATGCAGTCAGCCCGGCGACAACGTCTTCCGCGAAGCTCGGGATATGCACCGGCTGCAGGGCAGCTATGATCTCCAACCGGTCGGAGACCCGAGTTAGCATCGCGCTCATAGGCCCACGCCCTTTCCCTGACCGGCCGAGCCTGAAACCCAACTGCTCGATTAAGACACACTTGGACGAAGGCAGGATGCACCGCGGGAACGTAGGACAGGGTGACAGCCGCTTTCACCTACTGAAGAGGAGCCCTACCTGTGAAGAGTTCCAGTCTTACGATCGACGTCGCCGGCCGCGCGATGCCGGCCTATCTCGCTCAACCCGAGGAGGGATCCGGGTCGCATCCGGCCGTCATCGTTCTGCAAGAAATTTTCGGCGTCAATACCGAGATGAAGCGAATCACGGATTTAGTTGCGAGCGCCGGATATGTCGGGCTTGCGATCAATTACTATCATCGCACCGACCCCGATTTAAACGAGCCGTACGACGAGAGCGGTTATAAAAATGGGTTCATAGCAGCCGGCAAACTCACGAAGGCCGAACTGCGAGAGGATGTTGCGGCCGCAATCGCGTGGCTCGATCAGCAGCCGTTTGTGCGAAAAGGCAAGATCGCGACCTGGGGATTCTGTTTGGGCGGAACCGTCGCATTCGTAACCGCACCGCTGCCGGGCCTCTGCGGAGCAATCAGCTTTTACGGAACCTCTATTGCCTCCGCGTTGCCGAACGGCGAAGTCGAAGCGTTGGTCGACGCTGACAAAATCAAGATTCCGCTATTGCTGGTATTCGGCGGAAAAGACACTTCCATTCCACCCGAATCAATCGAGCGCATCGACACCGCGCTTAAAGCGGCAGCGGTGCATCACCGTGTTCAAGTCTACCCGAATGTTGGTCACGCGTTCTTTCGACACGGCAGCCCGGCGGCGATCTCCGGTCAAAATAACAGCTCCGCAGAAGCGGTCGCCGAATCAGTCGCCGACGCCTGGAATCTCGTGCAGAACTTCCTCAAACACGTGTTGCACTAGCCGCTTTTTTGTTTACGAGGCTTTTTTAAGGCAGAGAGACTTCAACGCGGTCTCGGCTTGCGGGTCGGCGGGGGTGCCCATCTCACGATCGTAGATCGCCATGTAGGAGCTGTTGCTGTAACGCGTGGTGATCATTTCAGCTACGCTCTTGCGATCGCTCTTGGGGTTGCCGGAGGTCTTTGAGCTCCCCGAAGTTCCGGTCATGGTAACGAATTGGGCGGGCTGATTTCCGCAAATCTTGATCGATTTGTTTGCGGTGATCTTCGTGTTTCGCAGTTGGGTATTTGCATCTGCGACATTGATGTCTTTACCGATCGGAAGCTTCATGAGCATGACAATCTGGTTGCTGTCGCTGGGGTTGGTCCAACCTTGCATCATGCCCAGAATACTGGGAGTCGCTTTCCAAGCAGCCGGCGCCTTGAAATCCAGGTTGTCGGTCGCACTGCCGCAACCGGCGGCGATTGCGGCGCAGAAGAGGACGATGACGGCCGGAAT
>JALYVT010000025.1 GCA_030853105.1 Vulcanimicrobiota bacterium
CGTTTCATATGATTAAAGCCGTGATCGAGCACATGATCGAGCGCGGCTCCGGCAGAATCGTGAATATTAGTTCGGTCATCGGCGAGACCGGCAATATCGGGCAGGCCAACTATGCCGCGTCCAAAGCAGGATTGTTCGGTTTAACGAAAAGTCTCGCGCTGGAGATGGCGCAGCGTGGAATCACCGTTAACACGGTTGCACCGGGCTTCATTGCAACCGAGATGGTCGGCGCGATTCCGCCTGCGGTGCTCGATAAAATCGTCGAAAAGATCCCCCAGCGCCGGCTCGGCAAACCCGAAGAGGTTGCGCGCGTAGTGCGCTTCCTCTTAGAAGATGACTCCAGCTACATTACCGGCGCCGTCTACACCGTCAATGGCGGATTGGATATGTAGGATCATCACGATCAACCACTGATATATCGGCGCCCACAAAATGAACGTAGCACGCCGATCGTCCGGCAGATGAACCCGTCGGCGAGCATCATCGAAGCGAGGCACTAAGCTGCTAGAGTCTGGACGTCGCTTCCGGTTGAACTCCGATACCGAAGTGGTAGGCCAGCCGGCCGCCTAGCCAGCCGGTCACGATCAGAATCGCCAGCGGAACGTACGTCAAGACGTATCCCAAGACCGAGTTTCCAAGCTGCAAGCGCACAAAGAATGCCGCGATAAAAATCGCGACGACCAATAGGTTGAGCAGCATGTGCGCGGTCCCGGTTTTCTTCGCCTCAGGACTCATGGGAGTCGTTAGGTAATCGACAAACCCGAAGAGCGCAGCGACGAGTGCGCCGATCACGCCGTACGCGATCAGCCACAACGCCATGCGCGACCAAAACTCGGGACCTCCCCAAATCGATATGACGTCGCTGACCAGAACTCCGACAAAGAACCCGATCGGCAACGCGACCAGCATCGGATGAATCGGATGGCCCGCGATGGTTGCTTTCCCCTGCATCTCATACCTCCACGCGCGCCAACGGCAAGCTCGGCGGATCCTGAACCCGCAAAACGAGACTTGAGCGGCGCACTCTAACTGCAGTCTAAACTTCGCGCGTCGTCAACGTCTGTTCGGTTTCGAACGCGCAGGAAACCCCATTCATCGTGCGCTAGATCATCTGCAAACGGAACGCGCCACCCTTTTCCGCGATGACACGACCTTGTTGAAACTTCGAGAACGGAGAAAAATAAAGATGCCTATCGATTCAGCCAAACAGTCGACCCCTGGGTTCGCGGTGGATATTAAGCCGCTGTTTACCCAGCTCGACCGTGACCATATGATGAAGATGTTCGACCTCTGGAAATACGATGACGTGAAAGCGTCAGCGGCGGGTATCTATAAAACGCTGCAAGATCAAAGCATGCCACCCAAAGGCAGCGAGCCTCAGGCTCCTTGGCCCGTCGAAGACGTGGCGCTGTTCAAGGCGTGGATGGACGCCGGATGCGCGCCATAGGAAATGCAGCGTCTGCTAGGTAAACCTAGCGACATGAATAGCACGACCCTTTCAGGGCAAGTAGGCATCGTAACCGGAGGCTCGCGCGGCATTGGCGGAGCGATTACCAAGATGCTGGCGGCCGACGGCGCCACGGTGGCGATTGTCGGCTTGCCGGCCGATCGTGAGCGCACCCAAACGTTGCGAGCGTCCCTGAACGGCAGCGCGTCGAAGATATTTTTTTATGAAGGCAACGTCGGCGAATATGAGCGCTGTCAACTCGCGGTGCAGGCGATTCTCAAAGAGCACGGACGAATCGATTTTCTCGTTAACAACGCGGGCATCACGGCCGATCACACGGTTCGCAAGATGACCATCGAAGAATGGCAAGCGGTTCTGCAGATCAATCTGTCGGGGCCGTTTTTTATGACCAAGGCGGTTCTCGATCACATGATCGAACGCAGCTACGGGCGGATCGTGAACATCAGCTCGGTCGTCGGATTGAGCGGTAATGTCGGGCAAGCCAACTATGCTTCGGCCAAAGCCGGTTTGATCGGCCTTACGAAAACCGTTGCCCTTGAAGTCGCGCATCGCGGCATTACCGTGAACGCAGTCGCGCCGGGCTTCATCAATACCGAGATGGTCGCGGCGATGCCGTCGGCGGCGATCGAAGCGGCCGTTGCCAAGACGCCGGGAAAACGCTTAGGGCAGCCCGATGAGATCGCGCGCGTGGTGCGATTCTTGCTGGATGAAAACTCCGGGTATATCACCGGTTCGGTGTACAACGTCAACGGCGGGATGTACATGTGAGCGAGTCAACACTACCGCTCGAAGACCTCAGCTACGGCTTCGATCTCTCCGGCGCCGACCCAGCATCATTGAACGAGGCGCTACGCGCGGTCGCCGCAGATGCGATGATGGACCCGATGCGCCTCACAACCTGGATGTCGGGTCTCGCGATTGCGCAGCAGCAGGTTGGTTTAAACACCTTGCGCCGAATGAGCGGTGAAAATCCGCAGCCGGTCGCAGCGCCCGCGGCCGGAGATCGTCGGTTCGCCGGCGCGGCGTGGAAAGAGAATCCGTTCTTGGCGGGCGCGATCGAAGAGTATTTGGTTCGAGCGAAGGCCGCCCAAGATTTAGTCGCTACCTCGCGATTGCCTGAAGCCACGCGACGCAAGGCAAAATTCGCTGTGACGATGATGATGGATGCACTTGCGCCGAGCAATGTGCCGTGGTTGAACCCAGCGGTCGTGAAGGAGGCCGCCCAAAGCGGCGGCGGTAGCTTGGTGCATGGGCTGGAAAACTTCATTGATGATGTAAAGAACAATGGCGGAATGCCGCGTCAAGTCGATTCCTCAAAGTTCACGCTGGGCAAAAACCTCGCGGTTACGCCAGGACGAGTCGTCTTTCGCAATGACTTGATCGAATTGATCGCTTACGATCCACAGACCACGGCCGTCCATGAACGCCCGCTGTTGTGCTGTCCGCCATGGATTAATAAATACTACATTATGGACCTCGCGCCGGGCCGTTCGTTTGTCGAATGGGCGGTGCAGCATGGCCATCAGACTTTTATGATCAGCTATCGCAACCCGGATGAATCGATGGCGAAGTTCACGATGGACGATTACATGCGCTTGGGACCACTCGCGGCAATCGATGCGATTCAAGAGATAACCGGCGGCGAGAAGATCAACATCGCAGCGCTTTGCCTGGGTGGCACACTCACGCTCATCATGCTGGCGCATCTAGCCGAGCTTGGTCGCGAAGATATTATCGGAAGCGCAGCCCTGACCAATACCCTGATCGACTTCAGCGACCCCGGCGATCTTGGCGTGTTTACCGACGAGGCGTCTATCGTGAAGCTTGAGATGAAGATGAACGAGCGCGGCTTTTTGGATTCGAGCGAGATGGCGGGCACGTTTAATTGGATGCGCGCCAACGATCTAATCTGGAGCTACGTCGTCAACAATTGGTTCATGGGTAAACAACCGCCCGCGTTCGACATCCTCTCATGGAACGGTGACAGCACGCGGATGCCCGCCGCGATGCACTCGCAATATCTGCGCACCTGTTATCTGCGCAATGCAATCGTGAAGCCGAATGCAACTACGTTCGGGGGTACACCGATCGACCTCGGCAAGATTCGTACTCCGCTCTATGTGCTCGGCGCGGAGGTCGATCACATTGCCCCGTGGCGCTCGACCTACATGAACACCCAGCACACCGGCGGCGACAACCGGTTCACGCTGACAAACTCCGGTCATATCGCCGGAATCGTGAATCCGCCCGGCGGAGCGAAATCGGTTCACTGGACACGAGAACAGACGACGCCTGGTGAAACTGCCGACGAGTGGCGCGAAGGCGCAACGCGCCACGACGGTAGCTGGTGGGAAGACTGGGCACCGTGGGCGCAGGCGCATGGCGGCCCGATGGTGGCGCCGTACACATTGCCCGAAGGAGAACCGGCGCCAGGCCGCTACGTGGTCAACCAAACCGCGCCGCCGCTGGAGGTGCCGCAGTGAGCGACAAAGAGAATCCGGCCTGGAAGAACTTGGGCGAGTTCATTAAGGCCCAGCGCGAGTTGGCGAATCTGACGCTGCGTCAACTCTCCGAGGTCGCACAGGTCTCCAATCCTTACCTAAGCCAGATCGAGCGCGGACTTTATAAGCCTTCAGCGGACGTCCTGAAAAATATTGCGAGCGCACTGCATATGTCGGCGGAGACCATGTATACGCAAGCCGGCCTACTTGACGATGACGCCAAGGACTCGGCGCCCCATGCGGTGGAGGGCGCGATTCGCCTTGACCCGGCCCTTACGACCGACCAAAAGGAGACGTTAATTCGGATTTACCGAGGTTTCACCGAGCGGGCTTGACGGATGCAGCATTTGCTTGGTATACTTAGCACAAGCAAACGCCGTACATAAGGAGTCCCACATGCCCGTCGATTTCATCGAATCCCTGACCAAGTTCCAAGAAGAGAGCCTCGCGACCATCAAGCAAGCCCAGGATGCTAATCTGGCCGCCTTCAGCTCGCTGACCGAGATCGCTTCCAAATCAGCCGCGAGCCTGCCGAACTTCCCCAAGTTCGAAGGCATCCCGAATCCGGTCACCGTTATCGAGTCGACCTTCGGCTTCGCCGAGAAGTTCCTCGAACTGCGCAAAGACTACGCCCTGAAAATCGCCGAGCTTACCAACAAAAACTAAGCTTCTACGCGATAACAAATAAAAAGCGCCGTCGGGAGTCTCCGACGGCGCTTTTTTTGAATCTCATCTATCCGGCGCTGCGCAGCAACGTCACCCAGCCTGCAGCCGCACGCTCAGGGTACTAACGTCAACCTTTCGCGCGCTGCGGCATCGACCGCGGCGCGCGAGTAAGGAAGCGAAATCAGCTCACCGCTTATCCAATCGGGAGCCTGATCGGTGTAGTGGCCGGAGCCCGGTTCGCCGGACTCGCCCTGCGGAATAGTGATACCGCCGGCGTCCCAGTTGCCGACATCCCACACCGCGCGAAAGCTTTGCCCAAAACCCGGCGACTGCACATGAACGGTAAACGCATCACCGTCGCCGGGCAACACCGTACCGTTGAGAAATGTGAGGCCAAGGGCCGCAAGTTGATGTTCAACGCTAATTGCGCCGGCCCGGCTCCATGATCTCTTAAGCGGCGCGGACCCGCCGGCTTTATCGGCTGCAAGTGATAGCTCATGCAGCAGCCACGCGTCGTAGTCATTTCCGGGCACCCAGCCGCGTGGTCGCTCGCGCAATGCGCGCAATAATACGACCGAACTCGGACTGATAAGCGCCGAACTCGCGTGCGCTTTATAGAGAGCGGTGACCGCGGTAACGCGCAGGTTCCACGCGATCGTTGCGCCGCGTGAGCCGTCTTCGAAGCGCCCGTTCCATGAGTGCAGTTCGGTAATCAGCGGCTGAAGCGACTGGGTGACTAACTGCGGCCGGCGCCGCGCCGCAGCGACGATATCACGAGCGAGTTCCGACTCCGGAATGGAGAACGTGTCCAGTTGCATCTTCGCAAAGTCAGCGATGGTGTACGATTTGCGTGCGCGCAGCATACTCTGCACCCGTGAAGCCCGATATGGAGACGCAAATGTTGCCGAAAGCTGGTAGGGATAGCGCGAACCGTACATGCGGTTGTTGGATGTGAACGCGAGCGCCGAACGCGATGCTGCGACAAGCGGTAATGCATTGAAGGGCAGAATCGAATATCGCTGCAACGTGTCATGCGCATAGCGCGCCCAGGCCGAATCGTTTGGAATCGTGCCCGCCAAATGATACGCTGCCGCGCCGCTGATATCGGCAAAGACAAAATTAAACGAAGGCCCTTGAAGCGTCGAGATAGCTTGGATTGCTTGGGCTATGTTCTGGGCGCGGTTTAACACGAAGAACGGGCCGACCGGCGAGCGCGGGTTCATCGCGGACTGCCACTTGACGATGTACGGATTGCGGTGTATGTCGAGGACTTGAAACCCTCCGTCACGTGTTCCGTAGTACGTTTTCTCAACGGGCTTTCCAAAGCGCACCGAAAATCGTTCGCGCCGCTCGATTAGTTTTGGTTGCGCGAGAGTTGAATACAAACTGTAGGATGCGGTTGTACCGTTGGTGATGCCCCACGCTAGATGGTCGTTGTGCCCGAGGATAATTCCGGGAGATCCGGCGAGCGACACACCGGCGGCATGATACCCCGGGGCCTGCAAATCGACCAAATACCAGATGCCGGGAATTGCAAGCGGAAGATGTGGGTCGTTTGCAAGCAGTGCGCGCCCCGTAGCAGTAAGTGCCGCGCCCGCCACCCATTCGTTGCTTCCCGGATGGTCGGGGTCCGACCGTACAGCCGCGGCCCGTGCGCCGAGATTTACACTTGGCAAAGCCGGCGGCGATGCGAGCGGCGGCAAAGGCGCGGCTTTGCCGCCGGCGGTGGGAGCATCGTATTTCGGGTCGGTCAGCGGCACGAGCGAAGCGAAGACGGCCGGCCCATACGTCTTGTAAAGAACAGTACGATTGACAGCCTGATCCCAAGACTCGGTCTGCCCAAGGATAGTCGCAAAGCCCACGGCGAGCGAGTCTTGCGGCGTCCAAGGCTGCGGCTTCGTAAACAGAATCCTGTACTCAATAGGCAACGGTTCGCGCGCGATGGCGGCGTTTACGCCATCGCTGAAGGCTTGCTCGGGCCGACGATCCTGCTCCGATAGCGCCGCCCATTGCTTTGCGATGATCGTCTGAATGTCGATGCGCCGCGACGCCTCATCGGTAGTAAGCGCGCCGCTCCCAATCAACTCGGTGAGTCTACCGTAAACGAAGTGGCGTGTAAGATCGATCTGAAAGAGCCGGTCTGATGCCTCCACATAGCCTTGTGTAAAAAACAGATCGTGCAGATTGCCCGCGCGAATGTGCGGTACGTCGCGTCCGTCGCGGAGTATCTGCACCGGCGCCCGCACGCCGACGCCGGAGATCGAGCCGCTGGTCTGCGCCGCCGCTCGCATTCCGAGCGCGATATAAGCGATCAGCCCGAGGAGCACAATAAGCAGTAAAGCGACAAACCACAATAGGCCAAACGCCGCGCGTTTGAAGGCGCTTTGGGGCCTAGACGCTGACGAAGATGTCGTCACCCTCAATCCTCACCGGGTACGTAGGCACCGGGATGATTGCGGGTAACGCGAGCGCTTCACCTGTGCGAACGTCGAAAAGTGCGCCGTGGCGCGGGCAACGGATGCGGCAGTCTTCGAGCTCGCCCTGATCCAATTCGCCGCCGTCGTGCGTGCAGACGTCTTCGATCGCGTAAATCTGGCCTTCGACGTTGCACAGCAGCACTTCGGTGCCGTTCACGCGAACGCGTTTGGTCGAACCGAGAGGTATCTCGGAGGCGTGCGCTACCGGAGCAGCGTTAGCCAACCGAGCCTTCCATCTCCATCTTGACGAGCCGATTCAGTTCGACTGCGTACTCCATCGGCAACTCTTTCACGAAGAAGTCAAAGAACCCATTGACGATCATCGCGGTTGCATCGGCTTCACTCAGACCGCGGCTCATCGCATAGAACAACTGCTCTTCGCCGATTTTGCTGACGCTGGCTTCGTGTTCGACAGTCGAGCGCTGCTCGTGAATCTTCATCGTTGGTTTGGTGTCGCTGGCGCTCTGCTCATCCATAATTAAGGCATCGCATTTTACACGCGTCTTCGCGCCGACCGCACCCGGATAAATTTCAACCAGGCCGCGATAGGTGGTCTTGCCGCCGTGCGCGCTGACCGATTTGTTGGTGACGACCGAGGTCGTGTTGGGCGCGCCGTGAATGACTTTAGCGCCGGCGTCCTGGTGCTGACCTTCGCCCGCAAACGCAGCCGACAGAATCTCCCCTCGCGCGCCTTCACCCATCAGATAGATCGCCGGATACTTCATCGTCAAGCGTGAGCCGATGTTTCCGTCAACCCATTCGACGGTCGCATTCTTGTACGCAACGGCCCGTTTGGTTACCAGATTGAAGATGTTGCGATACCAATTTTGAATCGTGGTGTACCGGATCGATGCGCCTTCCATTGCGATCAGTTCAACCACCGCACTATGCAGCGAGCTGCTTGAAAACTTCGGCGCAGTGCAGCCCTCGATGTAGTGAACCTTCGAACCTTTGTCGGCAATAATGAGCGTGCGTTCAAACTGGCCCATGTTCTCGGTGTTGATGCGGAAGTAGGCTTGCAGCGGCATCTTCACTTCGACGCCGGGCGGCACATAGACGAACGATCCGCCCGACCAGACCGCCGAGTTGAGTGCTGCAAACTTATTATCGCCTTGCGGAATTATCGTCGCAAGGTACTTCTTGACGATATCGGGGTGCTCTTTGAGTGCGGTGTCCATGTCCATAAACAGCACGCCGTCTCTTTCGAGCTCCTCGATGACCGAGTGATAGACGACCTCGGATTCATACTGTGCCGAAACCCCGGAGAGAAACTTGCGCTCGGCTTCGGGAATACCGAGCCGATCGAAGGTGCGCTTGATGTCGTCGGGGACATCATCCCAGTTGCGCTCGGTGCCTTCGGTGGACTTGACGAAGTAGCGGATGTTATCGAAGTCGATCTCGGAGAGCAAGGCCGAGTCGCCCCAGGTCGGCATCGGCTTGGACTGAAAAATCTCAAACGATTTCAGTCGGAAGTCGAGCATCCACTCCGGTTCGCCCTTCATAGCGCTGATACGCTCGACGATCTCGCGGGTCAGACCCTTGTCCGATTTGAACTTGTAGTGTTCTTCGGTGTCGTGAAACCCGTGGCGATAGTCCTCGTCGAGGGTCTGCGGGGTTTGTAGCTGGGTGGCCATCTGTGCTGCTCTGCTTCCTTAAATCAAACGGGTATTCTCGATCAGACTCGGTTCTAAGGGTACGCCCGTCGCCCTCGATAGTCAAGATAGTGAAGTCTTATCTTCACTATCTTTAACACGTGGCTGATGCCTGGAGTTTCCCCCATACCCGGATCTCTTCACAAAACCACTTTACAGGGGGTGGCTGAGGGGGTATTATGTTCGCCGAGGGAGGCGCACCCAATGCGCCATTGCGGCGAGACGCTCGCTTGCTCAGGGTTGGGCAAGGCCGGCTAGAGATCGCCGAAAGGTCGGGGACGTGACTGCACCGCAGACGCCAGCCGACGAGTCCGGAGGTGGGATTTCCCCAGGTTTCGAGGAGACAAGAAGAATTGAAGGCACTCGGTACCCATATCGTCTGCGAATTGTCGGGCTGCAGCCCGGAAGCGCTGAGCGATGTTGATAGCGTTCGCGACATCATGATCGCTGCCGCCAAAGCGGCTAAGGCGACGGTCATGGAGGTCGCGTTTCACCGGTTCCAGCCACACGGCGTCTCGGGCGTCGTGGTGCTCGCGGAGTCACACATATCAATCCACACATGGCCGGAGACCGGCTATGCCGCGATGGATTTCTACACATGCGGCGATCACACCGATCCGTGGGCCGCTTGCGATTATGCCGCCAAGGCACTCAGCGCAACCGCCATGTCAACAACCGAAGTCAAACGCGGAATAGAATCCACGCCAGGCCGCTACACGCATGTCGTCACGGCCGAAAACGAAGGCCGCTCGCTGACTGCCTAGGCGTTTCAGAACCGGTACTGCTCTCGCTATTCGTTAATTCGAAATATGCGTCGTGCCGCGCGTATCATGGGCCGTGTTTTTGCCGGCGCGAGTGCGGTGAGCCTGCGGAAGAACAAGCGTGCGGCAGACGCAATTTGTTGTTCGGGTCGAAGTTGAAAAAGCGTATCGTGTTCGCTCTCTGTCTGCGCTTGACTGCGATGAGCCGAGTAGTAGTACGACGCGATAGATTTGCGCGTCACGCCGGTCGGTAAATGCAACTCCTTATAGCCGTGAAAGGCGTGGTCGTGAGTTTCCATGATGACGCAGCGGTTGAACTTCGGCTCGATGTATTGGCGACACTCCCGCATGTCGCGCGACCACAGCTCAAGGTATCCTTGCCACTGCGGCTCCCAGCGCGCATTGAGATAGACCAGCACATTGAGGCGGCGATAGAGCCCAAGGCGAGGGTGAATGTTGAAATCGGCATGCACATCGAGATAACTGCCGTCCGAACCCTGGTGCAACCCGCCCCCATGCAACGCTTCGTCTGCGCTGAGATCCGCGATTCCCGTGACGGCCTGCATCCAGCCGATGAACCGGTTGGAGCGAAGCTCACCGAATATCTCCTGAAAGACCGGGTCAAGGCGCTCGATCCGCTGCTCCGCGTTCTTGACTTCGGGCAATCCCGCAAAAGCGATCTCCATCGCCTGAGGCGAGGGAAACGCCGCCAGTGCCGACTTTGCGGTAGCATCATCGAGGAAATCATCCAGCACAAGGTGGCGAATCGGATCCGCCAAGTCGAATTGCTTGCGCAACTCGTCAACCTGAGATTCGAGACGCTCGTAGTGCACAGTAGACACGCTATTCCATTTGGGCTGCGGCCTCGAAGTCCCCTGGCTCGAAATCGCCCCGCAGGCAAGCATTGCAACAGAACCGTCGAACCCAGCGCACCGTGCAAAAAACGATCGTCGCCTCGATGGAGTTCGCCAACCTCGGGAAGGAACGCTGAGTGCCGAAAACGGAGCAGTGGCAGTGGTATGTTGAGGAGTTCGCGCACACTGAGCAGCACCATCATGCGATTGACGAAGTGTACTACGCGGGGCGTACGCCGTTTCAAAGCGTTGGGGTGATTCGGACTCCGGTTTTTGGAAAAATGCTGATCTTGGACGGTGATACGCAGAGCTCGCAGAACGATGAGAAGATCTATCACGAATCGCTTGTCCATCCTGCGCTTGCCGGTGCGGATGATCGCTCGCAGGTTTTGATTTTAGGCGGCGGCGAAGGTGCCACGCTGCGTGAGGCGCTCCGGCATCCAGAGGTCAAGCGGGTGACGATGGTCGATATCGACGGCGAAGTTGTCGAGTTGTCGAAAAAGTATTTGGCGGAGTGGTCGGACGGTGCGTTTGATAATCCGCGTTCGCGGGTCATCATCGGCGACGCGCTCAAATTTCTGGCTGAGGATCGCGACCAGTACGGCGTCATTATCTCGGATCTCACCGAACCGCTCGAGGACTCGCCCAGCAACCCGCTGTTCTGCGAAGAAGTCTTCCGCAACATCAAGGCTCGCCTGACCGCCGGCGGTGTCTATGTGCTGCAAGCCAGTACCGCCGGTTTCCACAATATGTCGCTGCACGCCAAGATGGCGCGCACCCTACGAAAGCATTACCGGCATGTCGCCTCGTTTTATTCGCATGTACCTGCATTTGATAACGACTGGGCATTTATCGCATGCAGCGATCGAATTGATTTAGCGCAGCTCGATCCAGCAACGATCGATTCGTATTGCGAAAAATTGAGCGGCGGCGAAAATTACTTTTACGATGCGCAGACGCATCGGCGCATCTTCGCGTTGCCGCTCTATCTGCGGCGCGAATTAAGCAGGTCTGGAGATACATTTTGAGCGAGCAGTCCTATTCCGGCAAAACAGTGCTGATTACCGGCGGAGGCTCAGGGCTCGGGCGCGCAATGGCGCTCGCGTTTGCAGCGCAAGGCGCGACCGTCTGCACGATTGGACGCCGTCAAGAAGCCGTCGATGAAACCTCGGCGTTTATAGCGCAGGACGGCGGATCGGCGTTCGGGCTTTCGTGCGATGTCCGCGATCCGGCCCGCGTCGCCGAGGTGATCGAAGAGGTGGTGAAACGCACCGGCCGGCTCGATGTTCTCGTGAACAATGCCGCCGGTAATTTTGTCGCGCCCTCGGAGATGCTCTCCCCCAACGGATTCAAGGCAGTCGTCGACATCGTTCTTAACGGCACGTTCTACTGCTCGCGGCTTGCGTTCGAAGCTCTCAAAGAGAGCCGCGGCGCGATTTTGAATATCATTGCGAGCTATGCTTGGAGCGGGGAACCGGGAGCGGTCCATTCAGCTTGCGCGAAAGCGGGTGTTCTGGCGATGACGCGGACGCTGGCTGCCGAGTGGGGACAGTTCGGCATTCGCGCCAATGCAATCTCGCCCGGCCCGGTGCATACCGAAGGGACCGACAAAAATCTGTGGTCGGTAGCTGACGTTGAAAAAAAGGTCACCGCGCAGATTCCGCTCGGCCGACTGGGGCTTCCTGAAGACATCGCGAATGCCGCGCTTTGGATCTGCTCGCCGCAGGCCGCTTGGGTTAGCGGAGCCACGCTGGCCGTCGACGGCGCTCACTGGCTGCACGGCGGTACGCTCAACTTCCGCGCCGCCTACGACGCAATAGCCGACAAACAAAAACAAAACGCCCCTGGGAGAGATGTTGCAAAGTACTGACCACCCCGATCAAATATCAGCTCGTCGCGAGTGGAATAAAGAGAAGTCGTTCTTCGTCGAATTGCTCGACCTGCATTTGGAGAGCGTCGAGAAGGGGCGCGCGGTGATGCGGATGCCGTACCGGCCCGAAGTGACCAATGGCACCGGCGCGATCCACGGCGGCGCAATTGTCAGCCTCTGTGACACCTGTTTTTACATCGCGCTGGCTTCGATTTACGGACGTGAGCAAGATACCACGACCGCAGCACTGGCCTGCAATTTCTTGGCGCCGGCGCTTCCGCCGCACGATCTTGTCGCCGAAGCGACTATTCTGAAGGCCGGGCGGCGGATCGTTTACGGCGAAGTGCATGTGCGCAGCGGCGACAAATTGGTCGCCCACGCAACCCTGAACTTCCTCAACAGCTATTCGAGCGAGAAACCCGCGAAGTGACGGCAAATGCATCGGCAAAGCGAACTGCCTTGCATGACGAGCATGTTGCGCTCGGCGCGCGTCTGGTTCCGTTCGGTGGTTTCGAGATGCCGATTCAATACGGCGGAATCCTAAAAGAACACGACGCCGTACGGCATCGCGCCGGGCTCTTCGATCTCTCACACATGGGCCAGTTCATCTTAGAAGGCGATGCGGTCGCGCAGTGGGCCGACAAACTGACGACCAACGCGATTTCAACGATGAAGCCATTGCAAGCACGCTATAACCTGTTCTGCAACGAGCGCGGCGGCGCTCACGACGACGTGATTTTCTACCGGCTGCCGGACCGCTGGCTGCTGGTGGTCAATGCAGGTAACGCCGATAAAATGTGGTCGCTCTTGAATGAGAAAATCGAATCAGGAATCACACTAACGAGTCTTCACGGAAAGAACGCACTAATTGCCATTCAAGGCCCAAAATCACTTGCGATGATGCAGCCCGTAGTGGACTTCGACCTGAACGACTTGAAGTATTACTTCTGCGCCGAAGGCCTGGTGTACGGAAAGCCTGCGGTTATCGCGCGCACCGGATACACCGGTGAAGACGGCTTCGAGTTGTTTGTCAAAGGTGAGCACGCCGGTGAAATTTGGCGCAAACTGCTCGCCGATAACCAAGCCGGCGGCCTCGAACCCGCGGGGCTCGGCGCGCGGGATGTGCTGCGTCTGGAAGCCGGTATGCCGCTTTACGGGCATGAAATCACCGAAGAGATCACGCCGCTCCAAGCCGGTCTACACTTTGCGCTCAAACTGAATAAGCCCGAGTTTACCGGCAGAGCTGCCCTGCAGGCACAGAAAGACGGCGACGCCTTTGCGCGAATAGCCGGACTGGTCTTAGATGGCCTTGCGCCCGCACGCGAAGGGTACAAGGTCTATCTCGGCGATCGATTCGTCGGCGAAGTACGCAGCGGTTCAAAAGCCCCCTCGGTTGAAAATAAGAACGTCGCCACGGCCTTGCTTGAGAAGGGCGCTGCAACTATCGGCACGGTGTTGAGCATTGAAATTCGTGGAACAAGGCACCCGGCGACCGTCGTCGGCTTGCCATTTTACAAAAGAGCATAAGGAGAACAGCTTGTCGCTTCCGGAAAATTTGCTATACAGCAAAGAGCACGAATGGGTGAAGATTGACGGTGACAGCGCAACGATCGGCATCACCGATTACGCGCAAAACTCGCTCGGTGATATCGTCTACGTCGAATTGCCGCGAGTGGGAGCGGCGGTCTCGCAATTCGCCAACATCGGCGTGATCGAGTCGGTAAAAGCGGTCTCGGATCTGTTCACGCCGATCGGCGGCGAAGTCGCCGAGATCAATTCCGGGCTTGAGAACGACCCGGCTCTTGTAAATCGCGAACCGTTCGCGGGCGGCTGGTTATTCAAGGTGAAGCTCAGCGACACCACCCAAGCCGATCAACTTCTCAAAGCGGGCGACTACGAAAAACTGCTCTCCGAAGAAAGCCACTAGCATTTACACGCCACACACGAAGCGCGATATAGCGCAGATGCTTGATGCGATCGGAGTTGGATCGCTCGAAGAACTCGTCAAAGTTCCGGAGGAGATCGCTCTCAAAGCTCCGCTTGAGATCGTGCCCGCGCTCTCTGAGATGCATATCACAAAACGCTTCGACCACTTTGCAGCGAAGAACACCGGCGCGAACATGGCCTCATTCTTGGGCGGCGGCTCGTATCGCCACTACGCGCCACCGGCAATCATGGCGCTCGCGATGCGCGGTGAGTTTTTAACGTCGTATACGCCCTATCAAGCCGAGGTCTCACAAGGCTATCTGCAAGCGATCTACGAGTGGCAAACGTACATCTGCCTATTAACCGGAATGGACATTGCAAATGCTTCGGTCTACGACGGAGCGACAGCGCTGGCTGAGGCCGTTATCATGGCGATCAATGCCAATGGCCGCAAGAAAGTGCTAGTCCCCCGCACACTCAATCCAAACTATCGCGCTGTTTTGAAGACCTACTGTGATGGACTCGATATCCAGATCGATGAACTTGCGATTGCTGCAGACGGCGCTACCGATTACGACGGCGTGAACGCGCAGCTTGCGTCGGGCGACTATGCAGCGCTCGCAATCGGCTCGCCGAACTTCTTCGGCGTAATCGACACGCCTAACCCTGACGTACAAGCAGCGCTCAAAGCGAGCAACACCGTTCTGATCGGTGTCGTTGCCGAGGCGCTATCGCTGGCCGCACTTGCAACACCGGCGAGCTGGGGAGCCGACATCGTCGTCGGTGAGGCGCAATCGTTCGGGGTCGCAATGGCTTACGGTGGTCCGTATGTCGGATTTATCGCCTCTACTAACGAGCACATGCGCCGCATTCCCGGCCGGTTGGTCGGTAGAAGCATCGACAACGGCGGGAACGAGGCGTACGTTTTAACATTGCAAGCGCGCGAGCAGCACATTCGGCGCGAACGAGCCACCTCAAACATCTGCACCAATCAAGCGCATTGTGCCCTGATCGCAACCATCTATTTAGAACTTCTCGGCAAGAGCGGATTGCGCGACGTTGCCGCCGCAAATCTGCAGCGTTCGCGCGAACTCGCGACCAAGGTAAGCTCGATCGGCGGAATCAGCCTGCACTATGATGGGCCGTTCTTCAATGAGTTTGTCGTCAACGTCCGCCAGTCGGCCAAAACCGTCCTGGCAACTCTGCAGGCGCGAGGGATACTCGGCGGCATCGATTTGGGCCGCTTCTATCCCGAACTCGCCGATTGCATCTTGATGACGGCAACCGAATTGACGTCGAGCGCCGATATCGATGCGCTTTGCTGCGCCCTGAAAGAGGTTGCCGATGTCCCGGCTCGCGTCTGATCACACCGCTTCTCCAATCATCTTCGAGCAAGGCCAGCTCGGCCGCGCCAATCGCTATGTTGAGTCGGGCGCTCCGCTAACCGATTTTCTGCCGCAAGCGTTACTGCGCGATGACCTGCCGCTGCCCGACAACAGCGAACTGGATGTCGTGCGCCACTTTACGCGCCTCTCGCAGCGGACATTCGGCATCGACCTTGGATTCTATCCGCTCGGCTCTTGTACGATGAAATACAATCCGCGCATCAACGACTTTTGCGCAGCGATGCCCGGGCTCGGCAATCTGCATCCTTGGGCGCCCGACGAATTCGCCCAGGGTGCGCTGCAAATCATGTTCGAGCTCGAGCGCAGCCTGTCGTCGCTTTTTGGGATGGCGGCGTTTTCGCTCAACCCCGCCGCCGGCGCGCACGCCGAACTTGCCGCGCTACTGATCGCGAAGAAATACTTTAGGGAACGCGGCGAGACGAAGCGCGACAAAGTCATCGTCCCGGATACCGCGCATGGTACCAATCCAGCCTCCGCCGCAATGTGCGGGTTCAAGGTAATCTCGCTTAAGAGCGATTCGCGCGGCCGCGTCGGCGTCGACGAACTGAAGAAGCATCTGGGCGACGACACGGCGGTCTGCATGATGACCAACCCGAATACGCTCGGATTATTTGAAGATCACATCGCCGAGATCGCGCGAGCGGTTCACGAAGCCGGTGGCCTCATGTACTACGACGGCGCCAACGCCAATGCGCTGATGGGCAATGCACGCCCGGGCGATATGGGCTTCGATCTGATGCATCTGAACACGCATAAGACGTTCACGATTCCGCATGGCGGGGGCGGAGCGGGTCACGGCCCGGTCGGCGTCGCCGCGCATCTGGTCGATTATCTGCCGACGCCGTACGTTCGCGCTGTTAAAAAGCCGAACGCCGATTCCAACGCTGCGCCCAGCGACCAGATGACGTTCTCGCTCGACTTCGATCGTCCCAAGTCGATCGGACCAATGCGCTCGTTTTGGTCGAACTTCGCGCATGCGGTTCGCGCACTCGCGTACATCTATGCAAATGGCGCCGAGGGCCTAACCAAAGTTTCGCAACTTGCGGTTCTCAACGCGAACTACATCCGGGTTCATGTCGAAAAATTCTTGGATACACCCTATCCCGAGATCTGCCGACATGAGTTCGTCGCGTCGGCGCAACAACTGAAGAAAGAGACCGGAGTACGTGCGCTCGATATTGCGAAGGCGTTGCTCGATGACGGCTACCATGCCCCAACGATGTATTTCCCGCTGTTGGTTCCCGAATGTTTAATGATCGAACCGACCGAAACCGAATCAAAGGAAACGCTTGACGGTTTTATCGATGCGCTTCGCAAGATTATCGAGACCGCAAAAGCCGACTCGGATAAAATCCTGGCCGCTCCGGTCAATACCGTCGTCGGCCGCATCGACGAAACCCGCGCCGCCCGCCAACCCGACCTGCGATGGCATCCGTCTAGCGCCTGAAACTAGGCGACTTCCAGTTTGGCGGTGGCCGGCTAGGTGTCGTCGATAAAAAAGGAGGCTCCTTTCGGCAGGCGCTTCTTGGTGGTATCGGCTATAATTGAGGTAATCGGAAGGCGTCGTTTAGGCGCCTTTGCAGTCCTCAGGGGCAGAAGAAATGCGGATCAAATACGAGGTTTCGGCCGGCGGGCTGGTGTTGCGTCGGCGCGAGTCGTCCTACGATGCTCTGCTCATTGGGCGGGGCGAGCCGCGCATTTGGACGCTGCCTAAGGGGCATTTGGAGTCGCGCGAATCGCACGAACAGGCCGCTCTGCGCGAGGTTCGCGAGGAGACCGGC
>JALYVT010000164.1 GCA_030853105.1 Vulcanimicrobiota bacterium
ATCGCCGATTGCCGCGCGCACGGCGCGAATCGTTTCCAAATCTGCAGCCAGATCGCTGCGGCCGATCTTTACCTTAATCGCTTTGAAGCCGCCCCCAACCAATTCAGAAGCCTCTGCTGCCGCGGCTCTTGGACTCATGGTCCGCAGACTCGCATACGCCGGAATCGCCTCCAGCGTGCCGCCTAATAGTGATGCCAGCGGAAGATTCGCGGCCTTTGCGCGCGCGTCCCAAATTGCCATGTCGATTCCCGCCATTGCCATGCCGATCAATCCTTGCATTCCCACCAAACGAAAGCTCCGCTGCAGCACTCGATCGATCGCCGCCGGTTCGACTTGCTCGCCAACCAGCAAGGTCTCAAGGTTCGCGACAAGCTGTGTCAGCGGGATCAGCGCGAGCGGTGTGTAGGTGCGCAGGTAGCTCTTGCCGACAATGCCTTCGTCGGTGAAGAGGTCGATCAGCACAAGCGGCGCGGTCAGCATCACGCCGCTCGCAGTTTCCACCGGTTTGCTGAGCGCTAAATCAAATCCGCGCGCGCGCGCTTTTCGAATGATCATAACAACTATTCGGTTTGGGTCTTTCAGCGCTAAGGGTTAGTGAACAACCGAACCGTTTGGTTCGATACTACCGTCAGTCTGAATGAGGTAGCGATTGCCGCGCGCGACTACATACTCCGGTATTAACGGCGTGCGCGCAAGAACATGGAAAACGTCGGTATCTTCAGGTACATCCGAAAAGATATCGGTATGGAATCCGGCGACTAGCCGTTTGTCTTGCGTTGGCGGCGGCACGGCGGCGTCGATAATCGAGCGATGCATGCGGTGCGCGTCCACTATCGTCATTCCGTCAGCGGATACCCTAAAGCGCTCGTCCCCGCCTAACGGGAAGATGCCTTTCACCGTTTGAGCCGGATAGAGATACACATACAGCGAGCCGTCATCGTTTGGGAGAACCGCAACGTTGTAGCGGCGATTTGCAACTGCTTGAAACGCAGCCTCCGACGTTTTTACTGCATGAGCAGCGGCGACTAAGAACCCAACATCCGGACGCCCCGATGAGAAACGCTGAGCGGTAAAGTGCCGGCCATCATCGCTGCGAGCTTCGATCTTGGTCAGGAATGCTGTACCGGGTGCGTCTAGTTTTCCGAAATCGACCAGCCATGCACCGCCGACCTTGCGGGCGATGAATAGATCAAGACCCGCTGTGTCGTGTCCCGCTAGGGCAACAGCCGCGTCGGAACCGTGCCAGGCGGCTTGGTCGTACGCCTCTAAGGATCGGCCGCGATCGGTAATTTGAGCAAGTACCGTCGGCGAAGGTGAAGGCGTCTGTGCGCCAACTTGCGCAGCCGAGAAGAGTATGAGCAGAACGCCTATAGCGGTCGATTTCATCATTGTGATGTCCGATTCGCTCGCTAAAACGCGTCTCCTAGCGCAGCATGTACTCGATCTCGGACGCGGCGGTCGGCCAGGCGAAGAGCACCTCTTTCAGCTTTGAAGCCGGGGTTCTCATGCGGATTGCAAGCGCGAATAGGTTTATGAGCTCTTCGGCGTTTGGCCCCAAAAGGTGCGCGCCGACGATTTGGCCGTTCTCGTCGATGAGGACTTTATAGCACGCGGCGGACGCATTGATGTGACGCGCTGAATACCAGCTTGTCGAATCCCCGGTGTGCACTTTGACTGTGATGCCGTCCTTCTTTGCTTGCTCCTCGGTAAGTCCGACCGATGCAAGGCTCGGCATCGTGTAGACAACGCTCGCCAATCCGCTGAAATCGGCAACCGCGCTGTTACCGCCGGCAATGTTCTTTCCGGCAATCTCGCCTTCCAGACCAGCAACGGGCGTCAACGGAAGGCCGCCGGCACGCACACAATCGCCCGCCGCATAGATTGCCGGATTGCCGGAGTTCTGCAGATACTCGTTTACGATTATGCCGTGCTCATTGGTCGCGATCTGTCCGCGGCTAAGTTCGAGTTCGTCGATGTCAGCTATCCGGCCGGCGCCATGAACTATAAGGTCAGCGGTCAACTCGCCTGGCACACCCTTTTCGCTAAACTTTATCTTGAACTCCGAACCGTTCGGCGTTATCTCGATCGCATCGACGTTTAGGCGCAGATCGATACCGATCTCGGTTCCGACCGCTGCCAGCCGATCGACGAGCGAGGGTTCGAATGCGACCAGCGCGCGCGGTGCGTATTCAAGAATCGTCACCTGCGCACCGGCTCGGCGAGCAATGTGCGAAAATTCGAACGAAATAAACCCGCCGCCGATGAAGGCTATTCGATTCGGCAACTGCTTCAAATTGAGAAAGTCTTCGCTCGTAATCACATGCTGCGATCCATCGACCTTTAGTGGCGAGGGTTTCGCACCCGTAGCAATCACGGCGTTGCGAAACTGCAGCATGTCGTCACCGACCAGCACGATATTCGCTTCGACGAACTGCGCCGATCCGTGAAATGTCACGATTCCCTGATCTGTGTACCCCTTTTCACGCTCCGCCGGAACCGGATCGGTGAACGTTTTTTTGAAGGTCATCAGGTCGGCCCAATCGATCTTCGTATTGCCGGCGATGCCATGACCTTTCATCCGCGTTGCGCGCTCGACTATCTCAGCCGCGCTTACCAATACCTTCTTCGGATCGCATCCGCGAAGTGCGCAGGTTCCGCCGAACTCGCGCTTATCGACGATCGCAACCTTTAAGCCACCTTCGCGGCATGCGAACGCGGCAGCGCTCCCCGCGCTTCCGGTACCGATTACAACAACATCGAATTCGTGTTTCATGCCATTACCTCACAGCAGAGTCCAGTAAGGAGCACCAGAGTCGTCGTTCCCGATCCGGGCTTACGAGCAGCGCGAGCTTTCGGATTGCCGATTGTAATTTCGCATAAAACTCGGGCGAACGAATCGCTCGCCTCAGAAGTTTTGCGAGCGCCTGGGAGTCTGCGAGACGATACAACCCCGGATACGATGTTCCTAGGATACCGGTGTTCCCCGAAATTCGCGACGCAATCACCGGGATTCCGCAAGCGATCGCCTCGCAAAGCGCATTTGCGCCGCCTTCCATCCGCGATGACTGAACGAGAAGATCGCTGTTTGCAAGCAACTTCAGCGCCTGCGTTCGACCCAATCCTCCGAGATACCGATAGCGTGGATTGCGCAGCATCTCCGCATCTGCCAACACCTCATAGCGCGGGCTTAGCGCTTCTCCGGCTTGTACGACTTGCACGTTGAGTCGAGGGTCGATCTCTCGAAGCGCATATGCCGCACGCATCGGGTCCTTTTCATGACGCAGATGCCCAAGAACACAGACCGTGAAGATGTGATTGGTGGAAGCCCGGTTTCGCTTTATCGGATGTGCCGACTGAATGATGGCGTACGCCTTCCCTCGCAGACCGCGAGGCAACTGATTGATACCGGCCGGTTGAAGCGTAACCAGCGCGTCGGCAGCTTCCATTGCCCTGTTCGCCAGAGCGCTATGCTTAATGCCGCGATAGAGATCGGTTCCGGTCAGAACCACGACAATCGGCTTGTCCGGATTCCGCTTGCGAAAATCGAGAGTCGAACGAGCGGATTTGACTGCATGCAACCCGACTAGACAATCGGCGGGTTCACCCTGATATGTCCGTAGGATTCGAACGCTCCATCCGAGCGAATCAAATATTTTGGCATACCGTCCGGCTGTGACGGAATTGCCGAGCGTTGACTTGGGAGGAGCCGGCGAGATGATGATGAGCCGCCGTCGGCGTCTGCCCGATCTGCCGATGGCGGAGCTGGCCGAAGCTCGAGCGCGCACGCTTGCGTTAGCGAGCGACCTTGCAGATGAGCAGCTTATCGTGCCGCGGCTCGATATCATCAACCCCATCTTATGGGAACTTGGGCATATCGCCTACTTTGCGGAGTTCTGGATTCTGCGCGGACTTCTCGGACGCGCGCCGATGATTGAAAACGCTGACCAACTGTATGATTCGGCGAAGGTCGCGCACGACGACCGCTGGACGCTGCCCCTTCCGTCCCGCGAGCAGACACTCGACTTCATGCGGCGCGAATTCGAAGCGATCTCCGAGTGCAGCCGAGAGTTAAACGACAATGCGGATGCGCAATATTTTTATCGGTTGGTGCTGCATCACGAAGATATGCACGCCGAAGCACTGACGTACACGCGACAGACGCTGGGTTACGCGGTTCCAGCCTACGCAACTGCAACCGTGCCCGGGAGCCATCCGCTGCCGGGCGACGTGCGGGTTAGCGGCGGGCGATATTATATCGGCGCGCGACCGAGCGATGGATTTGTCTTTGATAACGAAAAATGGGCGCACGAAGTTGAGCTAGGTGCGTTCAATATCGCTCGCGCGCCGGTGACGAATGCCGAGTTCTTGGCGTTCGTAGAAGCCGGCGGCTATGCAAAATCGGCACTTTGGTCAGCCGAAGGTTGGATGTGGCGCGAAAAGGCGGGCGCAGACCGGCCAATTTATTGGGCGGCCGATTTGAAAACGCGGCGATCGTTCGACCACGAGATTCCACTTAGCGAGCATGAACCGGTCTGCAATGTAAACTACTATGAAGCGCAGGCCTTTTGCGCATGGAACGGTCGGCGATTACCGACCGAGGCCGAATGGGAAGTCGCGGCAACCGGCGGTCAACCGCGCCGTTATCCCTGGGGAGATCAAGCGCCGCACGATGTCGCCAATACCGATGCGGTTTACGGAGGCATCTGTGATGTGGGCGCTTTCGAGGACGGTGAAAGCCCGACCGGCTGTCGCCAGATGATCGGTAACGTGTGGGAATGGACATCCAGCGCCTTCGGCCCGTATCCGGGTTTCTCCCCAGACCCGTATAAGGAGTATTCCGAGCCTTGGTTCGGAACCCATCAAGTCCTGCGCGGCGGTGCGTGGACGACTCGCGCACGCTTGATCTCAACTCGTTGGCGCAATTTTTATCAGCCTTCGCGTCGCGACATTATGACCGGCTTTCGCACCGTGAAATTGTAAGGAGAGACTGTGGCAGTATCGGACGGCGTCCTGGTTGAGCGGGAAAGCACCGTAAGACGGTTTGTGCTCGGCGTTGGATTG
>JALYVT010000165.1 GCA_030853105.1 Vulcanimicrobiota bacterium
ATGTGAGCGTGTTCGTAGTTGCCGTATCGCTAGCGTTGGCTGCTCGGGCAACATCGCGCGATGTTCCGCTCGAACGCCGGTTGGAAACGGCCCTCGCGCGGTTTTTCCCGGCGCCGGCAGGCAAACTCATTGCAACCGAGATGTTGACGATGTTCAGTTCATGGGCAGGGCTCCGGGCGGTGTTTTCGCCGACCCACCCGAGCGCTGAAAGTTACTCAAACGATAATCCGCTTGGGATAATCGGATTGATCCTACTGGTCGGGGCCATACCGGATATTCTGTTGCATCATCTGTTCATTCCAGCTCATCTCCGGCTGCTTGCGCTTTCACTCGATATCGTTGAGCTCTATGCATGCGCATGGGTGCTCGGAACGTACGGGCTCATGGTTTTGCGCCCTCACCAACTAAGCAGGTCACGAATTGCGTTAAACTGCGGGTTGCTGGGGCGAATCGAGCTGCGGCCTGACCAGATTCGTTCCGCTGTCGAAATCGAGCCGACAAAACGCAAGCTGTTACGAAGACGCAATCCTGGGGCCGGGTTCCTGACCGCACCCGGCGTTCGCGTGATCGAACTCAACCTGACGCAGCCGGTGCGTCTCGACAAGCTTTTGAGCGTGCGAGGACGGGATATTTCGCGGCTTTTCGTGAGTTCCGATCGACCGAGCGAGTTTTGCGCAAGAGTTCGCGCGCTGCAGACTGCGGCCGCAGGCTAAAGCCGGAATCCGGCTCCACAACGGCGTAAGGAAGCAAGCATGGAACATTTCTTTATACACTTGGCTCAGTCGGCGGCCTGGTTTTTCCTGATCGTCTTCGTCTTTGCCGTTATCGGCGTGATTGCCGTCATTCGCTGGATCATCGCTCTGGTTACCGGCACAGAACGTGCGGTAACCACCGGCGTTCACAACGTGGAGGGTCGCATAACCCACCGCGACCAGTAACTAAAACACATACGTGCTAAGTTCGCCAATTTGAGTGAAGCCGACCCGTTCGTACAGCCGTAGCGCCGACGCGTTGAAGTCGTTTACATAGAGCGAGACTGTGGGTGTCTGCGTTAGGAGGCACTCGCAGATATTCGCGAGCGACGCGGTTGCCAAGCCGCGCCCCCGAAACGCGGCCGGCACCCAGATGCCCTGCAGCTGAATCGTTGCGTCAGTTTGTGCCCCAATGTGGCAGTAGAAGACTCGCTCACTCTCTGATTCACCCAGCCACCACAAGCGGCGGTCTATCATGCGCCGAATGTTGGCGCTATAGTCCGCAGTAGATCGGGAAGGATCGCGTTCCAGCTCGCCGGCGATCATCAACGCGGAGTTCTCGGCAATATCATCAGCGTCGTGCATCTCGGCTCGACGTACCAGAATGTTGCAGGGCGGAATGCGCAACGTCGCGAGATCGACCATGAGCAGCGGCTGGCTTTCGCGCGTGAGTCGCGCAGGATCGTGCCATGTCTGGACGGCCTGCCAGTACGCCGAAGCGGTCTCTCGCGACGATATGATCATTCGCTCGCCGCGATATCCGCGCGCAATCCGCGCGAACGCGATCGTGGCTTGCGCATCGCACTGCGCAGCCAAGACAACCTGAGCTCCGAAGTATGCGACCCCGTAAATATCGCCGGCGCGGCTGCAGACGTAGGTCACCAAGCGCGTTGTGAGCGAGCGATCCACGTGAATGAGCCAAATAAGAAATGCGTTATCAATCGGCCGTCGGCTCAGATATTCGAGCGCGGCGGTTTCGTTTTCGCGAGTGAGGCGCGTGACGCCCAATACCGATACTAGCCGATCTTAGCGATGAAGTTCGGTTTGGTCGTCGGCGCTTTGCTGCCGCCATCGGGTTCGATGCTGATAGCGACCGCGTCAACGCGGCCATGCTGAGGCAACGCGACGACTGCGACGCCACGGCGATCCGGCGCGAACGTGATGTTCGGCGTCATCGCCTTCGCGCCGGGTACGTGCGTCCAGGCTTGATAGACATGCCCCCTCGGCGGCGGCGGAAGATCGTGAACGGCGATATACAGACGGTCCGCGCGCTCGATCACTTGCCCGTTCTGCACCGGATACCGGTGAGCATCGGTCGCCATAACGTCGGCGAGCATGAGTTTTTGCGCCGCAAGTGCGTGTTCGGTTCCGTTTGCATGCGCGGTGAGAGCAACGACTTGCGAGCGCGAAAGTGATAACTGATCGCGCAGCGAGATGTTGCCGATCGTCGAGATGAGCGCAAGCGCAAAGCACGCCGCCGCAACTAAATAGACTGGCCAGACGATCGTGCGGCCAACGCGTGGGGTGACGGGTGCCGTGGCGCGCACCGACTTCATGATGCGACCCTTAAGCAGATCGCTCGGTTTTTCTTGAGCGATGAGCGCAAGCGACTGTACGGCGGGGAGCAGCAGCCGGTATTCAGCGCGGCACTCCGAGCAAGTCTTTAGATGATCCGAGACGCGGCTCGCGTCGCGAGAAGGCAGGGCGCCAAGCGCATAGACCGCGACGTCATCGAGCATCTCGCTGTGATTGTTCATCATACGGTGACCATGCCATCCAGTTCGGTGCGCAGGCGCCGCAAGCCGGCGCGAATGCGAGTTTTGATCGTACCGAGCGGAATGCCGGTGCGTTTGGCGATCTCCTCGTGGGTGATCCCGCCAAAGAAACCTAGCTCGATCGGTTCACGCTGTTCGTTCGGCAAGCGCGTCAGTGCGGCCCGAACCGTATCGGCGTTGAGGTGCGCGAATGCAACATCTTCGATCTGCTCTTCGATCGGCATCGATTCGGGAAATTCGACTTGCGTATGGGCTGCCCGGCTGCGCAGGATGTCGAGCGAGCGATTGCGCGCAACTCGCGCGATCCACGCCGCAAAGTTTCCCTCTTGGAATATTGCCGGCGAGCTCCAGAGCTTCATGAACACAGCTTGGCAGACATCCTCGGCTGCGGCGGGGTTACCGAGCATGCGCAGGGCGATCCCGTACACCAACCGATTATAGTCGTCATAGAGCGTTTCGAATGCGGTCGTATCGCGCGCGCGAACGGCTTCCATGAGTCGACTTGCGTCTTCCACAACGCCTTGCTTCGCTTCATTCTTCGTATGCCCTCGGTTCGGTAACGTACCGACGGGCTTGACGGATTGGCCCCGTGCTACCTCAGGCGGAAAGGCGGACCGAGGTCGTCTTCATATGTACCCTCCAGCATCGGCGGGTCGGGCATGGCCGGGGCATCGTCGTCGATACTCGAAAAGTGATGCGTCGTTTCGCGGATCACCGGCATTGCGATCGGTGCTGCCCGTTCGCTCGGAATATCGGAGCGAACGTTCGTTTTGGGAATGGAACGCTCGGGTGGCAAAGTTAGCGGAAGTTCCTCGGCGCGTTTGCTCAAACCCCGAATGATGTAGGCTTTCTGAAGTTTCTTTAGTCCGCGCAGCGGTACGGCTTTGATCGCAATTCCGACGAACAGCTCTTCAACCGCAGCATACGTCGCATCAGATGCGATGATCGAGGCATTCGTCTCTTCGGTAAGTTCCTGAAGCGCGGCAGCCACGTGAACCTCGTTTCCAACCAGCGCAAACTCGCGGCGCCGTTGAAAGCCGGTATCGCCTGCGACGATCTCTCCCGAGTTGATGCCGATGCCGACGATAAACGGCTTGCGCCCCTGGGCTTGCCAGCGTGCGCTCATTCCGTTCACAAGCCGCGTAATATCGAGTGCGGCACGCAACGCGCGTTCTTCTTGAAACGGATCGTCGATCAGCACGCCGAACACGGCGGTAATTGTATCGCCGCGCAGACTTTCGATCATACCGCGATGCTTTTCGATCGACTTGCCGGCGATTGTGTAGAATTCGTTCAGATACTGCAGCGTCTGCTGGGGTGAGAGATTTTCGACGAACAGCGCGAAATTGCGAATTCGGCAGCACATGATTGTGGCATAATACTGCTGGCCCTCGAACAGACGCGGGTCTTTTCGCTCGAGAAGATCGTCGACGACCTGCGGCGGAACATACCTTGAAAACAGGGCGCGGACTCGGCCATGCTCGTCCCGCTCGTGCAGATATCTTCGAAAGACCGAACTCGCGTAGAGCGAGACGGCGACGACGGCCAGCAGCGCGAGTAGCAAGAGGGCGGTCATATATCAAGGCTTTCGGCGTTGGAGGCGGCTCGTCTTAGGGTCCCGGGCAACCCAGCTGGAGAGGGAAGGCTCTCGCTGCCCGGATAAAGCGGCCGGTATGCAGATTCGAGTGCTGGTGGCTGCGATTGTGGTCGCGCTGTTCGGCTTAGCGCCGGACGCGGCCAAAGCGCAGGAAAATCCGCTGCATCTGCTGCCGATGCCGACCCGCGTCCAGATTATCGGCGATTGTGCGGCGCGGATTCCGCGCTCGTTGCCGGCATCCGTCGATCCGGCCGCTCTGGAGATCGTGCGCAATCGGTGGTCGGCGCTGGGAATCCCCGCACCGAGCCGATCGCATCAGCCGGATGTCATCGTGCGAATACATGGCGGAACGCCGCAGTCTTACACCCTGAAAACTGCGCCGGGGCAAACAATCCGGATCGATGCAGCCGATCGCGACGGGGCGTTTTATGCGCTCATGACGCTCGCGCAGCTTCCTCAGTTACGGTCGGCGGACTGGGTTTTGCCTTGTGTAAAGATTTCCGATAGTCCGGCTTTGCGCTGGCGGGTCCTTTCGGATGATGTCTCGCGCGGCCCGCTTCCCACGATGGGCTACTTTAAGGAGCGGATTCGCACCATCGCATCGTTCAAGATGAACGGCTACTCGCCGTACATGGAGCACGTCTTCGTCGATCCGAGTAATCCGCTCCCGGCGCCGCTGGACGGGATCACACCCGCGCAACTGCGCGAACTCGCCGATTATGCGCGGCGCTTTCATGTGAGTTTTATTCCCGAACAGCAGACATTTGCGCACATGCACAATACGCTCAAATATGAAGAGTATGCAGGCGCCGCCGAACGTCCGCACGGGTTTTTGCTAAGCCCAGCCGCACCGCTTTCGCTGACGTACGTAACGCAGCTTATTCGCGACGAGCTTGCGATCGTTCCGCATCCAACCTTCTTTCATATCGGTT
>JALYVT010000026.1:0-2035 GCA_030853105.1 Vulcanimicrobiota bacterium
GAGTTGACGCAGCGGCGATGCATCGGTCAGCACCCAGAACGAACGGCCATGCGTTGCGATGACGATGTCGCCGTCGTGCAGATCGATGTCGCGTACCGATGCTGTCGGCAGATTGAGCTGCAACGATTGCCAATGGTCGCCGTCGTCGAACGACACGAACATGCCGGTCTCGGTTCCGGCGTACAGCAATCCATTGCGCAGCGGGTCTTCGCGTACGACGTTGACGTAACTGCCGATCGGAATGCCGTTCGTTATCGAGATCCACGTTTTGCCGGCGTCGTGCGTACGATAGATATACGGGCGCAGATCATCCAACCGATGCCGGTCGACGGCCGCATACGCACTGCGAGTATCGAAATACGATGCATCGATTATTCCAACCTTACTCCACGCGGTCAGCGCGCGCGGCGTAACGTTGTTCCAATTCCGGCCGGAATCGGTCGTTCGCCAGATCAACCCGTCATCAGTCCCCGTCCAAATGATCGACGACTTTAGCGGCGACGGCGCGATGGTGTAGATAACGCCGCGCCGTCTATTGCCGAGATTGTCGGCCGCCGTTGTCGCGTCGAGATTCGATGGAACGCCGGCATTCTTGCGCGACAGGTCGGGGCTAATCTTGGTCCAGCTCTGACCGCCGTTCGTCGTTCTAAAGAGATATTGGTTGCTGAAATACAGCGCGTGCGGATCGGCGTGCGAGAAAACGACCGGGAGCGTCCACGTCGTTCGATAGACACCGGGGTAGGCGAGGGTTGGATCGACATCGCGCTCTTGCCCAGTCAGCACATTCTGGCGCGTAACTATCGTTCCGTAGATGATGCCGGGATGAAGCGGATCGGGTGCGACGTAGCCGCTTTCGCCGCCGACATCGACCGGCTGCCAATCGCGGTTGTAGATGTAATTGTGGCTGCTGTGACTGATAATCATCGCCGCGCCGCTATCTTGCTGAGCGCCGTAGATCCAATACGGAAAACGATCGTCGGCGATCGCGTGATAGAATTGGGCGGTCGGCTGATTGTACCAAGAGCTCCAGGTCTTCGCGTCATCCAGACTGATGACGGTGCCTTGATCGGTTCCCATAATCATTCGCGCTGAGTCGGTAGGATCGATCCAAAGCGTATGGTTGTCATCACCTCCGGGTGCGCCCTTAATCGCGATGAAAGACTTTGCTGCATCCTCACTGCGATAGGTCGAGGTGTTCATCACGTACACACGATCGGGGTTTTTCGGATCGGCGGTAATGCCGCCGAAATACCAGCCGCGTTTCCAAAGACGAACATCGCTATCCATGAGCTTCCAATTCGCACCGGCGTCGTTCGAGCGGTAGATCCCGCCGCCGCTCGGCACGTTCACCGCAAGATAGATGCGATTGGAATCCGCCGGTGAGATCGCGATGCCGATGCGATTCAAATTGCTGGGCAATCCATGTCCGCTTACCGGCTCCCACGTCGTGCCGCCGTCAGCGGTGCGATAGAGCCCGGTTCCGGGGCCGTTGCTCGGCGGATACACATTCCACGGCGGCCGCCTTGTCTGCCACATCGATGCGTAGACGATCTGCGAGTTGCGTGGATCCATCGCAAGATCGATTGCGCCAGTCTGCGGGTTCTTATACAACACTTTATTCCACGTTTGACCGCCGTCGGTTGATTTAAATACGCCGCGCTCGGTGTTTGATGCGTATGCATGTCCGAGTGCCGCAACCCATACGATCTTTGCATCGTGCGGATCGACGACCACTCTTCCGATTTGCCGCGTGTCGTCCAAGCCGATGTGCGTCCACGTTTTGCCGGCATCGATCGACTTATACATTCCCTTGCCGTACGTGATATCGGAACGCATGTCGGCCTCGCCGGTTCCGACGTAGAGCACGTTTGGATCGGATGGCGCAACTGCTAACGCGCCGATTGAAGCGACGTGCTCGCTATCGAAAATCGGCTCCCAGGTACGCCCCGCATCCTGCGTCTTCCAAACGCCGCCGCCAACCGCCCCAAAGTAAAACGTTCGCGAATCGCCGGCAACCCCGCTTACCGCTAAAACC
>JALYVT010000026.1:2045-17236 GCA_030853105.1 Vulcanimicrobiota bacterium
ACGGACCGACGAGCCGCCAGTGCAGTCCCGAATACCCGCTCGAATCGATCGCCACGGCCCTCGCCGGCAAAACCATCGATGACAGAAGCAATGACGCGCCGATAACCGCCGCGCATGAACCCAAAAAAAAGCGTCGCATGGAGAAGAGTTTAGGAACGTATTGCTACGCGCCCTCTATTTTTGAAGGCCGGAGACTCACGTTTCAGAACGGTCGTCGCACGCGAACTGGTGAGCTAGTCCCCTCAGAGGATGGCCTGTTCGGGAGCCGAGTAGAACTACCGCCAGAGCGAACTGCGAGAACGGGATCGCCCGTGAACCCACCACATCATCTGTGATAAGCGGCAAATTCGAAATCAACGATTGACCGCGGAAAAGTGATCGGGGGGCGTGGGCTGCACAATAAGATGTACTTAGAACCGATCGACGATATTACTGAAAGTTGCGCTTCCAACCGATTGCCTCGAACCCATCTGATTCCCTTGGGGCAATATTCAGCGATCCTCCGGGCCCGTTTGTATTCAGTCGGCTGGATCCAGACAATTGCGGTGTAGTCCGCCACCTGAAAGAGCCTGAAAGGCATAGAAATAATCAGGTGAGGGGAGATGTAGGCAACGGCAAATATAACCAAACCAGTTGCAACCGCAACTTTTGGCAATTTCCCGGAGGTGGCGATAGTGATGCTGAAAAACGCGGAAAGTGTCACAAAAACCACGAGAACGAACCACGGCCAGGAGTGCCACTTGGGATTCTCCTTTGCCGCGGAGGATGCGATGAGGACCACCATTAGTACGGAGAAGGTCCAAGTTACTGCTGCAAAAAAGGGCCGACAGAAAATGCGTTCGTTCCGTTCGTGGGCTGTCGCACCAATCCAGAACCGGCGCGATAAGCGCCAGTAATGGCGTAAAGAAAAAGTAGTAAAAAGAAAACTTTTCTTGCTGTAGCTCCGAAAAAAACGCGATGGTAGAAAGTGCAAGCGAAGCGAAACACAATATAACGATTACGTTGCTACGTTTTGTTGCGTTGTCGGCCACGGGCCTCGAACGAAGCGCCCGATAGATAAAACCAGGCATTCCAAACAGCGCCGCCATCAGAGTCAGGATATAGATGCCCGCTAAGGCAACGGGTAGCGCGAGGTCCGTAAACGACACGGACGTCGGATCAGACATGCCAAAAGGTGACGTCCCTACATATTATGGCGATCCAGCCGACTCCGAACAACGTCGCTAGGGCTACCAAGCTAACCACGCCACCTAATAACGACGATGCTTGATCCAGTTTCGCGGCGGCATCCTGCGTTAGGAAACCTGAGCGGGTAGTGCGAGTCTGACCCAAATTCCGGCCTTTCCGGGAGAGTCTCCGCGCACGGTGGAGAGCCCGCGCTAAAAAGAGATGCCGCGCATTGCAAAACATTCTGTGGAGGGTTACGTGGCGCGCAACGGCATAGTTCTACGCATAAACGCGTCAAACAACGGAACGGTGAATGCAGTATCACCGTGTTGGGGGCTGTAGATCATCCCTTTTTTAATTAAACCGCTGCGCAGTGGGCTCGACGATTCGACTTTTACACCGAGGATGTTTGCGATGTCGCCGGAGCGATGCGGCCCGGGGCCGAGTTCTGCCATAGCTCTCAGGTATTGCTTTTCGCGCGGGGTAAGTCGATCGTAGCGGACGCGGAAGAAGCTTTCATCTAAACGCGCGAGCACTTCGGGCTCTGCTGCAGACACGTCGTCAATGGAAATCGGTGATCGAAGCGCGATGTTCCAAACGCGATAGGCCCACTCTTGAATAAAATACGGGTAGCCTTCGGTGATTGTGTGAAGTCGGTCCAAAGCGGTGTCGGTAATGGCAACGCCTTCCGCATCGGCTGGACCACGGATCGCCTCAAATACTTCGAGGCGCGATAGAGGGCCGACGCTTGGATAGTCAAACAGACGCTCCGCGTACGATTTCGCGTTGCCGGCCAATGCCGGCAACTGCGGCAAACCTGTGCCGATCACCAGCAGCGGCAAACCGAGCTGCGCCACGCGATGTACGGCCATAATGATAGCTGCTAGTTGTTCCTCGTTAAGATATTGAAGTTCATCAATCGCAATCAGAACTGCGCTGTTTTCTTCACGCGCGGCTTCGCCCACGGCAACGAATAGTGCGGTTAGATCGCTGCTCAGAATGCCGGAGTCCCCTTTACCTGGTAGGGTATCGACCCCCAGCTTCAGCGAGAGGTCGGTCAGGCCTAACGTGAGCGTGAAGCCTTTGAGAACACCGAGCGCGCGGTTGAGAGCGCCGCGCACTTTAGCAGAAGAACTGAGGCTATAGAGAGCGTTGCGAATTTCGGTAGCCACAGTCTCAAGAAACGTCTCTGACTCGGACGCTTCTAATTGCGCAACAACGTAGCCGAGTCCGCGAGCTTCGTCGACGAACCGATTCAGCAGAACAGTCTTACCAACGCCGCGCAAGCCTGTGGGCAACATACTTTTTTGGCTTCGGCCAGCTTGGATGCGCCGGGCAGCGACTGAAAATGATTCAATAAGCGCGTCTCGCCCAATTAGCGCTGGCGGTGGCGCACCTGCGTTCGGTGAAAATGGGTTCTTAATGGGGTCCACGTTATAAAGAGTTTACTACGGCTTACCAATCTATTGCAAGTTTATCCATATATCGTGGTTTTCCCGATAGTTCCAGATAATTCCAAGGCTCCACGGTCGCCTAGGGCGTTATTCGGATTATGTTAATCTTACGATCGCGGGTAGTCGGGAGGCGGCCTACCAGCCGCCGCCGGAGTCTCCGCCGCCGCCCATGTCGCCGCCGCCGAATCCGCCGCCGCCGAAGTCGCCGCCGGATGAGCCGCCCATATCGGCTTGGCCCGCGTCGCTTCCCCAACCGCCGCCGTCGGTAGGTGTGCCGCCTCCGCCCCCGGCCTCGCCGCCGCCCCAACCGCCGCCTTGATCGGCTCCGCCGCCGCCAAGGCCGCCGCCGCCGCGGTTTCCGAAGAGTTCGTTGCCCAGAAATGCGCCGCCGAGTCCGCCGAGCAATCCGCTAAAGAAGCCGCCGCCGCCGCCGCCGAAACCGCCGTAGCCCATGCCGCCTTGCGGTGCGATTGGTCCGCCTTGGCCGGTTGTTCCGGGCGGTCCGTAGTTGCGCGGGCCGGACATCGAGCGCATGATCGAACGAATAATCAAGAATCCGACCACGATAATAACGATCCACCAAAACATATTAAGATGAAAACCTCCGGTTTGTGTGCGTGGCGCATACCGCTGACCGCCGTAGGCCGGAGCGGCGCCGCGCGTGGTGAGCGAGCCGACATGCGAGCGATAGATACTCAGCACGCTGCCGACAGCGGTGGTAATGCCGCCGTCGTAATCCTCGGCTTTGAACTGCGACTCCATCGCTTGGCGAATGGAGGTTGTCGTGGCGGGGGTAAACCAGCCGGCCTGCACACCCGCATGATCAGGAATGATGATATCCTTGCGATCGTCTTTGGCAACGTAGATCAGTATGCCGTTGACCTGCTGCTGCGAAAACGCCGCTTGCCCGGCGGCTGCAACGGTCTGGCCGTTCAGCGACGGAACCGTCATGACGACGATCTCCTTGCCGGTCTGCGCGTTGAACGCTGCGATTCGGGTGTTTAGGCTCGCAACTGTGCTAGCACCGAACATTCCCGCGCCGTCCTGTACGTAATCGGTGCGCGCAAACGCCGGCAACGCCGACGCAGCGAACGCTAGAACCAGGCCAATAAGGGCGCTACTGCGTTTCATTGTGATGCTGTCCTCCGAAAGCTAGTACCAAGCGGGCGTCGAGAAGTTTCCGGCTCAGCGGTGGGTTGCAAGGCCAACGCCGATCGCCAGCACGCCGCCGACGACCGAGAGCCCGAAGATCACGATAAAGACCCAGACGCCGGCTTTCATAAGCAGTTGGCGGCGCTGGCGGGCGGAGCGGGTTTCGTAGACGATCTTATGGCGGTTGCTCATTTGGATTGGGCTTGCCGTTCTGCGGCGGCCGCCCACAGTCTTTCGAGATTGTAGAACGCTCGCTGTTCGGGCGTGAAGATGTGGACAACGATGCTTCCTAAGTCGAGCAGAATCCAGGTGCCTTCGGTGTAACCCTCGGTGCGCGCGACCTGGTGTCCGGCTTGCTTTGCGGCAAGTGCGATCGCGTCTGCAATCGAGCGAGTCTGAATCTTCGAGCGGCCGGTAATGATAAGAAACGTATCCGCGATGATGGTTCGTCCGGCGATATCGATCTCGATCATATCCTCGCCTTTTTTGTCGAGCGCCGCGTCGCGCACGATCTCAAGTAACTCGGGCAGTGGGAACCTCCTGAAATGCGGCAGCGGCCGCGAGTGTTTGCGGTGCCGGTGCAATACCGTGCAAAATCAAGAACTGCAGGCTCTGGGCGATCGTTTCACGCATCGCGGCTTTCATATCCCACATTGCCAGTTGCTCAAGCGCCGCACGTTCGGGAAAGCGGCGCCCCGGCTCAAGTCCGTCGGCCAGATAGACGACGCAATCCAAGCCTGACATCTGCGCATCGGCAACCGTGTGCTTGGAGATCGCCGAGAGCACAGCTTCGTCAGTAATTGCAAACTCTTCGCGGGCAATCTCAGCACCGAGCCGCGCGTGCAGCAGAATCGGATGCGCGCGTTCAAACTTGCTCACCGGCAATGCTCGCGTCAATGCTTGTTCGATAAGTTCAGTGTTAGAGTACAAGCGCGCGAGATCGTGTAACATTCCGGCGAGCCGCGCTTTACCAGGATCCTCGCCGTGTATCTGGGCCAAGCGATCGGCGAGCCGCGCGACTCGAACGCAATGAGCGTATCGATGCGTCTGTCCAAGTCGGTCGCGAACTCGGCGGCAAAGCTGCGTAAACTGCACCTACGGCGAGGTCACAACGAATCGCTCTTTGTAAAAATACACCGAGCTCACCGGCGCGCCCCCGATTGTCGCGGGTGTGAATACGTCGCCCTTTGCGCCGACTACCGCAATGCGGTCCAGCACATCGCTGCCGCTCGAAATGAAGATCGCCGCATCGGTGACTTTGCCGTCTTGCCCGACTGCGATTCGTACAAACGATGCGCCCTGCGTGCCTCCGGTGTAATCCGCGCCGCCGAGTCTCTGCAGCACCGGTGCTTTGTAGGTAAGCGTTTTCGCTTCGATTGCACCCGGCAACAGCCCGCTGCGCGCCAGCTGTGCGCGCTCACCATAGAAAGCTTCGCGCAACACGCCGTTTGCAAACAGCAGCACGGCTTCGTGAGTTGGACTTAACTTGTATGCGCGAAAGACTGCAGCTTTGCCCGAGTCGGGAAATGTCGCCCGACCGCTAAAGTCGGCGATCGCTGAAAGCTGCACGTCGGCCTGGGCGCTCGTCAATGCGTCCAGTTGCAAATGCGTTGCGGTCGGCGTGGTCGGAAGAGCGATAGTCGTTCGCCCAGACTTTGCGGCAAGCAAGTCGATCATGCGAATGCCGCCGTTATCGTCGCTGGTCAACCGCAATTGCGAGCCGTCTCTGCGCTCAAACGTCCACACGTGTCCGATATCGGTTGTCACCACCGTCGGGATGCCGTACGACCTGACAGCATCCTGAATCGAACCGCCGAGCGATGCACCCGGGATCGGCATGAATGCTGCAGCCACGGCCAGGAGCAAGACCATCATTGAACGAGCGCCGCGCGAAGTGCGCGCAGTCGATTGGAATACAGCGCGCCCTTGAGGTTGCCCGCCCACATTACCAGCGCATTTTCAGCGTTATCACTGTAATAACCGCGCCGTGTTGAAACGGTGGTGAAACCGTACTTGCGGTAGAGCGATTGCGCAACCCGGTTGCTCTCGCGCACTTCGAGCGTGATCCAAGACGCGCCGCCCGCGATTGCCTGATCGAGCAGATGCAGCAGCATCAACTCGCCGAACTTTCGTCCGCGGCGGGTCGGATCGACGGCGATCGTCGTGACATGCGAATCCTCCAAGATTACCCAGATCCCGCCGTAGGCGACGATCTGCTCATCGACTTTTCCAACGAAATAATGCGCGAGCTTGTTGTCGCGCAGTTCGTTATAGAACGCATTTGAGGGCCAGGTGGTTGCAAACGACTGCGCTTCAATACGGCTGACGGCCTTCACGTCGTTCTCCGACATAGCGGATATCTGCATCGGTTCGGGCGCGCCGGCCGACTGCGGATCGAGCGTCAATTTCATGTTCGAAGTTTGGCGGCGGGCAGCTCACCGTAGTCGGCACGAACGGCGTGCAGACTTGCAGCCGGCGCAGACTCGCAGGCGAGTTGAGCGACGGCGAGCGCGGCCGGAGTGACCAGGCGTTCCAAAATGTGCACCTGCAAACCGCGTTCGCCAAGTGCGGCGAGAACGTCCTCCGGCGCGCCCAAGACCGGCAGCGCCCCAGGCGCCAGCGCCGGTGCGAGCGCATCCAGCACATCGGCAGTTCGGCCGGAGTGCCGATGCTCGGCGCCTCCAAGTCGATAGCGGACCGAGATAACGCCCGGACGGCCGCAGACGACGCTGAGCAGATCGGCGATTTGAACGCCCGCCTCGATGCTGTCGAACGACGAGACGGCGACCAGCGGCTTCTGCCAGCCCTGAGCCAGCGATTTTGCATAGCTCAGGACGATTCGCAGACCGGTAAAACTGCCCGGGCCGACCCCGACGCCGATCCGATCGAGGTCGCCGGGCTGGATCTGCGCTTGCTGCATTACAAACGCGATGGCGGCCAGCCCCTCTTCAAGCGCGGTGTTGCCCGGCAGCTCAATAACGGCGCGCGCGCCGTCGGCGTCGACGATCGCGCACGAGAAGCTCCCCAGCGCTCCGTCAATTCCAAGCGAAATCACGTCGGCTCTCGCAAGCGCAGTCCGCGCGGTTCGTCACCGGCGCCGGCTAGTTCGAGTTCATAACGTCGCGCCGGCAACAACTCGGGGGCATTGGCCCACCATTCCACCAGCACGATCGAGTGGCCGTCGAAGGCTTCATCTAACCCAAGCTCGGTGAGTTCGCGCGCATCCTCGATCCGATAAAGGTCGAGGTGATCGATCGGCGGCGTTCCTTCGTAGCGGTGCCAAAAGGTAAATGTCGGGCTGCTGGTTGGATCGTGACCGAGGCGGGCCGAGACGATCGCCTGCACGAGCGTTGTTTTGCCCGCGCCTAAGCCGCCGGAAAGTCCGACCACGTCGCCTGGCTTTAGTCGCAGTGCAAACTCCGCACCGAAAGCACGCAGATGCGCTTCGGTTTGAAATGTCCGCTCCATCGCTTTGGCGAATCCCACAACGACCATAGTTCTCACGAGGAACCTGTCAATCCTGACTATCCTCGGTTTTTTACAAGTGGAGCACTGAGCCGGTTTGAACAACGATATTATTTCGCAGATAAACGTCGAAGACGAGATGAAGGAGAGCTATCTCTCCTACGCGATGTCGGTTATCGCATCGCGTGCCTTGCCCGACGTTCGCGATGGGCTCAAACCGGTGCAGCGCCGGATTCTCTACGCGATGCGCGAGATGGGGATGGACCCGGGCAAGCAGCACCGCAAGTGCGCCGGTGTCATCGGTGAAGTGCTCAAATCGTACCATCCGCACGGCGATATGTCGGTTTACGATGCGCTCGTTCGCATGGCGCAAGATTTCACGCTGCGTTATCCGTTGATCGACGGCCACGGCAACTTCGGCTCGATCGATCCGGACCGGCCGGCCGCCTACCGGTATACCGAAGCCAGGTTGGCGCGGCCGTCAATGGACATCATCGCCGACATCGATAAAGAGACCGTCCCGTTTATTCCGACGTTCGACAATCAGGGCACCGAGCCGAGCGTTCTGCCGGGCAAACTCCCGCAGTTGCTCATCAATGGTTCCAGCGGAATCGCCGTCGGCATGGCAACCAATATTCCACCGCACAATCTCGGTGAGATTTGCGATGCGATCGTGGCGCTGATCGACGAGCCGAACATTACGGTCGATGAACTCTCTGACATCGTTAAAGGGCCGGATTTCCCAACCGGCGGGATTATCATGGGCCACGAAGCGATCAAAGAAGCGTACCGCACCGGGCGCGGTTCGATTCCGATTCGCGGAAAAGCCGAGATCGTTGAAGACGATCGCGGAAAAAATAGGATCATCATTACCGAGATTCCCTATCAAGTCTATAAGGGACGCATCGTTGAGGCGATCGCAGAAGCACACGCCGAGAAGAAGGTCGGCGGTATCTCGCGATTAGATGACGAGACCAACCGCAAAGGTATGCGCGTGGTAGTTGAGCTGCAGCGAAGCGCGACGCCGAAAGTCGTGCTCAATCAGCTTTACAAACACACGCCGTTGCAATCGAGCTTCGGCTTCAACATGCTGGCATTGGTGCCGGTCGGCGAAGAACGCGCCGATGGTTCGACCGCGCTCGAACCGCAGGTGCTCTCGCTTAAGCAGCTCCTCGAATACCACATCCTGCATCGCAAGGACGTGATCGTCAAACGTACGCGATACGATCTTCGCAAAGCCGAAGAACGCGCTCATCTGCTCGAAGGCTACCGGATCGCGCTCGACAATATCGACGCAGTCATCAAGCTCATTCGCGCCAGTCAAACCACCGACGACGCCCGCCAAGGGCTGATGGCCAAGTTCAGCCTCTCCGAGCTGCAAGCCAACGCCATCGTCGATATGCGCCTGCGCACGCTGACCGGCCTCGAACGTCAGAAAATCGAAGATGAATATACGGAATTGTTGAAGACGATTGCCGAACTGCAAGATATCCTTGCGAGCCCGCGCCGGATTGCCGCAATCGTGAAGTCCGAGGCCGAGGAGATCAAGCGCAAGTTCGGCGACGAACGGCGCACCGTCATTATTCCGGCCGAAGACGAGTTCTCGGTTGAAGCGCTGATTCCGGATACCGACGTTGTCGTTACCTATACGGTTGGCGGCTACATCAAACGCGTTTCGGTCGATACGTTCAAGACCCAGAATCGCGGCGGCCGCGGCGTTATCGGTATCAGCAATCTCAAGCGCGAAGATGTGGTTCGCAACTTCTTCATGGCGACCACCCATCAGCACATGCTGTTCTTTACCAACAAAGGCCGAGCATATCGGCTGCGCGGATACGAAGTTCCCGATACCTCACGCCAAGCTCGCGGTACGGCGCTGGTGAATTTGCTGACGCTTCCACCGGGCGAACAAGTTACGGCCGTTCTACCGATTCGTACGTTCGATGGCGAACGGTACATGGTGATGGTCACCCGACGCGGCGTCATCAAAAAGACGAAACTCGAAGAGTTTGCCAACGTGCGCCGCAACGGTCTCAACGCGATTAACTTAGACGAAGGCGACGAGTTGCTCGGAGTCGATCTCTCCGACGGAACGCGCGATATCATTTTGGGTTCGGAACAGGGCATGGCCGTACACTTCAACGAGAAGAATGTGCGTCCGATGGGGCGCGGCGCGCGCGGCGTGCGTGCAATGACCCTCGATAAGGCCGACGCGATTGTGGCAATGGACGTGATCGAAGACGATCGTAAGGAAGTCCTCATCGTTACCTCGCACGCCTTCGGCAAGCGCACCCCGATCGACGACTATCGCCACACCTCGCGCGGCGGTAAGGGCGTGAAGGCATTTGCAAAAGAAAAAGCCATCGGCACCGTAGTCGATCAAATCTTGGTCGCGCCCGACGACCAAATCCTGATGATCACTTCAGCAAACCAAGTGATTCGCATCAAGGTCGCCGAGATCCGCAAGGCCGGCCGTTCGACCAAGGGCGTCCGCCTCCAGCGCCTAGCCGACGGCGACGAAGTGGTTGCGATCACCAATCTGGGTAAACAGACCGAACAACTGACCGATATTACCGGTGAGCCCCAGCAAACCGAACTATAGCTGAAACCCAGAAGCGAGCCAACGTTGTTACACGATTTGGAGGATGGAGAAGAACACACATGAGCGCATTACCCGATGTTACGCAAGCTAACTTTCAGCAGGAAGTGCTGAGCAACGATCAGCCGGTGCTGGTTGACTTTTGGGCACCCTGGTGCGGCCCGTGCAAGATGCTTTCGCCGATCGTTGAGAAGGTCGCCGGCAGCTACGCCGGCCGCGCCAAGTTCGCCAAACTCAATACCGACGACAATCCGAATCTGTCGGGCGAGTATCAGGTCAGCGGCATTCCGTGCTTGATTCTGTTCAAGGATGGTAAGCCGGTCGATCGGATCGTTGGCTATGTCTCCGAGTCAACGATTACCTCGATGCTCAGCAAACATATCGCCGCGTAGTTCGGCCTTCGGCCGATGTGCGCTCCCAGATGAAATCGGAAACGATGCGTAGCCTCCCGGCTGTGCATCGTTTGCTTTCCAATGCCGCGATCGGGCGATACGAATCGCTGCTTGGGCGCGAATGGCTCAAAACCGCAATCGGTGTGGAACTCGATTTCGCGCGTGCTCAGCCTGATGCGCTCGGCCGCGAAGGATCGACTGATTTTGGCGCCTTGGTTGGACGCATTTGCGAGCGGCTGGAGCGCGTTTTTCGACGAGGACTCGTCGGCGCAATTAACGCAACCGGCGTTCTGTTGCACACCAATCTCGGCCGTGCGCCGCTGGCTGAAAGCGCGCTGAAAGCGATGCAAACCATCGGCCGAAGCTACTCCAACCTGGAGTTCGATTTGGAGAATGGCGAGCGTGGATCGCGCTATGCTCGCCTAACCACCCTCCTGCGGACGACTACCGGCGCGCAAGATGCGCTCGTCGTCAACAACTGCGCGGCGGCGGTGCTCCTAATTCTCGACACTTTTGCAAAAGGTCGGGAAGTGATTGTTTCGCGCAACCAACTCATAGAGATCGGCGGCGGTTTCCGATTGCCCGATGTGCTCGAGCGAAGCGGAGCAAACCTGGTTGAAGTCGGTGCAACTAACAAAGTGTATCTCAAAGACTTCGAGCGAGCGCTCTCGCCGCGAACAACTCTGTTGCTGCGCTCGCATCCATCGAACTATCGAATCACCGGTTTCACGCATGATGTCGATCCCACGGAATTTGCGGCGCTCGCAAAACGGGTCGGGATTCCGAGTGTGGAAGATCTCGGCAGCGGCGCTTTGATCGACCTTGCGCAATTTGGCCTGCCGCATGAGCGCACCGTGCAAGAAGCCGTTCGCGATGGTATCGATCTCATCACATTCTCCGGCGACAAACTGCTCGGTGGTCCGCAAGCCGGCATCATTCTCGGCACCACTCCATTAATCGCTCGTCTTCGCAACAACCCGCTACTCCGCGCACTACGCGTCGACAAACTCACCATCGCCGCCCTCTCGGAAACCCTGCGTCTCTACGCTACCGGCGAAGCACTGCATGAAATCCCGTTCTACCGCATGCTCTCCACGTCGCTCGACGATCTCCGCACGCGCGGAGATCGCTATTTTGCGGCACTTAACGACACACCTTGTCGTGCTGAGCCCACACCTTGCCATGCTGAGCCCACACCTTGTCATGCTGAGCTTGTCGAAGCATCCGCGTACGTCGGCGGTGGCACTCTTCCCGAAGTTACCATCCCATCTATCGCAATTTCAGTAAGCGGCATGAATGCTTCCGCGCTCGCTGCGAAACTCCGCGCCAACGATCCACCGATTGTCGCGCGTATCGACGACGGCCGACTTCTGCTCGATCTTCGTACGATCGCGCCTCGAGAAGATGAGGCAGTCATTGCGGCTCTCAATAACTCGTTTACGTCGAGCCCGGATCTGTGAGGGCGAAGCCCAGCGCTGTTCTTAGCAGTAGTTCTTGCAGGGAGGACTGCCCGGCTGCGGAGTAGCGTTGGGGTTCGCAATCGCCATATGCCACGGGCCGTAGACGCCGTTTGATTGATCGGGACCTTTGTCGCCGCTGAAGTGGTAGAGCGGGTGACCGTTGTAGGCCCATTGTTGACCCGTTCCGTCGCTGCGCGTAATCACGGCCATGTTGCCTTGGCCCTGGGAACGCGCCGCGGCTGTCATGGGCGGCCATTCGGTGATGCAGCCGCCGGTGCAGCCGCTGCCGTTCGCGGTATCGGAATCCAAGAAGTAGAGTGTGAAATGGCTACTGGGATCGACGAAGACGGGATTAGCCGAGATGGTATCCTGGCCGGGGATGTTGCCGTTCGATTGCGGTCCGGTGGACTGGGTCGGCATCGGCGTCGGGATCGTGCCGCCGTACGCGCCGCTGCCTCCGCCACACGCCGCGAGTGACGCGGCACCGATGAATGCTAACAATAATGCGTTGATTCGCATGGTTGATGAACCTCCGGATGAGTGATGTTTTCAGCACTCTACGGCTCGGGTATGAATAAAGTTTGAATCACTAACGGTCGAATGAAGCCGTATTTCCAAGAGACTCCCACGACACGGCTGAGCGAATGGGAGGTCGGTAAAACGGGAATGTCTTACGTCCTCTATAGAGACACCGGACAGTCTTGCGCATTGGCAGGCTTCTAATTCGGTTGAGTAGGAAATACGGATATGCCCTTAGATCCCGCGCAGACAGAGGAACCCGTTTACAACCCTTACACCGGCGAAATTGTCGGGAGTGTAGCTGTCGGGGATGCGGCGGCGATGGAGCGCGCACGAGCGGAACGCGCAGCGGCCTGGTCATTCAGCCGACGATTTTAACTCAGACGACGCCCCAGATGAATTCGGTCCGAGGCGCGTTTGATTTTTTCGGGATGCACACAGAGCGCGCGAGGCACCGCAGCCCTACTAGTTCTGGCGGCGGTGCCTTCTGACGCGTCGAATCTTAGCGAAAATACCGGTCAGGAAGTTCCGTAGAAAAGCAACGCTGTTTCGCTATCCCGAGAGTCTTGAAACGTGTCGTCAGAGAAGAAACATTGTGTAATGAAATTCTTACGGGAATTGAAGCTTTGAGCGGCGCGTCAACCGGTGGCTGCGCGCCAGCCCTGAAAGAGGCGTATTGTAAGGGGGCGATTTTCCTTAGTGTCTTCGCGAATCCGAGGTTCCCTTGTACCCACATCTGCCTCACTTTGTTCTTGTAGAGCCACATTACTGGTACGGCGTTATGGGCCTGAACGTAGGCCCATATATCGACAATGGACGTTTTTGACTCGTTCGTAATTGGAATGTTGTCCGTTCCAATACGAAATGGAGATTGGTAACAATCGGCGCCCGGCTTCGGAACCGGTAAGTGATGCGCAGAAATTTCCGCGATTGACGTTGAGCGGCACTCTGCAGCGATTGGAGTCAATGCCCCGATGACGCCGACAAGCGCGAGAAAAATAGCCTTGATGCGGTTAACCTACTGGAGCCGGGAGCGGTTTGTTAAAGCAGTGACACAACTCGAATGCAATCATAATAGCTTCGGGGTGCGCTGTCTAGAGGCAATTCGAATTTGCGACAATTGTCTGACCGTCCAAAGGATTTCCGAACTCTATTGACCGCTTGCACAGAGTGCGATGTTTTCGCAAAAGAAATTGAGGTAAAGATAAACGCGACTGGGCCGCGCGGTACTCGGTCGGAAGCGGTTCGGCGCGAGATCATTCCCAGTCTTCGGCGTGAAGACCGGGAATGCGCCGAAATTCGCGTGTATTGCGCGTGACTATGCTTAACGATCGAGCTAAGGCTTGTCCCGCGATCAGTACATCGTAGGGGCCGATCGGCGAGCCGCTTGCGGCGAGTGTGGCGCGCAATTCTCCAGAAACGCGAGCATCGTCGCGGTCAAAGTGGACCACTTCGAATTGCAAAGCCTCCACCCGCGCAAGATTCTGCGCAATGCGCTGCGATTTGAAAGCCCCGTAATATAGCTCGTGCGCCACAACCGCGGGAATGCCGAAGTCGCGCGGTTCGTGCAACCGAAGCCGCGCGTGCAGTTTAGGATTTCCCTTTAAGATGGCGACAATGGCGTTGCTATCAAGGAGAAACCTCACTCAAAAAAATCCTCGGTCCGGACTTGTTCCAGAGGTTGCTCGCTGACGCCACGCTCGAAATCCGAATCGACCGGCCCGGCAACCGGATCCAGCCAGGCCCAGCTATCAGTTATCGGCTCCAGAATCACGCTCGAACCGTGGCGGCGGATGCGAACTTCAGCAACATCGAAGCGAAAGCGCTTTGGGAGCCGCACGGCCTGCGAGCGCCCCGACCAGAATATCTTGGCGGTTTCCAAGGCGACCTCCAAAATCGAATTGGTATATACCAAAAGAATATCTCATCGGGCTTGGCCATGTCAAGAGTCAGGATTGCATTGAAAGGCCTGGACTTCAATCGAGACGGAAATACGGACTATGCCCTTAGAACACGCGCCGACAGAGGAACCCGTTTACAACCCCTACACCGGTAAAATTGTCGGTAGCGTGCCGATCGCGGATGCGGCGGCGATGGAGCGCGCAATTGTGGCGGCGGGTCAGGCGTATCAGGTGATTCGGAAATGGCTGCGGTTTGAGAGGAAGGCGCTGTTGCTGCGAATTGCGACGAAGCTGATCGAGCGCAAGGCCGAGTTTGTCGAACTAATGATCGCGGAGTCCGGAAAGCCGCGTATCTACAGCGAGGTCGAAGTCGATCGTGCCGTCATGACCTTCACGCTAGCCGCCGAAGAAGTGACGCGTACCGCAGGTGAAATGTTGCCCCTCGATTTGAGCGCGGCAACGGTCGGGTACACGGCCCTTGTCACGCGCGTTCCGATAGGGGTTATCGGAGCGATTGCGCCGTTTAACTTCCCGCTTAACTTGGTCGCTCATAAACTCGCACCGGCCTTTGCCATCGGAAACACGGTGGTGCTGAAGCCTCCGCCGCAGGCACCGCTCACGGCGTTCAAGCTCGTGGAACTGATCTACGATGCCGGTTTGCCGCGCGATGCCTTATCGGTCATCCATTGTCCAGTAGAAGTTGCGGAACAGCTTGCAACCGATGAGCGAATAGCGATGCTGTCTTTTACGGGTTCGAGCGCGGTTGGCTGGCATTTGAAGAGTATCGTTGGAAAGAAACGCGTCGCGCTCGAACTCGGAGGAAATGCAGCGGCCGTCGTGTGCGACGACGCGAATATCGAGTGGGCGGCAAAACGCTGCGCGCTCGGCGCGTTCGCGCAAGCTGGTCAGGTCTGCATTAAAGTTCAGCGGGTGTTGGTTGACCGCAAGATATACGACGGGTTTGCCGGCGCGCTTCTGGAACAAACGCGCGCGCTAGGGGTCGGCGACCCGTCGGATCCGAAGACGGTAGTTGGCCCGATTATTGACGAGCGAAGCGCCGATCGAATCATGGAGTGGATCTG
>JALYVT010000166.1 GCA_030853105.1 Vulcanimicrobiota bacterium
ACCGTCGGACAGATTCGCGAAGGCGTGGTCGTTCGTTTGGCGGAGTTCGGAGCGTTTGTTGATTTGGGCGGCATCGATGGCTTGATTCACAACAGCGAACTCAGTTACGCTCGAATCAAGCATCCGTCCGAAGTTGTGAAGATCGGTGATACGGTGCAAGTTGAGATTATGAAGTTCGATCCCGACGCGCGCAAAGTCAGTCTTTCGCTCAAGCATGCATTGCCTGATCCGTGGGATGAACATGCCGACAAACTCACCGAAGGCAACCAGCAAACCGCACAGGTCGTCAAGGTAACGCCGAACTATCTCTTGGTGGAGATCATCGCCGGCGTGCTTGCGATGGTTCCGAAAGGCGAGTTTGAGCCGACCGCACAGTACAGTCCGGGTCAAGAAGTTGATGTCACGCTGTTGACGATCAACAATGCGACTCGCCGGATCACCGCCTCGATCCAGCATGTCGCCGATATCCCACCCGAAGAGATCGAAAAGTACACTGCCGGAATTGAGCTGAACGCCGATTAAATCGACGTAGGCCATCGTACACAATAGAGGCCCGGTGCAGTAGCGCCGGGCCTCTGTGTTTAATCGCCAAGATATGGCTAAACGTGTGGGGCTGACCGGCGGTATTGGTTCGGGCAAGAGCGAGGTCGCTCGGTTTCTGGAAGAGCTGGGCGCGTTCATCATCGACACCGATCTGCTGGCACGCGAAGCGGTCGCACCGAACAGTGACGGCCTGCGCGCAATTGCGCGCAAGTGGCCGTCGGTCGTGCGCGGCAATGGGTTGGATCGCGGTGCGCTCGCTGAGATCGTCTTCAGCGATCCATCGGCGCGTGAAATCCTCAATCAGATCGTTCACCCGTTCGTGCGGCGTCTAGCCCAACAGCGTGAGGTTCATGCGCGATCCGATCAGCTGATCGTGCACGTCGTGCCATTGCTCTTCGAAACCGGTTACGGCGATCGCGTCGATGCATCGATCCTGGTTATCTCACCCGACGATCAACGCATCGCGCGAGTGGTGCAGCGCGACCGCCTAAGCGAAGCGCAGGTGCATGCAAGAATTGGTGCCCAAATCGATCCCATCGCAGCGCGTGCGCGCGCTACACACATTATTGAAAACGACGGCGATCTTTCGCACCTGCGTGCAGGCGTAGAGCGCGTCTACAACGCGCTCTACGCCGCCGAGTCGTAGCTAATGGAAGCTAGCGAGTTTTACGTTCTTCATGCCCAACGCTTGGGCTAGGTCGTAATGCGCTTGATTGGCGATTTTGTGGTAGTTCGCATCACCGGTCGGGCCGATTCCGGCCTTTTTATCCATGTCGTTCATAACTTGCGCGTGAATCTTATGCGAGACCGCATGATCGAGCTGCAACCCTTCCCAGAAGGTACCATCCGATGCGGTGCCTGCCTTTACCAATGCCATCGCTAAGGCGTGTCCTTTAAGCGACGCGGGAGCAGGCAACTTAATGCCGTCGGCCGTCGCGATTTTTACCGCGTCGTTTACGCCGAAGTCAAACGTCTTGATAAAACTGTCGGTACTGGCTTTTCCGTACTGCTTGTCGAGTTTGGCGACTTCTTTGCCCGTTAGCGAGGCGCCGATCATCGATGTGAGCGCAGTGGCGATTGAAAAGTTGCCCGGACCGCCGCCCGCCATAACGAGCGCTACGGTGACCGGTAGGCTCGGCGAGCCCGAATAGACGGGGCCGCCGTAGCGGCTGGTTTTTGCGGTCATGGAACCCATCGAGCTTGCCGATGCCATGGCGGCAGGACTGGCACCATTGTCGGTTGTGGTCGTTGTGGAACTGCTTGATCCGCCTCCGCACGCGGTCAGCGCAATCCCGAGGCCTGCAGAGAAGGCGAGGCCGAGAATTGTGCGTAGTGGCTTGGTCATTCAGAAGACTCCTTACATAGCATAGAACAAAAGCTTTGAACTCAATTACCCGTTTTTTCCGTATTCTATCGCAGGGGGTTGTCGTAGCCGCGAGCCCAGCGATCAATGGTGAAGGTAGCGCCGTCTGCGCTGCTTTGGACATACCCGCGAACGATGAATGTTCCACCCGGTTGCGTAGTCGCAATGGCGTGACTGAGAGCGATCTTGCCGCTAGAATCGACCAGCTTCATGCCGAGTGTGCTCGCCACGAGCCGGCCTTCGACGGTGACCTCGTCGGTCGGCGCGATCTTTGCGAGCGCGGAGACAGGCAGCGGCTGCGCGAACCGCACCGAGGTCTGGGCCTGCGGTCGGTGTGTGTCGTCGCGAAGGCTCACGCGCAGCAGATAGAGACCCGGCGCGATGCTGCGGCCATCGAGCAGCGTCTGATTCCAATCGTGACGAACGAGAACCGTTCTTCCGGGTGAAAAATAGAGCACCCGTTTGATAGCGATCGGATTATGCGTGCGGTCGTAGGACCAAACGACCTTGTCGTCACGAATTAGCTCGATGTCGTAGGTGTCGGTGTTCGGAAAGCTTGCGCGCACGGTTTTAGCACTCGTGTTCTGCACGATAATTGAGGCCGTGAGTACGTCGAGCAGATCGAGTGAATGACGGCTAAGCTCGATCCGAAGGGAGAGCGGATTCACGGCCGCCCGAGCGCTCGATCCAACGAGTCCCAGGATGACCATCGCACTCAGAATGTGCAGAAACTTCATCTTTTCACCGTAACGCAGTTTCAGCGCAGTTCGTGCTCGGCGGTTTAATAAGCTTCCGGGTGGGTATTTACTTGGAGTCAATATTCTTATTTGAGGTGAAACAGCACGATGGCAACGCAAAATCAGTCCAACAATGGCGCAAACACCGGCATGACCGTACGGGAGGCGGGCAAGCGCGGCGGCGATCGTGTAAAGGCCAAATACGGGACCGAGTTTTATGAGGCGATCGGCCGTAAAGGCGGCGAGGCAACCAAGGAAAAATACGGCGCGTCCTTTTATGAGGTGATCGGGCAAAAGGGCGGCCAGAAACTCAAACGTAAGTCGTAGGGAGCTGCGTATTCGTGGCAGCCAAAGTGAATAAACCCCCCGAGCCGGAATCCGAACCGACCGGTGGAATGTCGGTTCGCGAGGCCGGCAAAAAGGGCGGCAAGACCGTCCGCGACCGCTATGGGTCGACCTTTTATGAGGAGATCGGGCGCAAGGGCGGGCAGGCCACTCGCGCGCGCCACGGAGCCGAGTTCTACGAAGCGATCGGTCAAAAGGGCGGGAAAATCGTCAAGGAAAAATACGGTGCCAATTTCTACGAGGAGATCGGGCATAAAGGTGGTCAGAAAGTTAAGCAATTGATCGCCGAGGCGAAGAAGAAGATTGCCGCCGATGCCAAGGAAAAGCCCTAACAGGCTCCGGCTCGGATTAAGGCCGCAGCCTCGCCAAACACACGGCTTGAGCCGCCTTTCCCGTCGGCCTGCAAGGTCATAACCAAACCCCCGAGCGTGAGCCAGATCGCCCCATCGGCCTTGGCGTACGCCGCGCAGGGGTGGGACGTGAGGTCGTTTTGCCCCACGGTCAGCGCAAACTTCTGCGCAGGCCACTCCGAGAGCAGCAGCTTGCTGCTGCCGGATCGATATTCAACCGACACCCCGCGATTTGCCGGCGTATCCTCGCCGCCCAGCGGCGGAATCACCGCGATCTGTCCAATTCGATTGGCCGGCAGAAATGGTCGAAATGCGATCTTTCGGACCGCCAGACGCAGCGGCATCTTTATCCCGAGTTGAGCCAAGTGGTCCGCCGGGGTGGGCGCGGGTTGCGCCGTCGGATGCTGCGCGCAAGCAGCGATGACGAAAACCGCCGCGATTAGTGCCGCAGCGCGAATAAGCGAGCGCATGTTACTTCTATCGGCTGCTTTCAAGGCGCGGGTAAGCCGCAATACTAAATATTAATCTTGCCTTTAATTGCGCCCAAGTGTACCGTGCCGGTGTGAAAATCGATCAGCACTGACGAGACGGTCAGCGTGTCGTCGCCGGTGCGCACGATGCTGGGGTGATTGAGCTGCAGCTGTCGCTGCGCATTCGCCCAGATTACCAGATCGGTGTCGAACGAGCGTTTGCGCTTGCCTTTGTCACCGATATATTCGATGTGGACATCGCCGGTCGCGGTAAAGTCGAACGTCTGTGTATTTGCGGTAATGTGCTGTGCGGAGATGCTTAGGTACGGCTTGCCGTCTTTGAAAAGCACGCCGCTATGAATCCCATCCACGTTTGCGACCGTCCCATCGGGTGAAGTCTGCGCATGATCGTAGCTGAAACTCCATGAACGCGAAGTGATGCGGTGCGCCGCAACCTTACCGCCGCTCAAAATAATCGGCTCTTGGCCGGGCGGCGGCGGAATGTCTTTGCCTGCGCGGATGACCCCGATTACCAGAAATACCGCGAGCGCAATTGCCGCGTAGGTTGCAATTCTGCGCCAGTTTACTTTACTTCTCGGCATCTCGACGCACGGTGAAAAGCACAAGGTAGAGTACGATAAGCGCGAGTGCAATCGGTCTCGGGCCGATCTTCGCAAACACCGAACCCGATGGAGGTCCGACATCTCCCAAAACGACCGCGCGCCGATCCAGTATCGAACGCTCGGTATAGCGCCCGTCGGGGGCGATAATTCCCGAGACCCCGGTTGAAGCCGCGCGCACAACCCACGTTCCAGATTCGATCGCGCGCATCTGCGCAATTTCGGCATGCTGAAACGGCCCCGCGCTCTCGCCAAACCAAGCATCATCGGTAGAGATCACCAGCAGCTGTGCACCGTTACGAAGCTGCGCATGGGCGAGATCTGCAAACGCGGATTCCCAGCAAATGAGCGGCGCAAACGCAAGCGGACCCGGGTAGACGCCGGCAATGTGACCGTTCCCGAAATTGCCGTTCAGCTTTCCGACGTACGGCAGCCAAAACAGAAAGCGCTTCCCGGGAAAGTCTTCAGCAAACGGAACGAGCTGCCGCTTATCGTACACCCCGGCCAGTCCGCCCTGCGGCGTGAA
>JALYVT010000167.1 GCA_030853105.1 Vulcanimicrobiota bacterium
GAACTCGCTTACCGCTGCTACCTTCCGGTCCTCGCGGGGTTCACAAGGTTACGCCGCGCGAAGCCCGAGCCCCATCATGGCTCGGACCATAATAGCACAGCCGCCCAAAACCCCAAGAGACTTTTCGCCGGTTGTCACCCTGAGCAGGCGAAGCCGTGGTCGAAGGGCGCCCGTCAGCGCGACAGGTGCGCTCGTCCCTTCGTTAGTAAGGTAGAGCACTTCACCCTGGAGGTTTTTCTTTGTCCGCAATCCTGACCCGGCTGCTCGGCAGTCTAACGCTGGTCGTCCTCGTTTACGCCCAGGCCTCAGCCGCCCCCGACCAAACGCCTTTGACCCCGGTTGCGGGCACACAAGAAAACTGGAATCTCACTCCGGAGCAGATTACAACCAATTGCACGGCTGCCATCGCGACCGCAGATGCGTCGATCAAAGCAATGCTGCTGGGACGGTCTGCGCGAACATTCGAGAGCGTCGTTCTTCCGCTGGAAGACGCGACCGCAAACCTGAATGACACCACCGTCCCCGAGCAGTTTCTATTTAATGTAGCGGTCGATAAGGCCGTGCGCGATGCATCTCTGGATTGCAACAATAAAGAATCCGACTTCTTCACGGTGCTTACTGCCGACCCAGCGCTCTATACGGCGCTCAAATCGGCCAAGAGTAGCGGTACCGCTAGCAACGTATATCAGAAAAAACTGACCGACCTATGGCTGAAGGTGCTTGAGCGCTCGGGCGCCGGTCTGCCCACCGCGAAACGCGCAGAGTTCGTTACACTCAGCAAGCAGCTTACCCAGCTTCAAAACAAATACGGCGAGAATCTCGGCAACGACGCCACCACGATCGCGCTGACCTCCGCGCAGACCGTGGGCCTTCCCGAAGATTTCATCGCCGGGCTAAAAAAGAACGCCGACGGCAACTTCGTCGTCCCCGTAAACGAGAGCACCGCAACCCCGGTCCTTTCCAACGCCAAAGACTCAACCGCCCGCAAGCTCTATTACATGGCCTACAATAATCGGCAGGCCGGTCCAAATACAAAATTGCTTGAGCAGGCGCTTGCGGTTCGGGACCGATTGGCAAAACTGCTCGGCTATCACACGTGGGCAGCCTATCAGCTCTCCGACAAGATGGCCGCGACACCCGCACGAGTTTTCACATTCTTAGGTGGCTTGGATAAGGCCATTCTTCCGAAAGCCCGCAAAGATATTGCGGTGTTGAGCGCGTTAAAGGCGAAAGAGACCCGCAATCCGCATGCGGTGCTCAATGCATGGGATGTCGGGTACTACGACGAGCAACTGAACAAGACCAAATATGCGGTTGACAATAACGCCATTCGTCAATACTTTCCCGTTCAGCACACGATCGACGCGGTGCTCGGCATCTATCACAAGCTTCTCGGCGTCACATTCACGCAACTCAAGCCGGCCAACGCATGGAACCCGGATGTTATCGGCTATACCGTCAGCGACACCAAAACCGGAAAATTGATCGGCACCACGTACTTCGATCTGTTTCCGCGGCCCGGGAAATACGACCACTTCGCCAACTTTGGGATTCTGCCCGTACGTGAGACCGGCGGCAGTTATCGCCCGCCGATCGCGGCGATCGTCGGCAATTGGCCGCGCCCGGCACCGGGCCACCCCGCGCTGCTGAGCCATGACGATGTCGTGACATTCTTCCATGAGTTCGGTCACGATATGGCCGCGCTGCTTGCGACAGCGCCGTACGAAACGCTAAGCGCCGGCTTCCGCTCAGACTTTGTTGAGGCGCCCTCGCAGATGCTTGAAAACTTTGTTTGGCAGCCGTCGATTCTCAAAGAGATCAGCTCGAACGTCAAGACGGGCGCGCCGCTTCCGGACGCACTGATCGCAAAGATGGTCGCGGCCAAGCACGTCGATTATGCCTACTTTACGACACGCCAGATCATGCTCTCCGACTTCGATATGGACGCGCACACGATGGGCGCAAAAGTCGACACCACTGCGCTGTGGGCAAAAGTCGCGGACGCGGTCACACCGATCGGTATGGTCGCCGGCATTCATCCGCAAGCGGCATTCGGCCACCTCATGGGCGGCTATGACGCGGGTTACTACGGCTATCTTTGGTCGAAGGTGTACGCGCAAGACATGTTCACCGCTTTCAAAAAAGGCGGACTGGAGAATCCGGTCGTCGGCATGCGTTATCGCAAAGATATCCTGCAGCCGGCGCGCACGCTCGAACCGGATGTCGAGGTTCACAACTTTCTCGGGAGAGCGATGAGTCCGAACGCTTTTTATCAAGAGTTCGGAATCGCGGTTCCGAAAACACCGTAATGGCTGAACTAACGATTAAAGTCCGCGAGAGCGGCCCCTACCTTCTCAAAGGTCCGGTGAACCTCACCGATGCCGATGGTGCAACATATACGATCGCCGGCGAAACGGTGGCGTTATGCCGATGCGGCGGCTCGGCGACCAAGCCATTTTGCGACGGCAGTCATCGCGACAATGGATTCGCCGCAGTCGAGCGCGCGCCCAAATCAGAGCAATAGGCAGTGCCGTCGTACATTCGTCAAGGATCGCTTCCGCATAAACGACACATTCAGTTTCGTCGTCCCGACGGCGGGCTGTATGCCGAAGAACTGTTCTCCACTAAGGGTTTCGAGAGTGTGTACTCGCTGCTCTACCACCGCCGTCCGCCGACTGCGACACTTGAAGTACGGCCGTGGAAACGAGCGGCGGTGCAACTGCAGCCGAACGAGCCGCTTCGCAACCGGCATATTCTTACGCAGAAGCTTCAGGTGACGGGCGATGCGATCGAGGCCCGCGTTCCGCTGCTCGGCAATGGTGATTTATTGATTTCAACCGCGCATGTCGACAGACCGATGGAGTACTTCTACCGCAATGTCGGCGGCGATGAGATGCTGTTTATCCATCGCGGCAGCGGCGTACTTGAAACGTCGTTTGGTGAGCTTGCCTATCGCGCGCACGACTATCTGATCGTGCCGTGCGGCACGACGTACAAGCTGCGTCCGGCCGAACCGACGATGATGCTAGTGCACGAGAGCGCGGGCATGATTCGCATCCCGCGCAAATATCGCAATGAGTTTGGACAGCTCGAAGAGCATGCGCCGTATTACGAACGCGATTTTCGCGCGCCGCTGCTTGGCACTCCGGTCGAGGAGACCGGTGAATTCGAAGTGCGGGTAACCAACAATGGACGCCACGCTGTCTACATCGTTCAAAATCATCCGTGCGACGTCATCGGCTGGGACGGGTACTGCTATCCGTACGCATTTAATGTCGACGAGTTCGCGCCAATCACCGGCAAACTGCATCAGCCGCCACCGGCACATGCAACTTTCGAGGCGCCGGGTGCGGCGTTCTGCGCGTTTGTACCGCGCATGTTCGACTACCATCCGCTTGCGATCCCAATTCCATACAATCATTCAAGCGTCGATTGCGATGAAGTGATCTACTACGTCAGCGGAAACTTTATGAGCCGCCGCGGGGTCGAGGAAGGCTCGATCACCCTGCACGCCGCCGGTGCGCCGCACGGGCCGCAACCCGGCGCGATCGAAAGCAGTCTCGGAAAAACCTCGACCGACGAGATCGCCGTCATGGTCGATACGTTCAAGCCACTGCAGCTCGCCGCCGCCGCGCTCGACGTCGAAGACCCCACATACTTCCGCTCCTGGATCGAAGAGCCGACTACCGCCTAGAGCACAGGAGCGGATCCGTATCGAGAAGCGTCTAACAACGAAGGCCCGTCTGCCTTGCGCGTCGGGGCCGTTCGCGGCGATGGCGACTGCCCTAAAGGCGTTGCTCATTGGCGACGCGAGTGAACTGGACTAGACTAGACCCTGTTTTTTTATGGCACGCTATTTACATGAAAATTGTTGGCATCGTCGATGCGAAGGCGCGCCTCTCCGAATTGGTTTCGGCGGTCGAGGCTGTTGAAACGATTCTTCTCGCGCGTAACGGTCGCCCGGTCGCCTCTCTAGTCGCAGCTCCGGTGGATCGCGAAAAGGCGCACCAAGCTGTTAAGTGGATTTTTAACCATCGTCCGCGCAAGCCATGTCGATCTGCGCCGTGCCGCACTTAGCGAAAAAGTGTTACTCGATTAAGAGCGCGGCTGCGCTACTAAACCTGTTTGTTGGAATACGCGGGCAGAATTGTGCCGCGGACGCTGCCAAAGCCGATTCGGCGCGCTTCAGGATTTTCGCACCAGCCGCGAAGAGTGATTGCGTCTCCATCTTCTAGAAATGTGCGGGTTTCGCCCGAGTGGAGATGCAGCGGGCGAGCGCCGCGCCAAGTGAGTTCGATAAAACTTCCCAGACTGTCGGGCGTCGTGCCGGAGATTGTCCCGGAGGCGTAGAGATCACCCGGCCGAGTTGCGGTACCGTTGATGGTGACATGGGCGAGTTGCTGGGCCATATTCCAGTACATGTCTTTAAAGTTGGTCGTCGAGATGATCGCAGGTTCGATGCCGGCCAAACGCATCTGCGCGGTTTGCAAAAGAACTTGCAAGCGAATATCGTATCCCCAGTCCTCGTTTACGCGCAGGTAGTCGAGCGGCGCAGGTTCTTGAATCGGACCGGCGATGCGAAATGGTTCGAGCGCTTCGAGAGTCACGACCCACGGTGAGATCGAGGTGGCAAATGATTTGCCCAGGAATGGCCCTAGCGGCTGATACTCCCAGGCTTGAATGTCGCGTGCGCTCCAGTCGTTCACCAACAGCATCCCAAAGATATGCTCGTGCGCATCACTCGTCTCAATTGGTACGCCAGGCGTATTGCCAGGGCCGGTGACGAACCCCATCTCGAGTTCGATGTCGAGCAGTTTGCTCGGCCCAAATGTTGGTGTGGCAGCCGACGGCGGTTTGCTCTGGCCGCTCGGTCGAACGATCGGCGTTCCGTCGATAACGATCGTGCTGGATCGGCCATGGTAGCCGATCGGCAAGTGCCGCCAGTTTGGCAT
>JALYVT010000168.1 GCA_030853105.1 Vulcanimicrobiota bacterium
GGCGGCGCACGGATTTGATGAATTGCTGCCTTCTGTTTTCCGAAACGGTAAAAGTCAACAAGCGCCAGAGCACTTTAAAGAATTGCCAACCCGTTACTGGCGTTCGCAGAAGGGTGCGATCACAAACGCTATTTGCACCACGCTCCATGGTTTAGATGATGAAGAAACTCGACGTTAATCAAAGCAAATCGCCCTTCCGAGCTTATCACCCAGAGAATCGCAGAGCTGGGCGATTGGCGTGGTGAAACGCTCGCCCACGTTCGCAAGATCATCAAAGAGACGGACCGTGACATAACGGAAGAATGGAAATGGCGGGGAGTTCCAGTCTGGTCCGATAGCGGCATTGTTTGCACCGGCGAGGCGTACAAAACTCACGTGAAGCTCACTTTCGCGAAAGGCGCTTCGATCAAAGACCCAAAGGGCATCTTTAATTCGAGCCTCGACGGGAATACCAGGCGCGCGATCGATCTGTATGAAGGCGACAAAATCAATGAATCTGCCTTCAAAGAGATAATCCGCGCGGCTGTCAAACTGAACTCCAAAGGAAAAAAATAGCGCCGACCTGGCTCTGGCTCGTCCCTTTCTCAATCTGTCGTTGCACGCGCAAGGCAACCATGAACGGCCCGTAGATGCACCACCATAACCCTATTTCTTCGAACCGCATCAGCCGAAGGGCGCTTCGACTAATTACTGCGGTGCCAACCCGCGGTAGTCGAGCAATGGTCCAACTTTTGGGTCGCTTCCATAAAATGCTCGGAACATCGGGCCGTAGTCTTCCGAATGACCGCGAGAAAGAATCATGTCGCGGAAACGCTGTCCATTGCTGCGCGTCAGGCCGCCATGTTGAACGAACCATTGGAAGGTGTCGTCATCCAGCATCTCGCTCCACATGTAGGCGTAGTAGCCTGCGGCATATCCCCCCGACCAAATGTGAGAAAAGTACGTGGAACGGTACCGCGGCGGAACGTCTTCGAAATCCGTCCCGGACTTTTCAAGCGCTCCTTTTTCGAACGCGTCGGGATCCTGCTTCGGGGCGCTAGCTGGAAGCGTATGCCATGCCATGTCCACCTCGTCGGCGGCGAGCACTTCGCCCACATCGTACCCCTCGTTGAACTTCGATGACGCCGCCATTTTTTGCAACAGCTCCGCAGGCATCGGCTCACCTGTTTTATAGTTGACCGCATAGTGCGCAAGAACTTTCGGGTAGAACGCCCAGTGCTCGTTGAACTGCGACGGATACTCGACGAAATCGCGCGCGGTGGCGGCCCCCGAGAGCGACTCGTACTCCTGGTCTGCAAAAAACCCGTTGAGCGCGTGGCCAAACTCGTGGAACATGCCCGTAACATTTTCGGCCGTCAACAGGGCCGGTTGGCCCGCCGCCGGCTTCGTGAAGTTTTCAACGTTGTACACGACCGGCTTCGTGTGCAGGAGCTTCGATTGATTGACGAACGTCGACATCCATGCGCCACCCAATTTATTGTCGCGCTTGAAGAAATCGAAGTACATTAAGGCGAGCGGTGATCCGTCTTTGTCGAAGACTTCGAAGACGCGCACGTCGGGCTGATAAACCGGAATGTCATGACGTTCTTTGAAGGTGATGCCGTAGAGCTGATTTGCGGCATAAAAAAGTCCATTATGTAGAACGTTGTTTAGCTCGAAATACGGACGTACCGCACTCTCATCGAAATCGTATTTCGCCTTGCGAACGCGATCCGCGTAGTGGTTCCAATCCCAGGGCTGCAATTGAAAAGGCGTCCCGCTTTTATCGATCGCCGCCTGAATCTCGGAACGTTCTTCCGATGCCTTTGCTTTAGTGGGCGCAATCAACCCGGAGAGAAATTTTTCAACGGTTGCCGGATCTTTCGCCATCTGCGTCGTCAGCGCGTAGGCTGCGTAGTCGGAGTAGCCGAGCAACTGCGCTTTCTGGGCTCGAAGCTGCGCGATCGTCGCGACCGTATCACGCGTATCGTTCGCGCCGTTGTTCTCGGTGCGCGTCCAAGACGCTTCGAAGAGGTGCTCGCGTGTCGAGCGATTGTCGAGCATCTGCAGTGCCGGCTGCTGAGTCGTGTTTTGCAGCGGAATCAGCCATTTGCCCGACATCTGGCGGCTCTCGGCAGCCTGTGCCGCAGCATCGATCGAATCGTCGCTCATTCCCACAAGCTCCGCGCTATCCGATACGACGAGGGCGCCCGCGGCCGTCCCAGCCAGCAGTTTGCGCTGGAACGCCGCTTGCAGCATTGCAAGCTGCTTATTGAGATCGCGGAGTTTCGCCTGATTCTCAGGTGCGAGTTGCGCCCCTGACCGAACGAAGCGTTCGTCGTCGACCTTCAGCAGTTGCTGCGACTCCGAATCCAGATGCGACATCGCCCGACGACTGTAAATGGCCTGGACCCGGGCGAAAAGCTTAGGATTCAAATAGATCGCATCGTTGTGCGCTGCGAGCTTCGGCGCCTCGATCTCCTCCACGCGTTGCAGCGTTGGATCGGTGTTCGCTCCCGTGACGGCGTAGAACGCCGACAGGGCACGATCCAAGAGCCGGCCAGATCTCTCGAGCGCAACCAACGTGTTTTGAAATGTCGGGGGAACGGGATTATTCGCAATCGCGTCGATCTCGCGCAACTGGTCCGCCATGCCGGCCTCGATCGCCGGTTGGTAGTCGGCATCGGAGATGCGGTCGAACGGAGGAGCGCCGAACGGCAGCGTGCTCGGCGTAAAGAACGGATTCACTGCGGCGAATGTCGGCTTCGCGCCGACTGCAGATATTAGGACGGCAGCCAAACCGAACAGCACCAAACGAATCGGGAGTCGCATCGCCATTGAAAATCCTTTCGAATACGGCATACATTTTCGCCGTTTGTCCGTTCACCCTTGCTCGTCTATAAGAACTCGTGACCAAGGCGACGTGGCGAAGTGCGCTCGGGGTCATATGGCGGCAATTCTGATGCCTTTCTCGTTTGCACCCTTAATGAGCAGCCATAGCATGATCGCGATTTCGCCGAATTGCACGGGGAACGAAACGTTCTCGACTATATCCGCGAACTGCGGCAGCAAGATGCCGGTGACATTCTGCGCCAGGTAAGCGAAGCAGTTTAAGATGAGCCACATGCCGAGAGCGCGAGGAAGAAAGCCCGACTTGTAGACGAGGATACCGAACGGGAGAAGCCAGAGCCCCCAAAATACTTCGTTTACTACAGCCCCGTAGTGATGCAGATTTAAAAACAGCATGGCCATCGCATCGCGCTGAGGTTCTCCAAACGCAGACAAAAAATCCGCACCGCGCGAAAACAGAAGCGCGCCAATATCGTTTAACGTGTTTACAAAATAAATCGGCACGTCGACGAGGCCGAGGATAAGCATGAGTGTCGCCAATCTCCGGTCGACAAAGCCGAGCAATCGGTAGAGGGCGAGTACGACGAAGATGTCTAGCGTCGCGGTGACCAGATCCGAGAAGATTCCGATCCGGAATAGCATCTCGTGCGACGCTATATTATGCGCCGTCACTGCCGAGTGTCCCGACACGAATAACACGCTCGGAATGTATATCAAGCGAATTGGCCCGACCAAGACCAATGCTAGGTACAGAAGTCCGGCGATTCTCGCCTTCCGACTAAGCGAACCTATGCGCATTTCGTTTCCAACGTAGTTTGATGCAGATACGGCGTGGAGCCGGGAGTGTTTCGCAGCGGCCTAGACTTGTTAGCCCGTGCAGGACTTGGGCTGCAGGCGCGAGCTTACCTAAAGGCCGTGGTGAGGGGTGCGAAGGTACTCACCCGAAGGACGAACTAGACGAAAGAGCCGGCCGCTGAAAGGAGCGCGAGTTTGAGCATGGCCCAACGGTGGTCACAGATCCGAGGCGGGTTCGAGCGGCCCTTTTGGGTTGCGAACACGAGCGAGATTTTCGAACGTCTTTCGTACTACGCAGTGTTCTCGACGCTGGCAGTCTATCTCAATCAGACGCTTGGGCTTTCCACAACGCAGTCTGCGACCCTCAGCGGGATCTTCGGTGGAGCGGTGTGGGTCATGGCCATCTTCGGCGGTGCGCTTGCCGATCGCATCGGCTTTCGACGCGCACTTTCGTCCGCGTATTTCATCCTAACGGGCGCGTATTTCTTAGTCGGCTCGATCGGAGCGCCGTGGCTTGCGTCGGTGCGCGACGTCGTTCCGCTGCCGATTCTGGCAGGGATCATTCTGTTCTTACCTGCACTCGGAATCGCGCTCGTGAAGCCATCGGTCGTTGGTACGACGGCGCGAGCATCGAATGAAAGCGTTCGTTCGATCGGATATTCCATTTACTACACGATGGTGAACATCGGCAGCACGCTCGGCCCATTTCTGGCCGGTTGGTTACATTCGCGACTTCCTACTAGCGATGTGTACTTCATCGCGGCGTTCAGCGTCTTGTTGATGGCCGTCGTAGTGCTGGTGTTCTTCCGCGAACCACGTGCAGAGGTTACGGCGCCATCTGTGCCGTCCGTTGCGGGGACCGCGCGCGATTTCATGACCGTAGTTGGAAACGGGCGTTTCATGCTTTTTCTCGTAATTTTCTCGGGCTATTGGATCGTCTATTGGCAACAGTACCTGATTTTGCCGATCTACATCGTCCACTACCTAGACAAGAATGCGAATACGCCGTTGATTCTAATCACCGATCCGCTAATCGTCATATCGCTCACCGTCGGAATCAATAGCATCACTCGCAGGCTTCGGCCCTTGCAAGCGATCGTACTCGGAACGCTCATCACGTCCGTTGCATGGCTGCTGATCCCGGCGCACCCAAGCGTATTGCTGGCGGTGTTAGCCCTTGCTGTCGTTGCGCTCGGCGAGATCGTGCAATCGCCTCGCTACTATGAATATATTTCGCGGCTCGCGCCGCCCGGCCAACAAGGTACCTACATGGGATTCGCGTTTTTGCCGATCGGCATCGGTTCGCTTGT
>JALYVT010000169.1 GCA_030853105.1 Vulcanimicrobiota bacterium
GGTATGCTGGGTATCGCACGCCACCGATTGAACGAAATCATTAACGGTAGGCGTGGTATTACGCCCGATACGGCGCTACGCCTTGCTCGCGCGCTCAACACCAGTCCCGGGGTGTGGCTACGCGAGCAACTGCAGCTCGATCTGTGGGATGCCCCGCATGGTCCGAAAGCAAAAGAGATCGCTAGAGTTAAGCCGATGGTAAAGTCCGGGAAGGCTAGTGCTGCATGATCGCCGGTCCGGTGTTACTTGCAATAATAGCAGCGAAGAGCATTTCGGTAACCTCCGATACGGGCGTAACAGCGAGCCTTATATATAGTGTCAGGCACCCCGGCTATACTAGTGAAAGCGATGACGGGCCCGTTATCGTCTCAGGGTATTTGAGGATCGCACGCGGCGCTCACCCGCTGAAGAGTTTTCCGCTGGCAAGTCTCGGTATGCTTGCGAACCCGACCATCATCGCGCTCAATCCAAAAGAAGCGTGCGCGACGCCCCGCCCACTCTCATTTGCGACGACTTCGAGTAACGAACACTACCTGGTCGTAGAGAGTGCCGTTGTGGGTAAAGGTTGCTACCTGGAAGTCCATGTGATCGATCTGCGCACTTTGAAGATCGTGCCCGAAAAATACAGACCGAACATCGTGCGCGGCAGCAAGAGCGAAGGCTTTGACATTCCTATCATTCCGATTTTCCACGTGAAGACAACCTGGAGGGTTAGGGTGATTACCAGCCCCGGTGGAAGTAAGATTTTTACCGAAACCCAAACCAGCATGTGAGGAGCGTGGGATGGCCCGATTCCAGGTAGCACGGGTGCGCGGACCGAAAATAGGATACCCACCAAAAACCGGAGGAGCCAATTCTGTCTACCAGCGGTACGATCGTTAATCCCGGCCTAGAAGGCGTTGTCGTCGGCAGCACGCTACTCAGCAATGTCGAGGGCGAGGCGGGGCGCCTGACTTATCGCGGCTACGATATTCACGATCTTGCGCCGAACGCCTGTTTTGAAGAAGTCGCGCATCTGTTGCTGTACGGGCACCTACCCACGACAAACGAGCTCGCTGCCCTCAACAAAGAACTCGGCTCGCGCCGAATGCTTCCGCAGCCGCTGATAAACGCAATGCACGGCGCTCCCAAAGATGCGTGGCCGATGGATGTGCTGCGCACCGTCGTCTCCGGGCTTGCACTGTTCTCACCGGTCAATCAGCACGGCGCGCATACCTCCGATGTCCACTCCGCCATCGAACTTATCGCGAAGATTCCGACGATCGTTGCGGCGTGGGATCGCATTCGACGCAACCTCGATCCGATCGAACCGCGCAGCGATCTCTCGCAAGCCGCGAACTTCCTCTACATGCGCTCGGGCGAGGTTCCAACCCAAATCGCCGAAGATGCGATGGACACCTATCTGGTGCTGCTGGCCGATCACTCATACAACGCATCGACATTCTCGGCGCGCGTTACCGCCTCAACCAAAGCCGATATCTATGCAGCCGTCACCTCGGCGATTGCAACCCTTGAAGGCGAAGCCCACGGCGGCGCGGCGAGCGCGGTCGGTCGCGTCTTGCTCGAGATCGGAAAGCCTGAACGTGCGGAGACGTACGTGCGCGAAGTGCTTGCGCGCGGAGAGCGAATTATGGGGATGGGACATCGCGAGTACAAAGTGCGCGATCCGCGCGCGCAGCATCTCGATGGTGTCGCTAAAGCGCTCGGTGAGATTACCGATCCCAAATGGTACGCGATCGCGCGGGCGCTCGAAGATGCAAGCAACAAAGTGCTGCAAGAGCAGAAACCCGGCAAACGCATCTACGCCAACGTCGATTTTTATACCGCGCCGCTCTTTTACAGTCTAGGATTTCCGGGCGATGAGTTCACGCCGATCTTCGCATGCGGACGAATCGCCGGCTGGAGTGCACATATTCTCGAACAGCTCGCCGATAATCGGCTCATTCGTCCGCAAGCCGCTTATGCCGGGCCGCCGGTGCATCCGTTCGAACCGATCGAACAGCGCACCGCGAACGGAAAAACCTAAACCGGCGTTGCTTTGGGCTGCGGCTTTGGGCGCGGCCGGGGAACAATCGGCGGAGATACGCGCCGCGGAATCGGCGTTACCCGTGCGCGCGGCGGCGGTGTGCGCAAGATTATCGGATGCGGAGTCGGCATTGTTCGGCGCGGCGACGGCACCGGTGAAGGCGTCGGCGTAGTTTCAGGCCGTCGCCCGACCGGGGTTGTGTTGCGATAGCCCGGTGTTCCGGTGGGTTGCGGAATCGGGGGCGCGGGCGTTGGCCGCGTGTAGATCGCGATGTAGATTGGAATCGGAACGTAGGTTTCTTGTCCGTTCCAGCCGGTGTAGATCGCCGTTGCGTTACAATACGGGTACGAGTATCCCCACGGAACCGCCTGAGTTATTTGATAGAAATTTCCCGACGAATAGTTTGAAAACGGATACTGCCAGCCGTTGCACAGTTGCAGGGTCGCATATCCCCCAGGCGGCGCAATTAAAACGAAGTTCATGTACTGCCCGGGATAAAATGTTGTCGGTCCGTTTGCGTAAAATTGAAATCCTTGGCTGTACGCCGGGTACGAGTTGTATCCGTACTGCGGGTCGGGCGAACTGAAGGACCAGCTTGAATCGAAACTCAATCCGTTCTCGTCGGCACCGTGAACGAAGACATTGTGCCAGCCGGCAGCTAGACGATCGCGAGGAACGTAGCTGAGGATCGACCCGTCGAACTTGGTTTGGCTGCTTACATCGTTGCCGTCAACAAATAAATTGGTGCTGATAACGGCTGGTCCGCCGTGGCGAGCGATCGTCGCGGAGATCGTTGGCTGCGTCGTCGTGAGCCGCTGATTCGGTGCCGGTTCTTGATCGACAACGGTTGGCGCCAATCCGGAGTTTTGCGGTGTTGCGATTGCTATCGGCGCTGCCAAGTGTTGATGGATCGCTACCGTGTTCGTTCGATTGTCGTAGCCGACGACGGCACCGAGTGACTGCGAGACAAATCGAATCGGCACGAAGGTTCGCTCGGCGCGAACGCGCGCGGGCGCATCGAGTTTCTGCGAGCGGCCGTCGACGGTTGCGGTCTTGGAACCGATCTGGAGCGCCAGCCAGTGGGTCGCGGTAGCCGCATGGATCATGTGCTTGCGGCCTTCATAGGTCACCTGCGCCCCGAGCGCTTCAAAGATCGACCGCATCGGCACCATGACCCGACCGTGATTAGCGTAGGCGGGTAGCTCGATCGGGCGGTCGTTCACGGCGACCTTCACCCGCGCGGCCAATGCTGCCGCCGGGAGCAGCGCCAGGAGCAGGAACAGCGCCGTCGATCTCATGCTGTTCTGTTCAACGCTGCGGCGCTCGAACAAGTTTCTCGATGGGTTCATCTTCGCCGAAATAGCTGCGTGGAATCTCGCTCGGTAAGCGGGCGACGATCTCGTAATTTATGGTGTCGGCCCACAGCGCCCAGTCCTCTGCGCTGACCCGCACGCTCCCGGGTCCCCCGATAAGGCTCACGGTGATACCGACGGCGGCATTCGGTGCGGCGGTCAAGTCGATCATCGTCATGTTCATGCAGACGCGACCGACGATCGGGCATCGCGCGCCATCGACCACGAACGCACCGCGATTGGAGAGCGCACGCGGGACACCGTCGGCGTACCCCAACGGAACGACGCCGATGCGCATCGTCCGAGGCGCATGATAGGTTGATCCGTACCCGACCGGCATACCCACCGCAACGTCGCGAATCACGCAAAGCGTGCTGATAAACTCAAGTGCCGGTTGCAGCGTGATTGCTTGTTCGCCGAGCGCTTGTTGGGTTTGCGCTGAGGGCCACAGGCCATAGAGTGCGATACCGATGCGCACCATGTCAAGGCGGGTTTGCGGCCACAACATTGCAGCGGCCGAAGCCGCGATGTGTCGCACCGGCGCGATGTTTCGCTCTTGCAGCAGCGGTTCAATCGGCGCCAGAGCTTTGGTAAAGCGGTCGAGTTGCGTGAGCGTAAACGGCGAATCGAGTTCTTCGGCGGAGGCCAAGTGCGAGAAGATTCCGGCAATTCGCAGATCTGGAATGCGCAGAAAATCTTCTATGGCGTCGGGTGCATCTTGAGCCTCAATTCCAAGTCGCGCGACGCCGGTATTGAGCTTCGCGTGAACCGGAAATGCACCGCCGTATTTTCGCGCGGTGCTCGCTGCGGTGCGCGCGTAACTGCCGGTATCCCACAACGCGATCTCCACCTTCGCAGCGAAGGCATCACCTAATGCATCAAGCGGAATCGGTCCCATTACTAGAATCGGCGCGGTTATCCCGCCGTCCCGAAGGGCAAGCGCCTCTTCGAGCCCGTACACGCAGACGTAGTCGGCAAACGGCTCTATCGCAAGCGCCGTGTCGATCAGTCCATGTCCGTAAGCATTTGACTTTACAACAAATGCGCACTTTGCAGGCGTGACGAGTTCGCGTAGCGTGCGAGCGTTATGCCGTAACGCATCGAGCGAAACTCTGATCTCGCCGATCAAGCGCGCGAACGAATCATGCGCGAGACAATTAACGCAACCGGCAGACCGAAGAAGACGCAGTGCGCGATTAGCTGCGTCACGAATACGATGAGCGTTGGTTCGGCATAGGTTTTTGCGAGGATCAGCACGATCTGCATCACGATGTAGACAACCACACCGAAGACCGCTCCGGATAACAGCGGACGGTTTGCAATGTTCGAATTGCTGTTCGCGAGATAGGCGTAGCCGATTCCCCAGCCGATGCTCACGCAAAAGTGCATGAAGGCGCCCAGCCACACCGCGTTCGCAGTCGTGTAGGCAGCCTTCCCGATCGCGCTGGATGCTACAAAAAGATACATTCCGCTAAGCGGCTGATGGTTGGGCAGCAAGCCCGTGAGATAGATGAACAGGTCGATGAGGATTCCGCCGACGACGCCGGCGA
>JALYVT010000170.1 GCA_030853105.1 Vulcanimicrobiota bacterium
GATTACCGGTGCAAGCCGCGGGATCGGGCGCGCGATAGCGATTGATTTTGCGCAGCACGGCGCCGATGTCGCGTTGATCGGACGCGATCGTACGGCATTGGAGGAGACCGCGCGGGCCTGCAAATCGGCGCGCCAGGCGGTTCGCGCGGAAATTCTGCTTGCCGATGTCTGCGAACGGTCTGCCGTGGAGTCGGCTGTGGACAAAACGCTGGAACTGTTCGGTCGGGTTGATTTCGCCGTCAGCAATGCCGGCCAATCCACCGATGCGCTGCTTCTGCGTCTCAAAGACGAGACGCTCGATCGGATGCTTGCGGTAAATCTGAAGTCAGCCTTTCATCTGTGCGGCGCAGTTGCGCGGCCGATGATGAAGCAGCGTGCGGGATCGATTGTGCTCGTCAGCAGTATAGTGGCACTTACCGGAAATGCCGGCCAGGCAGCGTACGCCGCCTCTAAGGCCGGAGTCCTTGCGCTCGCCAAGTCATTAGCAAAGGAATTGGGGTCAAGGAACATAAGAGTCAACGCGGTCGCGCCCGGATTTATCGAGACAGCGATGACCGAAAATATGCCGGAGGCCGCCAAAGAGCACTATATAAAGAGCACCGCACTCGGTCGTTTGGGTAAGCCCGAAGATGTGAGCGGAATCGTAAGCTTTCTTTGTTCGGAAGCGGCCGGCTACTTGACCGGTCAAACGGTCGTCGTAGACGGCGGTATTGTAATGTGAAGCCAACAACACTCGCAACCCCATCCACCGTTCCACAAACCATAGAGGAGACGTATGTCCACAACGTTTGATAAAGTCAAGAAGATCATCGTCGAGCAACTCGGTGTCGATGAAGACGAAGTAACGCCTCAGGCCTCCATTACCGATGACCTTGGTGCCGATTCGCTCGATCAGGTTGAGCTGGTGATGGCGTTTGAGACCGAGTTCAACATCGACATTCCTGATGAAGAAGCCGAGAAGATCAAGACGGTCGGCGATGCGGTTAAGCGCGTCGATGAAGCTGCGAGCAAAGAGTAAGCATTGTTTGAGGCTCTCTCCGACCGGCTAGGCACGATCTTCTCGCGCCTGACCGGTCGCGGTCGTTTAAGCGAAACCCAGGTTGGCGAAGTGTTGCGCGAAGTGCGCATCGCTCTGCTTGAGGCTGACGTCTCGCTTTCGGCTGCCAAAGAGTTTGTCGCCAAAGTCAAAGAGGACTTGGTCGGCAGCGATGTCTTGGAATCGCTCACCCCGGCTCAAACGGTTATCAAGATCGTTCACGACCAGCTCGTAGCGCTGCTCGGCGGAGCGCAGGCTCGTCTGCAATTCTCGGATGCGCCGCCCTCGGTCATCATGCTGGTTGGACTGCAGGGTTCCGGAAAAACAACCCATGCCGGTAAACTTGCGCTGCGTCTCAAAGAAGAAGGTCGGCGCAGCCTGCTGATCGGTGCCGATGTGTATCGGCCGGCGGCAATCGCGCAACTCCAGACGCTCGGCGTCCAGGTGGATACTCCGGTTTACGAACGCGGTCAGGGTGATCCGGTTGCGATTGCGCGCGATGGTGTCAATGAGGCCAAGCGTCTCGGTATCTCTACCGTGATCATCGACACCGCCGGACGACTTCAAATCGACGACGACCTGATGGCGGAGTTGGAGAAGATCAAAGCGGCCGTCAACCCGAAAGAAATATTGCTGGTTGCCGATGCGATGACCGGTCAAGAAGCTACGAACGTCGCCAAGGGATTCCACGATCGGCTCGGGATCACCGGCGTCATTCTCACAAAACTTGACGGCGATTCGCGCGGCGGCGCGGCCCTTTCGATTCACAGAGTTACCGGTGCACCGATCAAATTTATCGGCGTCGGTGAAAAGCTGAGTGCGCTCGAACCGTTTTATCCCGATCGGCTGGCCTCGCGGATCCTCGGGATGGGCGATGTTCTCACCCTGATCGAGAAGACACAGAACCTCTACAGTGCCGAACAGGCCAAGGACCTCGAACAGAAGTTCCTCAAATCACAGTTTACGCTGGACGATTTTTTAGAGCAGCTCCGTCAGATGAAGAAAATGGGCTCGATGACGGATATTATGAAGATGGTTCCCGGACTTTCGCGAGCGCTGCCGAAAGACTTTAGCATTCCGGAGAAAGACATCAAGCGGGTTGAGGCGATCATCTGCTCGATGACCGCTCGCGAGCGGCACAGCCCCGCAATATTGAACGGCTCGCGACGCAAACGAATTGCAATCGGCAGCGGCACGCAGGTTGCCGATGTTAATCGTTTGATCAAGCAGTTCGAACAGTCTCGGCAGATGATGAAGCAGTTCGGCGGAAAAAAGCCGCGCTTCCCGCTGCTCGGAAAACGTTAAGTAGCAAATGTCATCCTGACAGACTTCGCCCACTTCGTTCGGCGAAGCAAGGCCGAGGACCACACAACAACCAAACGGATAGGAAAACATGGTTAAGATCAGACTCCGGCGCATGGGCGCCAAAAAACAACCGACATATCGCTTTGTCGTCACCGACGCGCGCGCTCCGCGCGACGGCCGCTTCATTGAGATCCTCGGACATTACAATCCCCGCACCGAACCCAAGACCGTCGTTATCAATGAAGAGAAGACGAAGTCGTGGCTCGCCAAAGGCGCGCAGCCCTCAGACCCCGTGCGGCGCCTGCTTGCCGAGCGCGGTCTGGTAGAGCGCGGCCCGGCGCCGACCAGCAAACGCAAACCGAAATCAGAGCGAGGCGCCGAGTAATGAGCGCGTTCGATGACGAGTTCGGACTCTTCGGTGAAGGGGAAGAAGACCTCGAGCGTCGTTCGACCCTCGGCGCTCGCAAGATCGCTACGGGTGAGACGATCATCGACGACATCGAACCGGAAGATGAACGTCCGCCTCGCCGATTCACCCCCGGCGCCGAACGTTCGGAGCATCGCCCGCATTATCGGGATCGGCCAAAGTCTACTCGGCCGCCGGTTGACCCGGAAGTCGCGCAGCAGCGCGCCGGTGAACTGCTCTCGTTTTTGGCGAAGAAGCTTGTCGCGAAACCCGAAGCCGTCACCGTCGATCTTTACGATAACGACGACGGGATTGCCGTATTAGAACTAGCGGTCGATCCGGAGGATTTGGGAAAAGTCATCGGTCGCGCCGGCCGAGTTGCAAAAGCGATGCGCACCATCGTGCGAGCCGCGGCTGAGGGTAAGATTTCAATCGATATCCTCGATACCGACGAAGCGTTCGAGGACGATAATGATGATATGGATGAAGTTCAGGAGAATACGCCGGCCGAGTGAACGGCGAACTTGAGGTCGGGCGAATCGCGGGTCTCTTCGGTCTGCGCGGCGAGCTTAAGTGCGATCCCTCGAGCGCCGGCTTTTCCCTATTTTCGGTTGGTGCGCGCCTTCGCTGCGAGCGCGCGAACCTCTCGCGCGAAGTCACGCTAGTCGAGGTTCGCGAACACAAAGGCCGCCTCCTGATTCGCTTTGACGGGTGTGAAAGTGCCAACGAAGCGCAGCCGTACGTCGGCGCATCCCTGTTTGCGAATACCGGTGAGGTTACCCTCGAAGCCAACGAGTATCTCGATCGCGATTTGGTCGGCTGCCGACTCGTCGACCCCGCCGGAATCACGTTAGGAACCGTAACCGGCGTGGCGCACTATCCGACCGCCGATATGCTGGTCGTCGGAAGCGGCTTAGTGCCGATGATCCATCAATTCATTAAAGGCATTGATATCGGTGAAAAGCAGATCACCGTTGAGCTCCCCATCGGACTACTGGATTTAAACCAAGCTCACGAGGCTTAACGCTCGGACCCGGGCGTTCTTCAGGGTTCTTCGACTTAAGAGTTATTGGGGTGCAAGGCGATGTATTTGTCGACCGCTGCACTGATGGTGGTTTCGAGCGATTCGCCGCGGGTGGCCGTTTGATAGATCATCGATCCGTCGCAGTTATAGACTCGCAGCGTAAATGTATCCTCGGTTACGTTCCTAAAGCCGCGCCGAACGCTATCCTGACTTAAGATGCCGCTTCCAACGCTCGGTGAACTTTGGGCGCCGCAGATGCTCTTGAGATCAGCGCGAACGTTTGAACTTACGAGCGCTGAAAAACTCGCCGTATAGCGCTGCGAGAGCGACTGAAGCAGAAGTTCGGACGCCTTCGTGCGCAGCGCTTGCACCGCGCTCCCCGTAACGCGGACGACGATCATTGCGCGGGGAGGTCTGGGAGCCGGAGTCCCCGGTGCGACGTGGCTGCGGCGCTTAAAGATGCTGCCTAAGTTACTCAGGTTTGTTGAGGTGCCGTTAGTCGTATTCGGGGTCGGAGTTGCTGCGGGCGCGGCCTGCTGACTGTACTGCGCATCCAGTCGTCCGGCGTGGGTCAAGATTGCATCGTGCAAAGCGATCGCCTGTGTCGCGGCGTCATTATAGCTTTGAATCTGAGCAGTCTTTGAAAACACGATTACGCCGCCGCTTGAAGTGCTGACTACTTGCTCGACCATTGAGATGCTGTCGCCGACCGGAGTGATGTAGCCGCTGATGTAGTAATCCGCGCCGAGTTTGGTCGCTTCGCCCTCGTAGTTCGCGCGCACTACCACCGGCGCCGGCTTTACGACAACGCCGCCCTGCGCAATCATCTGCTGACCGATGATCACTCCGAGCTTCGCGCCGGCGTCTGAGGGCAGATCGCCGGTCACCGTGAACGGGTAGACGACTACTGCGGGGTTAGCCGGAGCCGTCGGCGTCGGCCGAGGTGTCGGTGTTGGAGTCGGGGTGGGTTTCGGTACCGAATGGCGCCCAAAACCGGTCAACACAAAGCCACAGGAGAGAAGCACAAAGGCCGCAGAGAGACGCTGCAAAGATATCCTCACAAACCGGCAACGAAATTGATGAGTGCTTGGTTCGTATCGCTCGGTGACTCGATCATCGCGAGATGCCCGGCTCCCGGAAGTATTCGCGTC
>JALYVT010000171.1 GCA_030853105.1 Vulcanimicrobiota bacterium
GTATCCGAGTACCCACGGCACGCGCGTAAGCAAACCGTGCAAGCCGAGCGAAACCGACGTCATCCCGAGATTAGCCTTCACCGCAAAATCGGGATGTTTGCGATAGAATCGCACCGTCGATCGGCCGGCCAACTTCATCTTCTCCTTCTGATCGTCGTGCGGAATATCTTGGCAGTGATAGTTGACCGCGCGCGGTTCGTAGAGTATCCGAATGCCGGCCTTGTGCAACCGGTACCCTAACTCTAAATCTTCATGCCCGTAGCCGGTAAAGCTCTCATCGAACGACCCGGCCTGCAGCAGATCGGATCGCCGCACGGACGCGTTGCCGGTGAGGAAGTAGAGCCAGCTCAGGGTCTTGCGCGAACTCGGATGCAGCGACTCGCGCTCCTGCGGATGGTCGCGTTTGAAAGCATAGTCGTCGAGCGATTTCACTTGGACTTCCCACCCGACGACCGCGATGCCGGACTGCGCGCGATGGTGCTCCAAATGTCGCGAGAGCAAATCCGGCGATGCGAGAATGTCAGCGTCGTTAAACATCACGACCTCGCCGCGCGCAGCGCTGATCCCTGCGTTGCGCGCCATCGCGCGGCCGTTGTACGGACCGGGCAAGTGTCGCACCCGCGGGTGTTCTGCGCTCACTGCAGCCAAATACTCAAGCGTGCCGTCGGTGCTCATCGAATCGCAGACCAGTACCTCGTACGATTGCGCATTCAAATCCTGCGCGAGCAGCGTCGGAATGACATGCTGCAGCGTATCGAGCCGATTGTAGGTTGGAATAACGACCGAGATATCAGGCATGGATCAATCGTGCAACGGCGGTGGTGATGTCATCGCGAAAACGCGCGAGCGAGGTTTCGGCGATGTCGGCTGGTTTTCGGATGAGCGCGCTCGGAACGCCGTAGGGCGCCCACTCTTGCGAATTCAACCGGAAATAGCGATGTTCGAAAGCGACGACCGTGGGCCTGCGCATCGCGCTTGCGACGTGAGTCGCACCGGTATCGACGGTAACCACGACCTTGGCTCGTTCGAATACCGCCGCCCATTGATAGAACGGCAGTCCCCCGACTAGCAGATCGGCGACCCGCGCATGCGCTATCGCCTCGACGTACGTTTCGACCTCGGGGGCATACGTGACGACCACCGGTAGGCCCAGACGGCCGAGACTAGCGATCAGATCGATTGTCGATTTGAGCGTACTCCCGTCTGTGAACCAGCGCAGGCCGAGGTGCAGCACAATCGGATCGCTCGGCAGATAGCCGATCGCCGCGCGGTCGTCGTCATTGACATGAACGCGCAAATCGCGCACGCGAGTGGTTGCATCTGCGAGCGTGACGAAATCGATCAGCTGATCGACCTCGTGCCGAACAATCCGGCGCGGGTCGCGTTCGCACAAGTCCGGATCGGCCTCAGAGAGCATTAGGCTCGTGAGGTACCGCCAGGCTGTCAAGCGCGCAACATAGCGGCGAACGTATGTGTAGCCGATGCGTCGCGGGGCGCGTGTCGCGCCGACTAGCGAGAAATCTTGCTTGCGCGGCGCAAGCGCGATCGCCAGGTCGCACCGCCCGCGGAACTGCGCTCCGAACTCGGCCGGCGGTTGCGCTTTCGGGAGAACCACAAGTTCGTCAATGTCGGTACTGCGCTCCATCACGACACTGTTGTATTCACTGCACACCATAACTATTCGAGCATCCGGAAACGAGGCGCGGACCGTCGCGATCGCAGGCGTTGAGAGAATCAAATCCCCGATGCGATCGGTACGAGAGAGCACTATACGCACTCAGCGATCCCGCGCGGCAATCGTCGTTTCTAGTTCTCGATAGTACGCACTCGCCGCCAGCCCGCGCGCGGCGCGCAGCTCGCGCCCCGAGAGCGGCCGATCTTCGGGGTTATCGGCAAAGTTCGGACGGTAATGACGCATCGCATTTACGCCGTCGATCCATTTGTGCAAGACGCGTTGCGGATACGTGTTACCGGTTGCGAGATACGTGCGCCAATGCGGATGCAGTTTTTCAAGCTGAATTGCCGTGCGCGCCTGCGCGCGGGCTTGACGAATCATCGAATCAACTGCGTTTGAACGAGGGCGCGGCTTGTAATGAAATGCGAGCGCGAGCTTGTTGAAAACGGCCTTTACACCGGCAAATCGAAGCCGCAGACCGACATCGATATCCTCCCAGCCGTACTCGGCAAAACTCTCGTTGAATCCGCCGACCGCGCGCAACTTTGCCAGCGGGACCGACACGTTGGTCGTCCAGAAGTAGTTGCCGCTGTAATCTTTCAAGCTCCAAACCGGCGGCGGCAGATCGTCGAAGCTTTCGGTGTTGATCGCGGCTCCGCGCACGATCGCGGCGGGATGCAACTCATGCGAGCGCAGATGCTCGGCGACAAAGACCGGCGTCGGCAAGACATCGTCGTCGATGAAGATGATCCGCTCGCCGGCCGCCTTAGCGATGCCTGCATTGCGACCCTTCGCCAGCCCAGAGTTGGGTTGTTCGATCACCGTAAACGGCACACGAGCTTGCGAGCGAGCGCGCCCGATTACCGCGGCTGTGTCGTCGGTCGAGCCGTCATTAACCAGCACAACTTCGTAGCTTCCAGGCGGTGCGGTCTGCTCAAAGCAGCCGTCCAGAACGCGGCCGAGCAGGTGAGCACGGTTATAGGTGCAGAGCTGGAGTGTCGCGCGCATCTCGGCTTGCTTCCGCTCTCATGCGAGCAACGCCTCGACCGCGCTCAGAATTCGCTCGACCGGCAGATGCTCGACGCACGCATAATCGGGACAGTTCTCCATCAGTTCGCCAAACCGGCAACAGAAGCTGGAGCGTACGACTGCAACCCGCGGCCCAAGCGGTGCCCAGCGATCCGGAAAGTCGGCCTGTAGAGGAAAGATGCCGACGGTCGGAGCACCGACAGCCGCGGCGACGTGCATGGGACCGCTATGCATGACCGGAAATACCCGCGCTCGGCGAGCGATTGCAGCGAACGTGCCGATCGAGGTTTTCCCTGCGATTGAGATCGCACTGGTTGCGGTCAAGAGCGGCTGCAGCAGCGGCGCATCGGCTTCGCTCCCGCTGATAAGGACTGGGATTTGCAGACGGGTCTGCAATCGTTGCACTAGAGCGATCCAGCCGGCCATCGGCCAGAAGCCGCGCTTCGCCGACGCGGCACACGTCGGATGCACCAGTGCAAAATCACCTTTCAAATCGGCGAATGAGCCGAGCAAGTTGTCGGCGGCGGTTTCGTCGGTGGGGGTTGTGACGAAGTGCGGTTGAGCGTCGGGTGTGTCGCAGCCGATCGCGCGCGCGTAGTCGAGCAAGATTTGCGACCAGTGTGTGGTCACGTCGCCGAGTTCGCTGCGCACCGCCACTTGTTTCGTGAATAACCGCGAATAGAGACGGCGAGATTGGCCGACGCGAACCGGAATGCCGGCGAGTTTCGGCACGCGCGCGGTCCGCGTGGTGGCCCAGGTGACGACGACCGCACCGTATCGCCGGTCGCGCAATTCAGCCGCAAGTTCTGCCTCGGGCTGCCCGCGGTCGCTCAGGACTGCCTCGATCTGAGGCACGTGTTCGAGTGTACTTTGATGGCCCGCGAGTGTTAGCGCATCAACCGTTGCGTAGCGCGAACGCAACGCGGACGCGACAACCGATGCAAGCAGTGAATCCCCGATACCGCCGCCCGCACAATAGAGCAGGGCGCGCGCGCTCATGCCGTGCTCGCGATCACATCATCAACGGCGACCTTAACCCGCTCGCCGAATGCACCATCGTTCGCTTGCGAAAACGCAAGCAGCCGCGATTGCGCTGCCCACGGTCGCCAACGCATCGCATTGCGCTCAAAATCGGCGGATTCGAAAATATCCACAACCGGCGTGCCCAGCATTCCGGCAACGTGCGCCGCGCCGGTATCCGGCGTTAGCAGTACGCGGGCTCCGGCGATCGCCGCCTTCCACTCTGCGGCTCGCTCGAAAAGCCGGACGGGCACGCCGAGTCTGTCGATGAGCGGCGCGAGCACGCTGCGCTCGCTCAACATCGCAGTTGCCTCCCAACTTTCATTCTGCACGATCGGCGCCAACCACGACGCGACAACGTCACCCGAACGATTATTTGCAAGCCATTTCGATGTGAGCTGCAGCACTCGATTCTGCGAGCGCTCAATCGGCTGGTCGAGCAGCAATGGCCGCAGCCGCGCGAGCTCCGCAGTCGGTTCGGGTTCATTCTGCAGAGACTGCCCCAGTTCGAAGAGCGCCGCGCATTCGTGACGCGGCTGCGCTTCCAGAATCGCGCTTCTATAAATTGCGCGAGTCAGCTGAGCTTTGCACCACAGTGACTTAAACGGCTTCTGTCGACCATTGTAAAATCCGATCCGAGTTGGAATCTTCGCGGCGCGCGCGAATGTATACGCTTGCGGCTCTTCAGATGCGATCAACGCAATATCATACTGTTGCGAAAGCGCAGCGTTGAGCGCGGCGTCCCAGGTAGAGGCTGTATAGCCGTGCTTCGGCCACGGGATGCGTTCGACAACGTGTACATTCGAGAACGTCCGCTCTGCAAAAATATCGGCATTACCCGTCGACATCAGCGCACTAACCACGTGGCCGTTCGAGCGCAAAGCGGCAATGAGTGGAGCGCACGTGAGTGCATCTCCGATGCCGTCAACCCGAACCAGCAGAACTCGTGCTATCGCGCGCGCCCGCGCTTTAACTCGCGCGCGAGTTCCTGTGAATAGACGCCGTCCAAGAGCTGCATCTTTGCAAACGCACGCACACCGGTCGGCATTCGTTCATCGGTCGCCACTCCTGCCAACAGCGGCAGGCTCCACTTTGGAAACAGTGCCTTGGCGCGCAGCAGATTGAGCGCGTACGCTCCGGTTGCCAGTCGCGCGCGAGCCGACCGGTTTTTTTTCACGAAGCGGGTAGCCAT
>JALYVT010000172.1:0-4028 GCA_030853105.1 Vulcanimicrobiota bacterium
GCCCTTACGGCGTTGCAAAAGTGTACGGCCACTGGATTACCGTCAATTATCGCGAGTCCTACGACATGTTCGCCTGCAGCGGCATCCTGTTCAACCACGAGAGCGTCCCGGAAAACACGCCGGTGATCGTGCGCGAACGCGGCCTAATCGACATTAAGCCAATCGACGAGATCATTCGGGTTCGCTCAAAGGGTGCAACCATGCAGCGCTTTGATTTCGGAGATACACTCGAAATCTGGGATGGAGATCGCTTCGTGCGCGTACTCGGCGGTACTGCGTACAAGCACCGACCGGTCGTAGAAAACAAGGGAGTACGGCGGATCGAAGCGCGCTGCGGCACCGTGACGACCACGGCCGATCACGTGATTTTCTTGGATGAGGCGGAGCGCGCGAATAAAGACATTGTCGCGGGTGACAAACTGTGGCGGGCCGACTTACCCGAAGTGCCTAGCGTTACGAGCCTCACGCTCGAAACCGCCTGGCTTCTAGGCGCATTTGTTGGCGACGGCTCGGCCTCTGAAGGCAAAGATGGCCGCGTCCGGGCGCGATTCACCAACGGTAATGCGCCCTTGCGCGAGTATTTTTCTGGAGTTTGGCAACGGGTGACCTGCGGTTACGCAAGCGAGGCCGTTTCGTCTTCAGGCTTCAAACCGGGAAACACCGTAGGTAACTTGGCGCTCAATGGTGCCACGACATTCGTGCAATGGCTGCACGAAGTGTGCTATACGGAAGATCGACATAAGCGCGTTCCGCAGGTTGTGCTCAACGGCGACGAAGCAGTGTGGCGCGCCTTTCTCGAAGGTTATAACGCCGCTGACGGGCTGAAGTCGGCGCCAACAACCTATCGTTACAAGAATTTTAAGACGAACTCCGCGACGCTAGCGATGGGGCTGTGGTGGATGGCGCGCAAGGCGCTGAAACAAGACCTGGTGCTGAATGTGGAGGTTGGACCCCTGGAGCGTCCGGGACCGTTCTACTCGATAAATCTGCGCTCTCCAAGGAGCGTGGGCGACAAGGGCGCGCATCTGCGTCGCGATCTTCGTGAAATTAAGCGATTGACGGCAGAACCGCATTATGAAGGTTGGCTTTATGACTTCACGACTGAGTCTGAGCGCTTTCATGCCGGTGTGGGCGAGATCGTCATCCACAATTCACCCCGCCGAGGAAAGGAGTTCGTCACTCGCAAGATTACGGATGGCGCGGCGCGGATTAAGCTCGGGCTTGCGGATGAATTGCGGTTGGGGAACTTGGATGCGCAGCGCGATTGGGGGTTCGCGGGCGATTACGTGCGCGCGATGTGGTTGATGCTGCAGCAAGACGGGCCGGACGATTATGTGATTGCGACCGGCCGCACGCATCGCGTGCGCGAGTTCGTGCGAATCGCTTTTGAAGCTGCCGGGCTGGGATCGTACGAGCCGTATGTGAAATTGGACCCGAAGTTTATGCGCCCGGCGGAGGTCGATCTGTTGATCGGCGATCCATCAAAGGCCAAGCGGGTTCTTGGCTGGGAGCCGAAAGTCTCGTTCGAAGAGCTGGTCGCGTCGATGGTCGAGGCCGATATCGAACGTTTGCGTCCGCTGAGCAAGAAGTAAATGCGCGCGCTCGTTACCGGGGCGAGCGGTTTCGTTGGTCGGTATTTGACGGCGGCGTTGCGCGAAACCGGCGACGAGGTGCTTACGGCCGGAACGCAGCGTGACGGCAAGGATTTTGTTCCGATCGATCTCGCCGATCAGCCGAGCCTGCTGTCGGCAATCGACCTTGCGCAGCCGGATGTCATCTATCACCTCGCTGCGCAGACGTTCGTGCCGGATTCGCTGGAAGCGCCAAACGCTACCTACGATGCGAACATCCTTGGTACCGCGCGCCTTTTGCAAGCGGTTCGCGATTGGCGAGATCGTAGCGGCAAAAACCCGCGGATTCTTTTTACCAGCTCGGCCGAAGTGTACGGTCGGCGCGAGCCCAGCGAGTTTCCGCTGCTCGAGTCGCTAGATACGCGTCCGGCCAATCCGTATGCGGCCAGCAAAGCGGCGGCTGAGTCGATCGCGCTTGCAGAGGCGCGCAGCTACGGCATGGATGTAATCGTGACGCGCGCGTTCAATCACATCGGCCCGGGGCAGAGCGATCAGTTTGTGGTCGCGTCATTTGCCGCTCAGCTCGCTAAGATCGTCGCCGGCGAAAAACCGCTATTGTATGTCGGCAACTTGCAAGCCCAGCGCGATTTTCTGGATGTGCGCGACGTCGTTACCGCCTATGTTGCGCTGGCAAAAGACGCTCGAAGCGGCGAAGTCTACAACGTCTGCAGTGGGACCGTGATAAGCATCAGCGAGATACTGCGCCAACTCATCACGGCGGCGCGGGTTGCGGTGGAAGTTCGCGAGGATGCGACGCGAATGCGCCCGGCAGATGTTCCGGTTTTCTACGGCAGCAATCAAAAATTGCGCGAACTGACCGGTTGGTCGCCGAAGGTTCCCCTCGCGCGTTCGTTGCGGGAAATCTACGAAGCCGCCCGCAATAAGGCTGCATCGTGAACGATCCGACTACCGACGAACTCCGTGCGTTGATTTTCAAAAATCGCGGCGCGCTGCTCAGCCTACCGGCCGCGCTGCTGGCGCTACGCGGGAAACCGACTGCGTTTAGTGTCGCGGTCGGAATCCCAATTGCGGTTGCGGGCGAGATACTGCGCTGCTGGGCCGTTGGTTACTCCGGCGTCACCACTCGCGGCAATCGGGTTGAAGCGCCGTCGCTTACCACGGCCGGGCCATACGCGCACGTGCGCAATCCACTCTATGTCGGCAACTTTGTCACCGCGGCGGGTTTCGCATTTGCATTTACCGGACGCAATTGTTGGAGTGAACGCTTAGTGCTGATCGCCGGATCGCTCGGCATTATGGCCGGTGTTTACGCAACGATCATTCCACACGAAGAACAATTTTTGCGCAAGGAGTTCGGCGCCGAGTTCGATCGCTATTGCGAGGCGGTTCCTAAACTGATTCCCGCGCTCGAACCGATCGCGGATCCGCGGGGCGAATGGCAACCCGGCGTCATTCGTGACGCCGAAAGCAAGACGCTCGGATTTTTCGCTGGTATGCTGGCGTTGTTGGCGCTAAAAGCGCTCAAGCGCTAGCACGCGGGCGACAATTGTCGCACGCCGAACGTCCGCACGGACGCGCACTCCATAGGGCTCCGGCGACACCAAATCGAACTGCGGTCCGGTTATGAGTTCCATGCCTTCCAAAACTGTTGTTGTATCAATCGCCCGCACGCCATTTGGTCGCCTAGGCGGTGCGCTCGCCCCGCTCAGTGCTACAACGCTTGGCGCGGCCGCCCTCGTCGGCGCGATCGATCGCGCGGGCATCGATCCCTCGGAGATCGAGCATGTAATCCTAGGCGAGGTGCTGCAAGCCGGTGTCGGCCAAAACCCCGCTCGCCAAGCGCTGTTCAAAGCCGGGCTTGCGAAAACGGTTACCGCCGAAACCGTCAACAAAGTCTGCGCCTCGGGTTTGCTTGCGGTCGTCAATGCGATGCGGCTCATTAACGCCGGTGCGAATAGCGTCGTTGCCGCCGGCGGTATGGAATCAATGTCGAATGCGCCGTACTTGTTAAAAGATGCGCGCTCGGGGTATCGCTTCGGCGACGGTACGCTGATCGATGCGATGATCTGCGATGGCTTATGGGATTCGTATTTCCCGATGACGATGGCAACGCAAGGATCCAAAGTTGCAACCGAGTTTGGAATGACCCGCGAAGAGCAGGACGCGTTTGCGCTAGAGAGTCATCAACGCGCCGCAACTGCGCACAATAGCGGAAATTTCTCCGACGAGATTGTTCCCCTCAAGATTGCGACCAAGGCGAAGGGGAAACTCGTCGTCGATGCGCTTCCGCAACAAGGGCGCGTACGCGTGCCGGTGGCAGCCGGTTCAGTACGTTCAGACTCGACATGGGAGCATCAGCCTTCAAAGGAGTTCACGTTCGACTACCCGGCTTACGCGCCGTTTGTCACCGGCGATGTTCCGTATACGCTGTTCGAT
>JALYVT010000172.1:4038-4912 GCA_030853105.1 Vulcanimicrobiota bacterium
ATCGCGACGAAGCCGTTCGCGCAGACGCGAGCGCCGAAGCGATGGCGAAGCTCAAGCCGCTGGAAGCCGGCGGCACGATTACCGCCGCGAATGCGCCGGGCGTGAACGACGGCGCGGCGGCTTTGATTTTGGCTGACGCCGATTACGCTGCGGCTCGCGGGCTGGAAGCGCTTGCAACGATCGAAGATCATGCAACGGTCGGCTGGGATTCTCCCTACATCTGTCTGACGCCCGCGATGGCCACGCAGAAGTTGCTGGAAGCGCGCGGTCTGCGTGCATCTCAGATTGACGTCTGGGAGATCAACGAAGCCTTCTCGGCGGTCGCGATTACCTCGGCACGACGACTCGGAATCGAAACGGCGGCGATCAACAAGTTTGGCGGCGCGGTTGCGATGGGCCATCCGATCGGCGCATCCGGCGCGCGAATTATCGGGACCGTTATCAATCAGCTGCGCAAGCGCGGCGGCGGACTGGGTATTGCCGCGATCTGCAGCGGCGGCGGGCAAGGCGATGCCGTGCTGGTTCGCGTCGGTTGAAAATTGCGGTCATCGGCGCGGGACAGATGGGTTCTGGTATTGCGCAGGTCGCCGCGGCGGCCGGTAATTCGGTCATTTTGCACGACCGCGACGAACAGTTCATCCAGCGCGGCATCTCGTCCATCGAACGCAACTTAGCGCGAAGCGTTGAGAAGGGGCGGCTTACCGAAACCCAGCGCGGCACGATCCTCTCGCATATTACCACCCAAACAGCGCTGAAAGACTTCGATGTGGATATCGCAATCGAAGCGGCCACCGAAAACCTTCAACTCAAACTCGAACTGTTTGCGGCGCTCGACGCTGCGACGCCGCCGCAGGCAATACTCGCGAGCAACACC
>JALYVT010000027.1 GCA_030853105.1 Vulcanimicrobiota bacterium
CTTGGGGGCGGATTGCCCGGATAGTTAATGCAGGTATTGCCGCAACCGACCGGTGCAGTCGTCGGCTGAAATGCGTTAGCCGGCGTGAACGGATTGTTCGCTCCGCTGTTCTTCAGCCAATAGAGTGTCTGACTTAGCGGTACCGTGCCGCCCATGGTCGTATCGTTCACGTCGGTTGTGCCCTCTGCATAGACGGCAAACCCGCTTAAATCGTTGGTCTTCACGGTTGCCTGCGCGGCATATTTGTAGAGATATTGGTAGCCCTGAACAACATTTGAACCGAAGTCGACATCACCGCCGCCGAGTGAGGCGAGCGGACCGGGGGCCGGAGTTGAGCCCGAACCGGCGCCACCCTGCGGGCCGAACCCGGCTTGATAGTTCGGCGTAACGACGAGCGAAATCGTCGGCAGCGTCTTCCACTGCATCTTCACTGAACCGGCGGTGGTCGCACCGGCATTACCCGCAATCGCGATCAGCGTGCCGAGCGCGAAAAGCAGGACGCCGGTCGTGCGCAGGAGCGTTGCGATCATGGGAACACCAGCGTAAACGTCAGCGTTACCGTCTGCGGCGAGGTAACGCCGCCGGTATTGATATTGTACGACATGATCGAATCGAGCGGCTTGCGCAGCGCACTTGCGCCGTTAAATCCGGCGAGCTGCAGTCCCGGTGTGGTTGTTGCGACCGTCGTCAACCCCGGGGTCGTTACGGTGAATCCGGCGCCGCTACTCGAACGCGGCGCATCAACATTGGTTGAGAGCATCGGTCCGGCGCCGCCGGCCGGATTTGGCCCGGGTGCCGTCGTCACGAAGAGCTGCCAGGTATTTGCGCCGTTCGCATCGCTGAAGACGCTGGCATCGACGACGTCGGTGCCCAAGAAGTTTCCAGTAAAGTAGCCGAAGTCCAAGTTTGCGGGCGTCAGACTGAGCATCTGACAACTCACGCACGAGGTCGAGGGCGTTGCTCCGCTGCCGGCCTGCGGCGTAATGGAATTTGGTGAAGTCGGTGCAATAAAGCCGAGCGCCGGAGTAATGATGGTAAGGGTACCGTTGAGGATAATCTTTACAACGTTGGCGGCGGTGTAGACGCTGGTCGCGGCAACATTGGTGGGACCGCTCTTCACACCAGTGGCCCAAACGAACTCATTGCCGATCAGATAGGGCGCCTTCGCATTGAAGGTCACAGTCGCAGTTCCGCCGGGCTTGAGAACGCAGCCGGTCAGGTTGATGAACCCATTGGTCGACGGGCCGCTCGCACTAGCATACTGCGCTCCGTTGAGCGTTCCCGAACAGGTGCCGTTCGTACCGGTGGAACCGCCGCTGAGCGTGATGACCGGTGCGGTCGTGATCGTCCAATCCATCCCCGCGCTGTCTTGTCCCGAGGTCCCCGAGCGCGTTGTTCCCGGAACCGTAATGTTCGCGGTATCGATGTTGGTCGATCCGGTATTAGTAACCACGAACACATACTGATTGCCGGTCGCAAAGTTCGTATCGGTGCCGACCTGCGGTTCGGTTCCGTTGGGAACGGCTATACCGCCGATTGAGGTGAACGCGACGCTGGCAGTCGTCGAACTAAACGTGATGCTTGCGTTGGTCACGATCGGTTTGGTCGAAGCGCCGCCGTTTGCGCCGGTTGCCCACCATTGGACGTTGTAGGTTCCCGGGTTCGGGAAGGGCCCGGCCGGATAGTGCATCGTCATCGTAAGCTGCTGGCCGGGTGCAAGCGCGGTGGGTTCGGGGTTCGCGCACGGAACCGCATTGGTTGGATTGGCGCAGAGTGCAATCGTCCAATTGTCGGCGCTCTTCTGGGTTGCCACCCAGCCCGCCGGTACCGTAATGCTCGCCGGATTGATGTTGTTGGTATTCGGAAAAATCAGATTTATCTGATCGACATAATCTGGATTTGGATCACTCGTGGATGACGTATTGGTGAACGTCATGGTCGCTGTCGTAGGCGCGCCGGTGCCGACGGTATTCGGCGTGAAGACGTTCGACATCAGATTCGGGTTCAGCGAGAAGGCCCCCAGCTCGCCCGAATCGACATTGGTCAAACCGGCGATCGCGTTGTTTTTGGCTGTAACCGGATTGAGGCTGAACGATGGTGCGCTGCAGCTTCCGCAGCCGCCGTCGAAGTTGGCGATCGCCGGAATCTCTTGTTCGGTAAATGACGTTTGAAAGATCGGGAAGCGCAGCGTAAATGTCGCCGCAGCCGAGCCTTGCACGATGCCGCAGCTATTGTTCGAGGTCGCTTGACAGGTGAGTTCGAGAACGTTTTGCCCACCGAGCGCGGGATTCTGCGCGTTGGTCTGAACGACCCAACCGGCGGGCGACGCTGTTAGAGTCGGCTGGTTTCCGTTCAAGTCGATCGCGCCCGGAAAGGTTAACTCCATATCCATCAGCCGGAATCCGCCGGGTGAAAGTTTGTTATTAACCGTTAGATTGATCGTGTAATAGTCGCTGCTCGGCGCGTTGGAAGTACCGTCAACGTACGTTAGCTGATTGAAGTATGCAATTCGCGCGGCCAAATTCGCTGTAGCATTCTCACCGGTCACCGCCCAGGCGTAGGTGGCCGAAACAGTAGTGGGCGGGACGCCATTCTCCAAAACTTCAAGCGTATTGGTCGTCTTATCTGCGGCGCTGAACGCGATGCCGTGCAGAGGCAGCATGGTGGTATGAAGATAGCAGGGCGAGGCGCATTTTCCGGCCGGAACCGCAACGCCGACGTTGAATTGCAGCGAACCGCCCGGCGGAAAACCGACATTGCTCTGCTGAGGTAAGGCTTTGATAACCGCATTGACGCCGACACCCGTTATCGTGATGTTCCAGCCGTTGCCGGCCGAGTCAACCGCGGTCGTACTAGAAATAGAGAGTAACTCGCCGTCGGCCGGGTTGGTCGCAATAGTGATACCGCTGACAGAGTCGCCGTTCCACACGCCGAAATTCGATCCGCCGGTATTGGTGATCTTCACCGCCTCCGCAGTCGGCGTCGTCGGAACGTTGATTATCGCGGCCGCCGGCCAAGCGAAGTTAGCGCCGTAGCCGAGCAGCTGGAACGATTTGCTGGAAATAACTTTCGCAAGCGTTTGATCGTAGAGCTGTGCGGTGAATACGTTCGGCGCGAATGGCGTCTGCGTCGGTCCGAAGGCCGTCTGCAGCCCAACGTTAAGCGGAAATGCGATTTTCTTTGAGATTGCGCCCGCAGCTTGGTTGACACTAACCGGTTGGCTCATGGTCGGGTAGCCGGTATCAGTTGTGAGGATTGATCCGTTCGGGTCGCTGATGGTGACGAACAGCGAGTGACCGTTGGATGCGGCGGGTAATCCGGTCGCGGCATACGTGAGCCCGGTCACTGATTGATCGACCAGACCATCGGTTGCAAACGTGTCGCCGAGGTTAACGCCGTTTCCGGCTACCGAATTATACGGCGTCAACGCCCACGCCGCAGTCGACGCATCGACGGCAATCTGCTGATGTGAGATTAACTCCTGCGACGTCGTATCGTAGAGTTGCACATCGTACATGCCGGTCTTGGCAGTCGATGAGGATGGCGCATCGCTGGGTCCCCACCACTCTTCGAGATTCCCGCCAAAGGCTTGAATGCCCGGCGGCGAACCGGTAAAGCACGAACCGTTATTGCCGATCCCGCTAGCCGGTTTGGTGAAATCGCACGGCAGTCCGCCGCCGGATGTGTAGACGTAGCCGATCGCATAGTAGTGCGCCGCATTCAACCCGCTCGCGCCGACTGCCATCAGATTGCCCGGCGTAAAGTCGGCGGTCTGGTGAGCAAGTCCAACGTCCGAATACGTGTCGAAGTGGACTGTCGCATTGGCGACGATGTTGATCTCGGCATCGTACTTCATGGTCGACTGATCTTGCATCACGATCACCCAAACGCCGGGATATGCGGGGTCGCCGTGCACCGTGGTCGGGTTCCCGTTCACGCTCACGGTGGCGGGTGTGGACAGGTTGAACGTACCGTAATTGTTGACCCCGCCCGACACGCAGTTTCCTCCGTTATCGACGGCAAAAAAGGCGGAAACCAGCGCCGGCTTTCCATCCGGAGGAAAGACGACGTACCGATAGTTGCCGTTCGGCTGCGCCATGTTATTGCATGTAACGAAAACCGCTGACCCGTACGAGAGCGTAATATCGTTTTCAAAAAAGTTGGTAAGGTCGCCGGTAAGAATGATCGTCTGTCCATCCGCCGAGAGCGGGTGAACCCGGCCGCCCGATGCGATGCGCATCGACATCGGCGAGGCCATCTGACGGGCAGAGTAGGTGCCGCGACCGGTCTTCTGCAGAAAGTCAGATATCTTCGGCACGCGTGCCGGACGCCTTAGGCTTGCGTCACTATGCCAGGTCACCCCGCCGATCAGCGGCGGTTTGGAACCAAACGGCGTTGGCGTGCTTTCAGGCCGCACATTAAAGGGCAGCGACGGTGTCGGCGTCGCAGCCGGCGGACGCATGGTAGGATGCGGAATCGGGAACGGCGGATGAATGATGCCCTGGCTCGCCAGTACGCCGCTGATCAGCGTCGCCGTTACGGCGATCGTGCAGATCAGAATCAGAGCGAACTTGCGGTAGGCAGACATCCTTTTCCCCATACTCTCCTTAACTATTTGACTGCGCTCCGCGCAATCTGATTTTATTTAACGGTAAACGTGGTCTGGCCGCCCGCCAGACTGGGGCCGCCGAAGTCGATCAACGCAAGCGCGGTGTACGACCCGGGCGAAAGCCTTTGACTGTAGGCTTCGATCACTCGCCGTCCGCCGCGTTCGGTTAGCAGCTGCGCCGGCAGCGCGACCCGTGCGACAAACTCTTTTCCTTTGCGAATCTCGATGCGTCCGTTCAAATAGAGATGCGCGTTTCCGGTATTTTTGAAGCCCACTAGAAACCGTTCACCGACACTGGTTTGCTTGGCTGCAATATCGTCAACCGCGCCGTCGATGCGTAGCGAGCTTGACGTGAAAGCGTAGATTTTCGATGCGATGCGTTCTGAAAACGAGATCCCGCCGCCGCTGTGGCGTTGTGGTCTGGTTTGAAAGAACACGATCCCATTGTATTCTCCTGTGATGTGCGACGGTATGTTGAGGGTCAATCGTACCAGTTGGAATGAATTCGGTGGAACGTCGAACTCACGCGGATTCACCGTTGCCCAGCTAGTCAGCGTGTAGCGGTCGTGACCCGGTTTCGAGAAGACGTAGTCACCGTTTGCGCCGACCGAGAAGTCCGAGAGCGATGCCTGAATGTGAAGCGGCGTTGTCCCGCTATTGCGCACCGTGATCGGAATCGTCTGAGTCGAGTTCGCGGTAACAGGCAGCTCGAGTTTGGCCGGAGCCACGTCGAGTGAGAGATCCGCCGGAGCCGGTAACGCTGCTGCGAGCAAGAGTGCCCCGAGGGCCAACGCAGCAATGATATTCTGCTTCATAACAACGTCATACCGGGCCCGGCAAATCTCCCCTGTTTGATGTGATCGTTAGTTCGGGATGAACTGAACGGTCATAACCACCGATTGCGCGCCCGATCCGGCATTAGCCGGCAGGTTCAACTGCAGATCTTCACCGCCGAAGACAGCCGTACCGGCCGCTGCAACGTTGCTGATCCAGGTGAACGTACCGCCGGTCGGACCGGTATACTGCTCGCCCGCGCCGCCTACTTGGCTTCCGCCGGCGCCTGCGTTCACCAGCGTACCGCCGGAGCCTTGAGTAACGACCGCGCCGCCCGCATCGCAGGCCGCACCAGTGTATACTGCCGGACCGACGCCGCTACGCGCTGATGTGCTAAGCGCAGCGCCCGCAGTTAGCGGGAAAGCTGCGCCGCCGTTCGGGAAGGCACAGATGGTCGAGCCGCCGGGAGCGGCCGCATCCAGATACTCGTTGACTTTGAAACCGCTGTTGTCATTGGTTTGAACCGAAGCGGCCAGCCCATTTTTATATGTGCAGGCTGATTCGGCTGCCGACAACGGCGTCATCGAGCCGTAATCGAGGTTGAAATCCGATTGTCCGGTTCCTGGGCCGCACTGTCCGGCGCCGGGGTTACCGAGCAGGGTTGCCGACGCGCCGCCGTTGGCGAACGCCGCGGTATAATTAGTATGGATGAGCGCGTTCATGGTGACCGCGACATTCCACTGAAGTTTGACTGAGCCGTACTGGGGAGTTCCTGCTGCCAGCGCCGGGGTGCTCATCGCAGCCGCGCTTGCAAGCATTGCCACTAGGGCTAGAGCTCGTTTCACTGTTCGAATCCTTTCTCACTTTGCATTTGCAAATCGGGGCTAGCGTTACCAAGCCGTCCATGGAGGGCGAAATCCGATTCTTCGGACCCTCATGTTTCAATCTTCGCCCGAATTTAGGAACTCTTTAGCTTGCTTTGCCTCTATGACGAATTCTTAACGGCTTTACCTTGGGAATACAATACGGGCCCTCACGGGTTGTGCCAATTTAGTGCACGCGGTTTTATACCCAGGAGATATTATCGGTAGGATCGCCCGAATTCGCTCCGAATTTCTCCGCCTACATTACATGATTTCGAAAGGGTTAGGAATTTCATGAAACTAAAACTCACCTCGTTTATTGCGGTAACCGCAATTCTCGCTTCTGGCTGCGCGGGAAATGGCGTGGTTCCGAATTCCCCTCAAACCTCGCCTCGCATTCAATCTCAGGGAATCGCGGCAGACCCGAGGACGGGTTCTGTGCTAATTCGGCTGCCGGCGGTCGATACCCGACTCAGTGCGGTCGTAACAAAAGAGTCCGCATCTTCGATACTGATCGGACTTCCCGCAATTGATCGGCATATTGCTTCCTCATTTGGAACCGGCGTTCGCTCCTATGACGAGTGCCCCCAGTTCGAACAAGGGAACCCTCCGCCAGGACAACCTCCGTGCTGGAATCCACCAAATTACCCTCCTGTCATCCTGCCACCGCCCAGCGGCGTGGGCGGCGGTCGTGGCGGCGGCGGTCAGGGGCGCAAGCCGCGCGATCTTTCGCTAGGTTCAAGTTGGTTAAATGGGGTTTTCACCGTCAATTGTTTTAACTATTCGATACTCTCGGCCGGTACGGCTACCGCCGAAGGCCTTAATACGAGAGGACAAACCTTTGCGGGCACGATTACCATTCCCGCGGGCAAGAATTTCAGTTTTTGGATACCCTCGCCTGCGCCCGGAGGTAACTCAATAATCATAACCGTTACGGGGTCTCTAGGACCAGCGACCTGTTCAGGAACCGGTTAAGCTACTTCATGAAACACGGCGCGTGGACCGTGCAGGCGGCCGCGACGGCCCACGCGCCTTCTGACTTCTCGCACGCAACGCAGCGTTTGCCGATCCGTTCGACCGCGCTATCATCGGGGCGTACACCGCAATTCCAAATCGCGCAATGTAAATCGGTATAAATTGGATCGGCCAGATTGAAGAATATGCGGTTACCCACTTCCTCGTTGTGGGTCGCTATGCGACTAACCGAGTTTGGTTTGCCCAGTATTTTTTCTAGCTGCTTCAATGTCATGTAAACCACATGCCAAGCATCCTTGAGCCCCTTTTTCGTGCTTTTTTCACCACCCCGCACGTCCAGACCACTTCGACAACGTCGGAGAAAATGCTTTACCTTGCGACAACAATTGGGATACGCTCGCCGCGCTTGTTGAGGATGAATCCACGATACGGCAAGCCGCGCGGACCGATTCGTACGCTGAAGGCAAAGATGTGACCGTTTGGCACCGGCAGCTTCAGCTTGTTGCCGTCTTCGAAGTACATCGTATCGCCGGCGGCGACCGCTCCGAGTACGCGAGCGGTGACGCGCACGGTCTGCCCCGGTTTCGCATTTCCCGGGAATGCGCGCGCATAGACCAGCGGAATCTTATTGTCAACCGTGAGGCTCGCGTCGGCACCGCCCGAGCGCTGCCCCTGAACGTCAACATGAACCGCGTAGTCACCGTTTTGGAGCGGCGGCACCGCGACTTGGGCGATCCACGCATCCCGCTTGGCATTGAAGTGAAGCGGGAAGTTGCCGAAAACGTCGCTCTGAGCGAGCACGGATTTCGGGTGTTTTTGATCGGTGCTGACGACCAAATCCACCAGCGCTCCGGCCGGCGCTTTCTCTGGCACGAAGTTTGCATTCACGGCGGCTTTACTTCCGCCGGAGAACGTGAGGATCACTTGCTTGGCGGCCGGACCGATCTTGAAGACCATTCCACCGACCGCTTCATCACCGGTCACCGCGACCGGGCCTTCGGGGCCCTGGGTAACGGCTTGACCGTCGGGCAGTGTATCGCTATCCAAGCTGAGGGTGTATTGGCCGGGCGGCAGGTTGTCGATGATGAAGCTGCCGTCATCATCGGTGATCGCGGCGTGCGCGCCCGGATCGGCAACCACATAGACGTTGCGCGCACCCTTGAGATCGCCGAAGCCCGCGTCGCCGGTATAAAGCACCACGCCTTTAATCGAACCTAAACCCGCCAACAACCAATCCAAAGATGTAACCGTGCCCTGGGAGACATCGATTGACTTTTCGGTCAAGCCCTGGTTGCCGACGTTGGCCGGCAGGCTAGCCGGGATAATGGCGACCGTATGTTTGCCGGGTGAAAGATGCCCAATCTGATAGCTGCCGTCGGCGGCGGTGTAGGCATGCTGATCACCGTCAACCGCCAGGCCGATTCCGGCTAGTCCCGTCTGTGCGCCGCCGCTTTGAATAAACACGTGACCCCCGACGCCGGCAAAGTTTCCGGCGCCAAAATCAACCACTGCGACTTGGCCGCCCTGAACGCTAAAGTTTTGCGTACCTGCATCGGCGATCACGCCGCCAGGCAGTGAGCCGGTTGCTAAAGTCAGCGTATGATTTCCCGGATGCACAAACCGAAACTCGAATGCGCCGGTACCGTCGGTGCGTTGGGTAACTCCGCCATCTAAGGTGATGAGCGCATTCGGAATACCGCGGTTACCGACCAATCCATAACTGGAGGCCGCGTCTTGCAAATATACGTGACCTTGAATCACCGACGGCAGATGTGGATTGGCGCGGCCGGCGTAACGTGCCGCCGCGCCGAACGCGAGCGGCCCCACAAAGTCAACGTTGAGATAATGCGCCGAACCGCCGCCGGCACCGGTTTGACGCGTGCGCCCGTAGCTCACTCTTACCGCAACGGCACTAGAGATTCGACGCAACATGTTAACGACGAAAGTTTGCGAGGTGTACGAACTGGGTGCAAAGCCGCCGCTCGTCTGCGTTTTCTGTGTATCAAAGCTTACGCCGAGATCGGTCTTGCGTCCGACCGGTCGATTGTACGATGCGTAATTTTCATTCTGGATGGTCAGTCCGCCGCCGCCGGAGAGTCGCCCGAGATCGCTCTGCAGCGTTAAGAACCCCTTGAAAAGCGGATGCGTTAAGCCGAACGCATACTGCGATTGGGTGCTGGCACCGGTCCCGTTGTTTCCGGTGACGGTACTCGCCTGCGCGGTTTGACTGAAGGTAAAGCCGCGCACCTGCTCGCTCAGCGAGAGGCCCGCATCTTTTTCCAGCGTCGTGACATTGGGTGATGAGTTGCGCGAAAAATTTACCAATGTCTGCAGATTAACCGAACGCGCGAGCCGCAAATTGAGGTTGAGTGTTTCGTGCGTGGTACGTGCAATCTCGTCGTTAATGTCGCTGCGCAGATCGCCGTAATCGAATGTCAGTGCGCCGCGATCGCCCAAGTTGCGGCGATTCGTAAACGTCAGACTGCTTTGAGCATACTGCGTTTGACCCAATGCGACATACCCGAGCGGAATTGTGGTGTAGGCGATGCTCGTCGAACTGCGCGCACCGCTCAGATCGGCATGCAATGCATACGCTAGCCGCGTGCCGTCGGGCACACCGAAGAGCCCGCGGCTGTGGCTGAGCGCGACTTCGCCGCGCAGCGTCTGCCCGGCTCGATAGCGGCCGACAGAAAGGTCGAAGATCGAATCGTCGCCGCCTTGATCGCCCCGCGCAAAATACGCGGACTCCGAGAGCAGCAGCCCTTTGGTATATGCCTTGGTGTGGCGGATTCCGCCGACCCGAAACCCTTCGTTGTTGACGCCGGTCGTACGCGCCGCCACGAAGTCCAGCTCGTCGGCACCGTGTGGTATCCCCAGCGTCAAGCCGCGGTTGAATGCGCCGTTCGAAAGCTGTGTATCGGATGGTCCGTTTACCGGGCCGTAAGCCAGAATATACTGCGGCGTGGTATATGCGAGATTGATTTGGGCGGCGTTATACAGGCCGTTGTTCGCGCCGAGCACCTGATTGAGCACCAGCGACGAGCGCTCGGTTCGCCGCGAGGCCGAGAGTTGCATCGACAGGCCGACCTCATTCTGGTTCTCGCTGCCGCCGAGCGATGAGGTGGTCCGATGTGTTCCGACGTCAAGTCCACCGGTCCCGGAGAGCACGATCGGCCCCTCGCCCAGTAGCGACCGCCGCGGCCTGGGGGACGGGCTGGGTGAGCCGGTAGGGCTGGGGGCCGGCGTCGGAGCGGGACTCGCCGACGGAGTTGCGGACGGCATGACTAGGTTCTCGGTGTTCGGAAAGCTCGGGTATGAAGGAAGTTCGGTCGGTTCGGGCCTCGGGCTCGGGGTTACCAGCGGTGTCGGGGAGGGGGTCGGCAACCCAGGCGGGGCAATCGCTAGAAGGCGCGCAAGGCAGGGCTCGGCCGCCGGGCAAGGAGCCGCGGCGGCAGATCCCCCCAACACCAGGGCTTCGCCGCATAGGGTGGCCACCACGAGAGCGATGCCCAGGGCTTGCAGAATCCGTCTGGCCGACACTACCCTGTTGTCGGCCGGGCCGCAGAATTTGTCTACTTTTCGGCCGCCGGCTACTGAAATTCTTAACAGGACCGCCGATAGCTACTATAAGAGTTCTGGAGGGTTCACTCGCGACGAGCCCGCCTTGCTCTCTTAGCACATTACTCGAAGCTCCAAGGATGGAGGCCGAAGATCGAGACATGGATGTGTTGCGCGACGGCGCATCACACAGCGGAAAGCCTAAGAGAAAATCACGTGGTGATTAGCTCTATTTTGCTTTTCGTGTATTTCGCGGGGCGCAAATAAGTGTCGTTCGGAATACTAGGCATCGCCAATACCGTTGAGTTGAATCTCAACGCGAATTCGGTGCGTCTCGACAGTGCAGTTAAACAGCTCTCTTCGGGGCTGCGCATCAACTCGGCACTCGACGATCCAAGCGGCCTCGCACTCTCCGAACATAGCAAGAGCATTAGCCTGGGCCTGGAAGAAGGCCAGCGCCAAGTTCAGAACGCCAATAACGCGCTCACCGTCGCCGACGGTGCACTCGCAACCATCAGCGAGATTCTGCAGCGCATGCGCACACTCGTCGTACAAGCAAACTCCGACATTGTCTCGACCGAGCAGAAAACCAATATTCAAAGCGAACTCGATCAGCTCACGCTCGAGATCAACCGCATCTCGCAGAACACCAACTTCAATGGCCAGCACTTGCTGGACGGAAGTCTCTCCGGCAATCTCGGTATAGTGGCTCATCCGGTGTATATCCAGAATCCCAGCACCGATGCGGGGCCGCCGCTGATCGACCCAACCAGCGTCTTAGTCAGCCCGACTGCGCAACAGATTCAATTTTCGTTCACGGTTAATTCTTTTGACGCTCCCAGCGGTCAATTAACAGTGACGCTCGATGCGAGCAGTCCGGACCCATCGTTTGGTCCCGAGCAAGTCAACTCGTTTCAGGTTGCGGAGAATACGAACTTCCCGACGATCATCGGCTTCCCGACTCCGATCACCATTCAAGATCAGTTCGGCAACCCGGTTCTGCAGTTCAACTTTAACAACATCGATCGCAACGATGTCGGCGAAAGCTCGGTGATTGCAACGATCCCGACGCAGAACGACAACAAGGGCCATGCGCTCGAAGTGAATGTCGGGCGCGCGGAGGGTGACGTTGTCACCTCGTCAATCGATGCAGCAACCGCAGTGAATCTCGGTGTGAATCAAATTCAAGTCGGCAGTCTTCTCGCTAATCAAGCCGCCGAAGCGCGCGTCGACAACGCGCTCTCGATCATCAACGCGCAGCGCGGCGCCGTCGGCTCGCAAGAGATCGCCCTTCAGGCCGCCGGTGAAAACGCGGGCACGCAGGACGTCGCCGAGGTCGCCGCCGGCAGCGCGATCCGCGACGCCAACATCGGCCAGCAGACCACCGAACTCGCCAAAGCCCAAATCTTAACCCAGCTTGGGACCACGCTGCTCAGCCAGGTCGCAACCGACGCCCGGCTGACCGCCCAGCTCGTCACCCAAACCTTCGCCGCCTCCAGCCCCGCGAGCACCAGCCGCGCCCACTAGCGCGCTGAGTCCGGCTTGACCCCTTAGGCTATACTTGAACTGAGGATACCTCGCTAGGTGAGGCGTCTACGCGATACACAGGCCGCTGCCCGGAAACGTCGAGAGACGCCAAGTGGGTAGACCAGATTCCGCCGATACAAGGCGGCATCCAAAGCGGCTGAGACGGGAGTCTCTACGGCGCGTAGTGTCAAAACTTGAAGCGACTGAGGTTGCCGCGATCACTCCGTGAATCGCTTTGGCCGGTCGTTTCGTGCGACCGGTTTTCTGATTTGAGGGGAGGTGAGCGCGTGTTTACGGATGGATTTATCTCGGAGATCGTCGGGCGCACGGCGACGGTAAACGCGATTCCGATCGGCAAGGTCAGCGATTTCTTGGTGAATCAGCCGGATGCGACCTTTCCGCTGATCGATGGCTTTGTCATCAAGACCTCACAAGGATTGCGCTTTGCGCCAATCGAGACAGTATTCGACGCGAATCAAGATGGTAAAGTAGCGCTCAGTCTTACGCCCAAAGACCCCGCTCCGCGCGACGAAGACGCGCTCTATTTGGTGGCCGACCTGCTTGATAAACAGATCGTCGACGTTGATGGCCGCAAGGTCGTCCGAATTAACGACCTTGAGATCGCTAACACCGGCGGCGTGCTGCGAGTCATTGCGGCCGACGTCGGCGTTAGCGGGCTGTTGCGACGTCTTGGCCTGAAGAAATTCGGCAAACGCTTCACGCCGATGATCTACAAACGGGTTCCGCGCGCGATGATCGCCTGGGATAGCGTCGCGCCGATTCGCGACGTCAATCCGTCGCAAGTTCGCCTCTCAGTTAAAGAAAGCAAACTTGCGCGGCTTCACCCATCCGAATTGGCGGAGATTATCGGCGATCTTCCCAAGCGCGAAGCCGCTGCGGTCATTCACTCGCTCGACGATGAAACGGCCGCCGATGCGCTCGAACACTTAGACGCCGATACACAGAAGTCGATTATCGACGACCTCGGAACCGAACGGGCCGCCGACATCATCGAAGAGATGGACTCCGACGATGCCGCAGACTTGCTCGCCGAGCTCGAACCCGAACAGCAATTAGAGCTTCTCGCGGAGATGAACGAGTACACTGCGGGCGAGTTGCGAGAACTCGTGAAGTACGAGGAAGATAGCGCGGGCGGTCTTATGACTACCGACTACGTTTGGATATACCCGCATCGCAGCGTCGAGGCGACCATCCAAAAGATTCGCGAGATCGCGCCGGAGTCGGAGTTCATCTATTATCTCTACGTGCTCGACAAGCACGATCGCCTGCTGGGCGTACTGACGCTGCGTGCGCTCTTGCTTTCGCTTCCAAGCGCATTTATCGAGCAGATTATGGAGACCGACGTCGTTACCGTCGCTGCCGATACCTCGGCGCGTGATGTCGCTGCAGCGATCGCGCGCTACGACCTATTGGCAATTCCAGTTGTCGACGAAACCGGAAAGATGATGGGTATCGTGACCGTCGATGATGCAATCGATGCCGTCGTGCCCGACGATTTTGCCAAGAATCTGCCGCGCTTTACGCGCAACCGTAAGAAACTCCATGCCATCGGCAACTAAAGTCCGCATGGTACGTCTGCGCATGACCCTGCGCTCGATGCTGATGTTCTTCTCGATTATCGGACCCGGCATCATCACTGCGAACGCCGACAATGATGTCGGTGGCATCTTCACCTACTCACTTGCCGGCGCGCAATTCGGTTACCAGCTGCTCTGGCTGTTGATTCCGGTCACCATCGCGCTGATCGTCACACAGGAGATGTGCGCTCGGATGGGCGCGGTTACCGGCAAGGGTCTGGCCGATCTCATCCGCGAGAACTTCGGCGTAAAGGTCACGTTCTGGGTGCTGATCTTGTTTGTCTTCGGAGATTTAGGCAACACCGCAGCCGAATTTGCCGGAGTCGCATCGGCGGCGCCGATCTTCCAATCCTATCTTCCGGTGATTCCGCGGTGGCTGTTCACTGACGGGCTGGTCATTTTAGCGGCCGCGACCGTTTTCTTTGCGGTGACGCGCGGGAATTACAAAGTGGTCGAGCGGATATTCTTCGGCTTCTGCATCGTCTACTTAGCCTACGTCGTCAGCGGCATTTTAGTGCGGCCAAACTGGCACAATGTCTTCCATCAGATGCTCTTCCCGCATTTTACCGCCAACAAAGCCTACCTGCTTATGGCAATCGGTATCATCGGCACGACCATCTCGCCGTGGATGCAGTTTTACATTCAATCGGCGGTCGTGGATAAGGGTGTGCGCAAACAGGATTATGCCTATTCGCGCGTGGACGTGATCGTTGGCTCGTTTATCACCGACATCATCGCCTTCTTCATCATTATTGCGAGCGCCGCAACGATCTTTGTTCACAACGCGCACGGCGGTCACCCGATTGCAGTCAACAATGTCGGGGATGTCGCTACCGCGCTGCAGCCGCTAGCCGGAAAGTTTGCGGCGCTGCTGTTCGCGATCGGGCTGCTCAATGCGGCGATCTTCACCGCCTCGATACTACCGCTCTCGACGGCCTATTACGTATGCGAGGCGTTCGGCTTCGAGCGCGGCGTCGACAACCGCTTCGCCGACGCGCCGATATTTTACAGTCTCTATCTTGCGCTCATCGTTATCGGCGCGGGGGTTGTGATCATTCCAAACTCGCCTTTGATTGCGATCATCTTCTACTCCCAGGTGCTAAACGCCGTCTTGCTGCCGATTGTGTTGGTCTTGATGCTGCTACTCATAAACAATAAACGCTTGATGGGAAGCTGGACCAATAATATCGCCTTCAACACGATCGCCTGGGCCACGGTTATTATCGTGGGGTTTTTGACGCTGATCTCAACGGCGCAGCTGATCTTTCCAAGCTTGGGGTCGTAGGCGCAGGCAACCGTCGTATTTCATCGCTAAACGACCAGCGATTTCGGCCTTCGTGCTTGGCGCGGTAAAGCGCCTTGTCGGCCTTATCCATCAGGTCTTCCATTGTGAGTCCGTCTTGCGGGTAGAGCGCGATTCCGATGCTGGTATGCACTTCATGCACGCCCTGCCCCAAGGTGTAAGGCGCTTGCATCGTCGTAACGATTTTACGCGCAAGGTCTGCGCTGTCGGTAAACCTGTCCACGATCGGCTGCAATATCACGAACTCGTCGCCGCCGAGCCGCGCCACCGTGTCGCTTTCGCGTACCGTCGAGCGCAGTCGCTGGCCGACTGCCTTCAAGACCAGGTCGCCGATCGGATGACCGAATGCATCGTTGACCTCTTTGAAATGATCTAAATCCAGGTACATGAGCGCGAATCCGCGTTTGTAACGCTTTGCGGTCGCGATCGTTTGGGTGATGCGGTCTTCAAACAGCACCCTATTGGGCAGACCGGTAAGGGAATCGTGAAACGCAAGTTGGTTAACGCGTTCTTCATGCTGTTCGCGCTCGAGCGCAGCAGCGATGAAAAGGCCCATCAGCTGGGCGAGATCACGGTCGCTCTGCGCTAGGTCATTCGACCTGGGAAGGCGCCCCGCGAAGATGAGAGCACCGTATTCCGCCTCCCCGATTTGGAATCCGGTGCCGAAAAACGACTTCCAGCCGGAGCGCAGATGAGCAGGATCGCTGGTCCACGGCTCCTCGTCGCTATCTCGAATAAACAGTGTGTTCTGCTGCGGATTCAAATGTCGCGAAAACGCAGTCTCCCTTTCGACGACAGCACCGACCGCAATGGGATTGTGCTGACCAACAGCGTTCAGCATGATGCAGCGGTCGTGCGTTATGCGCGCAACATAGCCGTAATCGAAGTCGAAGAGTCGGCAACCCAATGCTAGCGTGTCGTCAATCTGTTTGTCGATCGATTCGCCGCGCGCCGCGGCTACCATGTAAAGTTCGCGAATGCGATTGTTTTGTTCAGCGATCGCGCGTTCAGCCGCGCGTTGCGCGGTTACGTTTTTCGCAATCGCATACGCGCCCTCGATCGCTTCTCCAACGTGCAGCGGTACCAGGCTTACTTGCACGTCGATTCGATTCCCGAGCCGATCCAAAAACAGCGCCTCAAAATCACCGGCTTCGCCGCGTACCGCAGCGCGAAATGCTTGTTCGGCAGTCGCCCTGCACTCCGGCGCGATCAGCTCCGTCCACGTCCGGCCGATTATCTGCTCCCCATAGTAGCCGGTAGTGCTCTCTAGTGCGACGTTGACGCGTGAGATTTCGCCGTTCAGTTTGAGCGAAACGATCGCGTCCGGGTGGTACTCAAAGAGCGACCGAAATCGCTCCTGGTTGATCCCAAGCGACTGCTCCGCCGATCGCAGCGCGATGATGTCGCGGACGACGGCAAATGCACCGCGAATTCGACCGTCGATCTTGGCCGGGAACGTGAAGCATTCTACTGGTACAATCTCGCCGCTCTTGTGCCGGAGCGTTGTTTCAAAATGACCGACCCCGCCCCCGAGGGTCGTCGCCATGACTTCGTTCGCGCGGGCGCGCTCCGGTGCAAAGACGTGTTCGCTAAATGTGGTGCAAGCGAGTTCGGCCGCGCTGAAGCCTGCCAGTTCATGTCCGGCGGTATTCGTCGCCACG
>JALYVT010000028.1 GCA_030853105.1 Vulcanimicrobiota bacterium
CGCCGAACGGCAGACCGTTTAAGATCTATTACTGCTCGCAACCGGCCTCGCATCCGCCGCTCTTCGTCTTCCACTGCAACGACCCGGAGCGCGTGCAAACCTCATACAAGCGCTTTTTGGAGAATACTATCCGAACGAACTTTGAGTTTGAAGGTGTGCCCTTAACGCTGGAGTTTCGCGAACGGCGGCGCGAGGAAGCGGAGTAGTGAAGGCCGACATTCTCGCGATTGTCGCCGCATTTGTAATCGGCTCGATTCCGTTCGGATATCTGATCGGCCGACTGTTTTTCTCAATGGACATTCGCCGACAAGGCAGCGGAAATATCGGCGCAGCGAATGCACTACGCACTATCGGTAAGCGCGGCGCAATCGCCGTGCTGACATTGGACGCCGCCAAAGGCTTCATGCCGGTGTTTGTCGCGCGCCTATTTGGACTTGATTCACCCGCGGTTGCGCTTATCGCCGCCGCCGCGGTGTTGGGCCACTGCTTCTCGCCGTGGCTGCGCTGGAAAGGCGGAAAAGGCGTGGCGACATCGTTCGGCGCGATCTTCGGGTTGAGTTGGTTAGCGGGCTTAGTTTGCGTTGGAGCTTGGGTGCTGGGAGCGCTCGCAACGGCGTACTCTTCGGTCGGCTCAATTGCGGCGAACATCGTTGCGCCGGTCGCGCTCTGGATTCTCACTCGCAACCCCGCGTTTACCGGTTACGGTGTTTTCGCTGCGCTCTTGATCGCCTGGACGCATCGCGACAACATCGAACGCTTGCGCGCAGGCACCGAGAACTCGCTAAGCTTCCTACGCCGTCGCACAAGCTAGCGTTAATATACATTAATATCGGTTTTTGATTGACATCGGCACGCGCTGAATGTTACGGTAGCCGGCATGTTCACGATCGCGGCGCACTCAGAGTGCAAAATGTTTCCGATGTGTTGTTTCGTACCGAGCGGTGCGGACCGATTGTGAGCTAGCGTACCCCACGCATGCGCATCACACCCGGCTCCTCACCAGCGGTGAGGAGCTTTTTTATTCCCACATTTGGAGACTGCAATGAGTGACCGGCCTGCAACCCTTCCAAACGCGCTGACACACAGGGATGGCACGCGAACCAGAGATTCATTGAGCGCGATTGTAGCGCAACCGCGCCTGGAACGCAAGCGGCCTGGAGGGGCATTCGGCTCGGGGTCCGTATAGGCGCTCGGACATGATTTCATCCAACGATTTTCGCAACGGTGTTACGATCGTCATCGACAACAATCTGTGGACGGTGATCGAGTTTCTGCATGTGAAACCCGGAAAGGGCTCAGCCTTCGTACGGACCCGCCTCAAGAACGTTAAAACCGGCGCAACGGTCGAACGTACGTTCCGGGCCGGTGAGAAGCTCGAACGGGCGACGGTCGACAATCGCCAGATGCAGATGCTCTACAACGATGCCGACGGCTATCACTTTATGGATCAAGAGTCGTTTGAAAATGTTACGCTGCAGCGCGACCTAATCGGCGATCCGGCCGACTTTCTGCGGGACGGAATGCAAGTTGATGTGCAGTTTCACAACGACCTGCCGATCGGGATCGATCTGCCGGCGCATGTCGAGCTGAAAGTAGACGAGACCGACCCGGGCTTCAAAGGCGATACCGCAACCGGCTCGACCAAGCCCGCCAAACTCGAAACCGGCGCGACCGTTCAGGTTCCGCTGTTCGTCAATCCCGGAGACTTGATTCGTATCGACACGCGCGACCGGCGCTACATCGGCCGCGTCTCTAACTAACACGCACGCGCTGTTTTATCTCGGTCTGTTCGCGGTAGGCGCGCTGGCCAGCACGTTCGGTTCGATGGTTGGCCTCGGCGGGGGCTTTGTGATGGTTCCGGCGCTTCGATTACTGTACGGACTGTCACCCGCCGTGGCCGCGGGGACCTCCCTCATTCTGGTCGTGGCCAATAGCGCAAGCGGCTCATTCGCGTATCTTCGGCAGAGGCGAGTCGATGTGCGCCTGGGTTTGCTGATCGCCGCCGGCGGTTTTCCCGGTAGCATTCTCGGAGCGATGGCGGTCGCACGCGTTTCTGGATTCGTCTTCGATGTTCTGTTGGGTACCCTACTAATCGCGCTAGCGTGCGATATCATCATCAACAACCAGAAACGCATGCACGGACGCGACGAGGCGATCCACCTCGAATCCGCGCGGAGCATGCCGATTTGGCGAGCCCTGCTAACGGGCCTCTGCGTCGGCTTCGTTTCGAGCCTCTTCGGAATCGGCGGCGGCGTGATCGTCGTGCCGGTGCTGCTCTACTTCTCTAGCCTTCCGGCTCATGCGATTAGCGCGACATCGCATTTCGCAATCGTTCTTACATCGCCGATTGGGCTGCTCGCGCACATCCAGCAGCGCGATATCAATCTCCCATTCGCAATCCCGCTCGTACTCGGGGGAATAGCCGGCGGACAAGTCGGCGCGAAACTCTCTTTGCGACTAAAATCTCCGCTCCTCATCAAACTCGTAGCCGCCGCCCTCATAATCGCCGCAATATTTCTCGTGCTGCGCCACTTCATCAAGTAACGGCGCCTCGCGACCTTGTCATCCTGAGCAGCGTTCGGCCGAGCCGAACGCGTAGTCGAAGGACAGCTACTTCGAGTAGGTCATCTCAGAGGGGATGACATACTTGTCGAACTCTTCGCTGGTAACGTGACCCAGGCCGATCGCGGTTTCGCGCAGAGTCTTTTTTTCGTGGTGCGCGGTTTTCGCGATCTGCGCAGCCTTGTCGTAGCCGATGTGCGGCGAGAGCGCGGTTACGGTCATCAGTGATTCGCTTAAATATTTCGCGATCACATCTTCGTTGGCGCTCAAGCCTTCGATCGCGTGCTCGCGGAACATTGTGCAGGCATCGCGCAGCAACGTTGTCGAGTGCAGGAAGTTGTAGATCATCACCGGGTTGAAGACGTTCAGTTCGAAGTTGCCTTGCGAGGCCCCGAAACTGATCGCGGTATCGTTGCCGTAAACTTGTACGCAAACCATCGTCATCGCTTCCGACTGGGTTGGGTTGACTTTGCCCGGCATGATCGAGCTGCCAGGCTCGTTTTCCGGAAGCGAAAGCTCGCCGATTCCGGCGCGCGGCCCCGAACCGAGCCAGCGAATGTCGTTGGCAATTTTCATAAGCGCTGCGGCTAGCATTTTCAGTGCGCCCGACGCGAACACGAAGTCGTCATGCGATGCGAGCGCGGTGAACTTGTTGGGATGCGAACGGAACGGTAGTCCGGTTAATTCAGCGAGCTTTTTGGCGGCGCGCTCGCCGAACTCCGGATGCGCGTTCAGACCGGTACCGACCGCCGTCCCGCCAATTGCCAGATCGTAGATATGATTGAGCGCCTCTTTGCACGCGGCCATCGCGCGATCGAGTTGCGTGACGTAGCCTGAAAACTCTTGTCCGAGCGTAAGCGGCGTCGCATCCTGGAGATGTGTGCGTCCGACTTTCACGATTTTCGTCCACGACTTGGCTTTGGCATCGAGCGCGTTGCGCAAGTTCTCGACTGCGGGCAGCATCTGCATCATCGCCTCGGCGGCTGCCATATGCATTGCAGTCGGAAATGTGTCATTCGACGACTGCGACATGTTGACATGGTCGTTCGGATGAATCGGCTTCTTCGAGCCCATCTCGCCGCCGGCCATCTCGATTGCGCGATTGGAAATCACTTCGTTGACGTTCATGTTCGTCTGCGTTCCGGAGCCGGTTTGCCAGACGCGCAGCGGAAAGTGCGCGGTGAGCTTGCCGGAGATCGCCTCATCAGCCGCAGCCACGATCAGATCGGTCTTCTCTTTGTCGAGTTTTCCCAGATCATGATTCACCAGTGCGGCTGCCTTTTTCAATAGCGCCATCGCTTTGACGACTTGTGTCGGCATTACGTCGCGGGGCGTTATGCCATCACCAATGTCGAAGTTTATGAGCGAGCGAGCCGACTGGGCACCGTAGTATTTGCTGGCTGGAACGTTGATCGAACCCATGGAATCGGATTCGACGCGCGAAGCGGAGCCGTTGGCGGCGGTTGAGTTTGCAGTTGTCATGGCAACGCTATCTTCGCTCGAACGACCCTAGTTCAGCCTCGACTTCAGTCGCAGTCGGCCGGTTTTTTCGCTTGAGCTGCTTGTCCGAGCGCATCTCCGAGCGCGAGGGTCTCCACCACCTCGAAGATGCTGAGCGGAAACCGAGCGTCGAAACCGCGGCGCGAGCAGCGCCCGCAGCTGGTCGGGGCACTCGGTCTGCGCTTGCGCAAAAGCTCCATTGCGCAGCGCTCGCAGCGCAGAATGTAGCGTTTGGCCGATTCATTCACGGGTCGCGCACTTCCCAAATCATGATAGATCGAGGTGATTCCGACCTCGCGCATCTTCTTCTTGAACGCAGGCCCGTGGCCCGGATCGCGGTTGCGCGCGAACAGCCAGCCGTGAATCATCTCGTGCAGCAACGTTTCGCGAATCGCTTGCGGGTTGCGACGCATGTGTTTGAGCGAGAGTTCGATCAGCGGCGGCCGTGCGCTGTAGCTTATGCGCCCGGCGCTATTTGAGAAGCGGGCGTTGTAGGCGATGCGGTGGGCCGGCACTTCGCCGTTGAAATGCTGATAGTTCAACTCCGCGAAAAGTAGCTGGAGATCAGTTTCGGATGGCAGCACGAAGAGTTTTTCGGCGTACGTCCAAACGACTCTTCGTGGCCCTTTCACCCCGGCGCGGATTGCCTCCGCGCGCTTATCTGCCCATCGTCTTGGTCTTCGCCGCCATATTTCTGGGGATTATGAGCTATTTGGTCAACAAGGGCTTCGGCGTTACCGGATCGGTTTTCGGCGAAAACGCCGGCGCCACGCATTCGGATTCATCGCGAGCTGCCGGAAACGCCAATGTTGAAGGCGGACCGCCCGCGGCCGTTCAAGTGCAGCTCAGTCAATTGCGCGCGCAGATCAAACGCGATCCCAAAGATGATGTCGCGCTGACTCAACTCGCCGATCTGTACCTCTCGGTTGGCAAATACACTCAGGCGATTCCGCTCTACACGCGCGCACTTGCCGCCAATCCAAAGAATGTTGCGGCGAAAGCCGGGTTAGACGAAGCCAAATCAGGTTTGGAGACACAGAATCAGTGAAGCTCTATATTTCGTGCGATATGGAAGGAACTGCCGGAGTCGCAACGTGGACCCAGTGCGACCCGAAGAATACCACCGAGTATCCGATCTATCGCCGCCTCATGGGCAAGGAAGTTCGCGCAGCAATCGACGGCGCGCGCGAAGCCGGTGCAACCGAGGTGCTGGTCAACGATTCGCACAGTTCGATGCGAAACGTCGATTGGGACGACCTTCCCGACGACGCGCGGATGATCGTCGGCAATCGCAAACCGTTTTCAATGTCGCAGGGCATTAACTCCAGTTTCGGCGCGGCCTTCTTTACGGGCTACCATGCGCCGATCGGGGCTGCCGACGGCGCGCTCGATCACACCTATTCACCCGGCTCGCTTTACAACGTTTTTATCAACGGCGTCGCTTGCAGTGAGGCCACGCTCAATGCGGCAATGCTCGGACACCACGGAGTTCCGGTCGTGATGATCACCGGCGACCGCACGACGATCGATCACGCGAAATCGCAGATGCCCTGGATTACCGGCGTTGTCGTCAAAGAGTCATACGGCCACTACAGCGTCAACTCAATCTCGCCGGCCGCTGCGCGCACCGCAATTTCCGCCGGTGCTCGCGAAGCCATTGCGAACATTGCCAACGCCAAACCCTTCACGTTCGAATCACCGATCACGCTCGAAATCGATACCATCGGCACCGAACACGCCGACTACATGGACATGCTGCCCGGCTTCGAGCGCACCGGCGGCCGCCGCGTCCGCTTCGTCCACGACGACTACCCCACGCTGTTCAAAGCGTACGTCTGCGCCTACCGCCTCGGTTACCTTGCCAGCGAACAAGCGTAGGTCATAAGTACCCGTGACTTGACGTTTTCCGCGTCGCGTAGTACGATTGGCGTGTGATACGAAGTTTCAAGGATATTGACACGGAACGCGTTTTCCAAGAAGAATCGGTTCGCAAATTCCAGTCATTCGAACGAGTTGCATTGCGGAAGTTGCTCTTTCTCCGTCGCGCGAAGACTCTGAGAGACATGAAAGGACCGGGGTTTGAGCTGGAGGCACTAAAGCGAGATCGTGCGGGCCAGTACGCCATTCATATCACCAAAAAGTCACGTCTTTGCTTTATTTGGAGAGACGGTGTTGCGTATGACGTCGAAATTGTTATCAACTATCATTGAGGAGGAGCATGAAAAAAGCGATCGCTACCATTCACCCGGGCGAGATACTACTAGAAGACTTTATGAAGCCCCACGGATTAAGCGCAAATCGGCTAGCAATGGAACTGCGCGTCCCAGCCACGCGAATCACGGCAATTATCAATGGTGAACGTGCAATTTCCGTCGATACGGCTCTACGCCTATCGCGATATTTCGGCACCTCCGCCGACGTATGGCTCGGATTGCAGACCGACTACGAGTTGCGCAAAGCTCGGATTGATATTGAACCGTCGATTAATCGAGAAGTGCACGAGTTGGCGCACACGTAAACTGACCAGATTAAGAAAGGACTTCGCGTGAGCGAGCATTGCGCAACGATTCGGTGGAGCCGCGGAACCCAAATATTTGCTGACAATCGCTACTCCCGCGCGCACGTTTGGCGTTTTGACGGAGGCGCGGAAGTTCCGGGATCGTCGTCGCCGCACGTGGTGCGCGAGCCGTACTCGGATGCAAGCGCGGTGGATCCTGAGGAGGCATTTGTCGCCGCCTTATCGAGCTGCCATATGCTCGTGTTTCTGGGTCTGGCCGCACGGGCGGGTTTCGTCGTTGACGAGTACGCCGACGATGCGAGCGGAAGCATGAGCAAAAACGAACACGGGAAACAGTACATCGCCCGCGTGACGCTGCGCCCAAAGGTCGCTTTCTCGGGCGACAAACGTCCATCGCACGATGAACTAGTTGCGCTGCATCATGGCGCGCACGACGATTGTTTCATCGCAAATTCGGTCATCACGACCGTCGAGCGTACGCCCGTCTCTACGTAGTCATGCGACGGGGCTAATGCGACAGGCGGGCTGCGAGGATCAACAGAGTAACCATGCGACTACGGTTCAGCAATGATGGTCGCTTGTTGTCCCATATTGAAGTGATGGATGCAGCCATACGCGTACGTTCCGGCACTATCGACCAAAATTGGCGAACTCTCTCCATTTGGCTTTATGTCTCCGGTGGACCAAACATCGGATATTTTATGCGCCATTCGCTTCATCCCACCCGCGGGAAACGCACCGGCGACGCGGAGCGTCGCCGTATGGGCTCGTCGTCGATATTGAAAAATACGATATGATCGCCGACGTGAACTTTCGCTTGTGCGGGTGTATATCCACGACCGATCGATGTTGTATCCGCTGATTTCGCATTCAGGTATATTGCAACCCAGACGACCTTGGGTTGCGTTTTTTCGCCTGTATTCAGCCGCAGGCACCGTGGTCTGCGCGAACGAGGTCGTCAGCAACATTACCGCTAAGCCAGTATTTGAGCATCATTATCCCCGATCGAAGTAGGAAGTCCCGATCGGAACCTTTGCACGTTTCGGTGCGAGTAATGCGTCGAGCGAAAGCATCCCGGGCCCCGCGAACAAGAGTAGCAAAGCGCTCGCCAACTGGGCGAAGTCCGAACGAGCTTCGTGCAATACGACCCAAATGCCGAATTGTGGCGGAGCCGGTGGAAGCGGCGGCAGCGACTGCCCGAGAAACAAAGCAACCTTGGTGGTAAGCAGCACTCCGATCATCTCGCCGAGGAACAGAATGGCGATGGGACGCGTAAGGAGGCCAGCGATAAATAACGTGCCGCCAACGATCTCAAGCAGCGCGATTCCGGTTGAAAATAGTTCCGGTGACGGAAGTCCTATGAGTGTGAACCGCCCAACCCCAAGACTGGAAATAGAACTTTCCGATGCCTTCCCAAAGAAACACACCGCCGGCCATGAGACGGATGAAGATTATGGCCATGGCCCGGAAACGGGCGGCTGAAGAAACTAACGGACAATGTTCATCATGTAGTTGCTACTCCTAAGCAGACACTCGGATCAGTAACCGGGTACTATTTTTTGGATCGAGCAATGGCTCGTCCGCTACTGCTCGCAGTCGAATTGCCTACTCGGGATACGTTGCGTCAAACTATGGATATTGTGTTGCGGAGCGTAATCTTCGCTAACCGGCGACCGCATGAGCGGACCCGAGGACTAGTGCGATGCAAATTCGGTTATCACTCGCGTTGATTTGCGCCCCGCTCTATTTAGTCAGGCGACGAGCTCTAGTGCGATAGACTCTTGTGTAAAAAGCTCAGGATGCGCGGCCAGCTATCGGCATCCGCCACTGCATAAGCCTGGGGATTACCGCCGAAATGAAGCACCCCGTAAGGAGTTCGCAATTCGGATAAATTGGCGGTAGGCGTGTACGGGATATCGATGAGATGGCCTGCGGCCGCATAGTTCACATGACCATCGCCCGAGCGAAGTGGATGTTGTTTGAGAAACTGCGTGAAGAGCGCTCCTGAGAATCCAAGCTGGTCGTCACCGGCGGTGACAATTTCAACCGGGCCATTGATATTACCAAGTTGGATGAGCGATGGCGCAATCTGCACTTCGTCGCCGATTTGAAGAAAGCGCTCTATCTGCGGAAACGTCGCGAACGGTACCGGATTCCCAGCGTACGTCCACGCCGATGCATCCACCGGGCCAGTTCCAAACCGCAACCCAGCCTCGACGATGGGGCTTGGTACAATTGCGACGACTGCGCGTATCGAGCGAAAATGTGCAGCAGCCAAAAGAGCCAGTTCGCCTCCGCGCGATACGCCGAGAACGCCCACTCCGCCGACGTTAGCCGAATGTTGCCGTACAAGGTATTCGGCGGCCGCGCGCACGGTTTCGATCGGGACTCCAACAAGGTCTTTTGGTTGGTCGGGCTCGCCGAAATACGCGATTGATAACGCTGCGAAACCGTGCGACGCCAACATGGCCGGCAAGTCAGTCGGATACCCACCTTCCGACCCGCCCAGAACAACGATGCCCGGATGCGGACCCCTGTCCGGCGGCGTGAACAATTCTCCGAATACGGTTGGAGTGCGGACGATGGTTCTGCGGACCGATCGCCCGATCTGCCTGCGAATGACGGTGACCTTTACAGAGGACGCACCACGCATCGAGGCGCTAACTATCGTTGACAATGCCTGAAGATTTTTTGGCCAAACAAAAGGATCGCCTGTGTGCGTTTTTGCGTGCGCTTCCGAAAAGAGCTTGGCACTATCGGATACCGTTGCGTTGCCTCGGTTATCAGTATGGACGTCTACTCTTGATTCCCATTGCGTTCCGGACCGGTCGCGCATCCGGAGCGTGACGCTCGCTGGTTTGAGGGGTACACCATGGATTTGTACGCTAATCGGCTCATCGCGCAATCCATCCGTTGGAGTAACATGAAGCAGCAGCCCCAGTAGGCTCAACGCGAGCATTGGCTACCCGGCGACCGCATGAGCGGAGCCAAGGGCAACAGCTATTTCGGCCACTTCTTCTTCGGATATGGAGAGACGGCGCATGGCGGCTTCGTAGAGTTCGATCGTCTCTTCGCTCTTGCTGCTTGCTGCGCGTTCTTCGCGAAGGCGCTTGATTTCGTCGGTGACGCGGTGCGCTAGCTCCGGCGTTACCTGCACACCGCGCTCAGCCAAACGATCGGCATTCGCACGCAGGGTTTGCTCAACGAGCGCAACACCGGAATGCTTGCCGAAGACCCAAGCAGTCTGTGCGCCGACCAGATCCGCGGGAACGGCTTCATACATACGGTGATCGATCAGCATCGCGTGGGTGTGGATTCCGGATTCATGCGCGAATACTTTGGAGCCGATGATCGGCTCGTGCTGCTGCATCGGAATGCCGCTCAAACGTTCCATAAAACGTGCAAGTTCGCGCAACTTTCCATACTTGAATCCGGGGATTTCAATGCCATACAAAACATGCAGCGCGGTGACGAACTCGTGCAGCTTCACATTACCGGCGCGTTCGCCGTAGCCGTTGGCCGTGACCGAGACGACTTTGAATCCGCATGAAAGCGCGGTAATCGCATTGATCGTCCCGAGCCCATAGTCGTTGTGGAAGTGGCAGACCATCGGCAAACCTTTGGGCATCGCGGCAATTATGCGGGAGCAGTACCAGCGGGTAGCATCGGGGGTTAGGCAACCGACTGTGTCGGGCCACGCGGGGCGATTTCCGCCGGCTGCGAGGCTCGCCTTAAAATAGTTAATGAAGTACTGAACGTCGCCGCGGCTACCGTCTTCGGCGCCGAACTCGATATTGGTAACGCCGCGTTTGCGAGCATGGGCGATCGCATCACACTGCAGCCGAATGTTCGCGTTACGATAGAACTCGAGCGGCGTATCGAGCCATTCGCCCTCATCCTTCCCTTCCAGCTTGAGCAACGTCTTGCCGATCTTGTACTTTAGGTGCAGATCGCTGCCACTGGTGAATATGAAGAACGTCACTTCCGATGGCGAGATGCCGACTTCGAGCAGCGTTTCAACCGTGATGTCGATGTCTTTGCGGCTGCAGCGGCACATAATAACGATTTCAACATCGCCAAGTTCACCGCGACGCTTGCCTTCCATGACGAGTTGCAGTGTTTTGCGGTCACCTGCGGAGGCTGCCGGAAAGCCGACGCTCATGATGTGCACGCCGATATCGGCCAGGCGCTTGGCGATCTCGTATTTTTGCTGCGGAGTGTAGCAGACGCCCGGCATCTGTTCGCCGTCGCGCAGGGTTTCGTCATATATCCGGATATCCGTCGGGTCGGGAAAATTCAGCTGTTTGGTGAACTCGCGCGGATCTCGGATCAGGCGTTCAATCGGTTCCCGAAGTTCCATCACGGCTCCCTTCGGCAAAAGCCTGAGTCTCTCTTGGTTTCAGACCGGCATCCGCGGCGGCGCTCGATTGGGCGCGACGCGTATAGATTCGCAATTCGGATATATCGCGAGGGAAGAGCAGCTCGAGCGTCCAGTCAAAGGCGACGCGAAGCTTTCGATCCAGCCCCGGCAAGCGCGAAAGGTAGTACGTTCTCCAGAGAAACCACGCGAGAAAGCCGGTGAGTACGCGATCCCCGGGCAACTGCGCAACCGCTTTACGCCCGCCAAGCGAGGCCATCATGCCGAGCGAGCTATATTTGAACGGAACGGTCGGCTTGCCGCGCAACTGCGCGACGATGTTCCCGGCCAAAATCGGGCCTTCGCGAATCGCATGCTGCGCGGTCGGCGGGTACAGTTTTCCGTTTGGTGACGGGATCGCCGCGCAATCACCGATCGCCCAAACCCCAGGATGAGTCGGCACGCTCATATCCGCATTCACGACAACGGCACCACCCTTTCCATGCGGAAGCGAAGTTGCTGCTAGCATCGGCGAGGGTTTCACGCCGGCGCTCCACACGATCGTTTTGGTTTCGATGCGCTTACCGCTTGCAAACACAAGACCGTCGTCGTCGGCCGACTTCACCCCATCACCGAGAAATACTTCAACGCCGCGCTTCTCCAGCGCGCGTCGGGAATACTTACCCATTTTGTCCGGCAGATTCGGCAATAATGTCGGACCGCCCTCAACCAGCGCGACGCGAATGTCGGCCTTGGCAACGTTCGGGTAGAAGTGCGCGACGTTGTGAAAGAGTTCGACAACCTCACCGGCCGTCTCCACGCCGGTAAATCCGCCGCCGACGATAACAATCGTCAGCAAACGCGCGCGGCTAGCCGAATGTGGTTCGCTATCGGCAGATTCGAGCAGCCAGACGAAGCGATTGCGCAGAATACCGGCATCTTCCAGCGTTTTTAGCGCAAAAACACGTTCGGCAACACCGGGAAGACCGAACGTAGAGGTCACTGAGCCCAGCGCCAAGACCAACTGATCGTAGGCGATCGTAGATGCTTCGCCGCTGAGCACATGCGTAAACGCAACACTATGCTCGACTAGATCGACACCGGTAACGTCGGCTAAAATGAACTGCGATTGTCTGAGTTGCGAACGAATAGGGGTCACGATGTGGCGAATGTCGAGTGCGCCCGAACTGACTTCCGGCAGCATCGGCGTAAAAAGTGAGAAGTTTTCGCGGCCGATCAGCACGATCTGCGCTTCGCCGGGTCGCAACAGCTTCTCAAGCCGCTGCGCTGTCGCAATGGCGGCGAAGCCGCCCCCAAGAATAACAATTCGCTTCACTCATCTGCGGTTCGCGCTCGCGGCATGGCTAACCGCCTCGACCGGGAACGTATCCGCAGTGTCCACTCCCTATCGCCCTAAGCCGCCCGCAAATCCGTATACCAGCGGTTGGAGCGCCGAACGCCCGACCGAACCTTCGCAGGAGCATCTTGAAGGCGAATATCTAGCGCCCGAATCCAGTAAGCCCGACGGTGCCGTTAAGAAACCCGGTGCAACCAAGACCGCCGGAGGCTTGCTGGCGGCGGCGCTCATTCTGCTTGCGAAGTTCAAGGGCATACTGTTGCTTCTTCTCAACTTCAAGTGGGTGCTGATCGGCTTCAAACTGTTCGCATTTGCCGGCACGTTTTTACTCTCGATCTGGTTTTACGCGCTCTTTTGGGGCTGGAAGTTTGCGCTTGTGTTTGTGGTGCTGATCGCGGTACATGAGTTCGGGCATTACTTCACGATGCGGTTTTTCGGCGTTCCCGGAAGTCTGCCGTTCTTTATTCCGGGACTAGGCGCGCTCGTAAACATGCGTGGGCGACCAGCATCGGCTTTCCACGAATCGCTGATTGCCTTCGCCGGACCGTTTATCGGCACACTCGGCTCGGCTGTCTGCGCCTACATTGGATTTGCTACCAACCAGCCGTTCTGGATCGCGGCCGCTTACCTCGGATTCTTCCTGAACCTCTTCAACATGGCACCGGTGATGCCGCTGGACGGTGGACGTATCGTCGGCTCGATCTCACCGCGCATTTGGGTTGCCGGATTGGTTCTGTTTGTCGTCGCAATCTTCGCGTTTCATATTTATAACCCGTTGATTTGGTTGCTGATCTTGGTGAGCTTGCCGCAAGTTTGGGCGGCTTGGAAGGGTACCCTCAATCCCGCTTACTACGGAATCTCAATCGCGCAAAAATCCATAATTGCGGTATTATATTTTGCGCTGGCTGCCGGGCTGCTAGCAGGCATGCTTGCTACGCATGTGCCGATTCCGCAGCACGCCATCGTCCAGTGAGCGATCGCGACGCTCCCGACTTTGCGATGCTGCGTGCAGTCGAGATTCTGGCGAAAATCCATGAGCGCGCACGCGCGCAGCCCAATGTTCCGCCAAAACCGATTGATCGTCCGATCATACTGTTCAATGAAAGCTGCAGTTTCGCAATCGGAACGAGCCTTCGATCGGATGTCGAGCGTGCTTTCGGAGTCGCGTTTGCCTACCCGAGTCGCGGTTGGCACACCTATGCAGTCACCGGCGCAGATCGGCAACACCACCTGCTGAGCGCGTTCTACAAAGACGGCGTGCTGGTGGCCGCCGAACTCTACGTTCCGACTACCGATCGCACACCGCCGCTTGCACCGCGCGACCTTTCATTCCGATTCGTGCCCGGAGAGCTTTATCTCGGCATGCCGATAACGGCGATAAGCGAAGAGTTTGCTGAGGCCGTTGGCGGCCCCGGACCGGTCGTCTACGACAAGGCATTCGAGGCGCGCTTTCCGGGCGGCGTCGCCTACGCGATGGCGAAAAAGGGACTGATCGAACGGTTGGCGCTTTACGCCGACGCATCGACGGCGCACCCCGCCTGAGCCGCGAACGCCCACGTCAGCGAGCGCTTCTGGCGTTCGCAGTTATCTCGCTGCTTAGTGGCCTATTCTTAGCACGGCCGCATTCGACACCCGGTCCGCTCATGCGCGATTTTGAATCATACTACGCCGCGGGCGCAACCTGGGACGAGGGCACGGATCCGTATAGCACGGCGATTTGGAGGGTCGAGCGTACTATCCCGGGCGTGAACCTGAGTCGGCTCGAGATACTGCCGTTTGTCGGACCGCCGCTCGGGTTACCGTTATGGGGCGCATTGGCGCGGCTTCCGTATCCGCAGGCCGCGGCAACTTGGGCGACCGTGCTCGCTACGCTGCTTGCGTTATCACTCGCATTGATTTGGCGGTTTTCGCGTGGACGATTCAATTTGCTTGCGACACTTGGGTTAATCGTGCTCGCGCTGAGCTTCGGACCGATAACAAGCGACCTCGCGCTCGGCCAAGTTGCGCTCGCGGCGTTCGCATGCGTCCTGCTTTCGGTCGCACTCACCTTGGCAGAACGAACGCGTTTGCAAGATCGCCTCGGCGCAATCGTGGCCGCGGTACTAGCTGCACTTCAACCGAACATTGCATTGATTCTGATCGCACGGGTGGGCCGCCGTCCGATGGTTGCGATCTACGCAATCGCGCTAGCAATCTTCGTCACGCTCTGCACGCTATTCGGCGGCTGGAATGCCTTACCGGCGTACCTACACTTGTTGATGGAACACGGCGCTGCAGAGCGCTTCTCTTTGATCCAGATCACACCGGCCTCAATCGCATATGGCTTTGGACTATCTCCGCGGATCGCGTTTTCGATCGGAGTGATTGCTGCGCTAATCGGCATAGCCGTCTGGATGTGCGCGCGGCTTTCGTTGCGTCGGCGGGCAGGCTCCTACGAGAATGCGCGGCGTAATGGAACGATCCCGATGCTTGGGCTGAGCTGTGCGCTGTTACCGTTCGCTGTCGGATTTTTTCACGAACACGATCTGCTTATTCTGATGCTGCCGGCACTGTATTGCTGCACGCATCTGCGAGACCGAGTCTGGCAACTCGCGGCGTTTGCAACGTTATTGGTTGCCATTGATTGGCTGGGGCTTGCACAGCGCCCCGATGGCGCACTCCAGAGCGGTTTGCTTGCGCTGTCCGCGCTCTGCGCGTATGGTTCCCTAGCGAGGGCGCGAGTGCGCGCATTAGCCCTTCCGGCGGTCGCGATCTTGCTAATGATCGTTTGCGGCGCAATCGCGCAAACTCACCCCGCGCCGATTTGGCCGGACACCCTGCACCTGCCGACATCGCTCCTTACCACTGCGCCGCTCTCGCAAATTTGGCAGCAAGAGCAACGCAGTTCCGGCCTGCTCGCGCCGAACGCATTCTGGGCATCCCTACGGCTACTCAGCCTGCTCGGCTGCGCGCTACTGGCTTATTGCACCGTTCTCGCTGCGAAACACGAGCACCCAAGCGCCTCGCGCCTAAGCACTAGAGACCGTGGACGTGGCCTATTTGCGCTGGTGAATAATGTAGCCGTTGCCGTCAGGGTCATTACCGAAAGCCATGTGACAGACCGGCGACTCCATCGGATCGGATATCTGGGCGCCGTTCGCGCGAATCTGTGCGACCGCTGCTCTGGCGTCGCCGACGATAAACATCACGCCGCCCGAATAACCCTCGCCGTTCCAAAGCCCGAAGTACCTGCCGTCCGGTAGTTGGAAATCGATGCCGCGGCCTTCGTCGTCGATCTCACCGGGCGTCAGCCCCAACACGTCGCGGTAGAACGCCATCGCCTTGCGCGCATCCTTCGTGGCGTAGCCGCTCAAGTCGAGACCGGTGATGGTGGTTGGACCTGCGTCGGCTGGAGCTACCAAGTCCGCGCCGGGGGTGCGGTCGTCCTTACGCTGATGGAGGATGTAACCATTTCCGTCAATGTCGGTTCCAAACGCCATCGCGCAGAAGCCCTCGACATCTTCGGACGGACCGATCTCGCCGCCGGCGGCCCGGACCCGCGCGATCGGCTGAGCGCCGCCTGGGGCGCGACTCTCGACGACGATCCAGAGCCCGGCTACGCGCGCGTGAGCGTACACTTCCCGAGTCGCGAAGCTGCGGTCTTCCAAGCGATCGCACTTGGCGAATCGATCGCCGCAATGGAACCGCCGGAGTTAGCTCAGATCGTCACCGAGCGCGCAAGAGAGATCCTCGCACACTTCGGACAGCCGCGGCGACTATCGCGTCGATATCTCGGCGGGATTCCAGAAGACCAACTCGGGACCGGGGCGTAAACCCGTGAAATCGTCGTTGTAGCTTAAGTGATCGGTGCGCTGGCTGATGACGACGAACGGAGCGTCATGAGCCAATCGCTGCTGCATCTCGATGTAATCGTTGCGGCGGCGGCTGCGATTGTAGTGCAGCAATGCGTCGGCCATTGCGGCGTCAACCCGATGATCGCAATAGGCCATGTAGTTTTGTCCGTTTGGCGAGATACGCGAACAGGCAATCAAGTTTATCAAGTCCGGGTCGGGAGGCAGCGTCCATGCGTACGACGTCAGGTCGTATTTTCGGGTCGCGACGACTCCACCGCCCGCGTACGATGCAAAGAGTTTGTTGGTCGGATAGCGGAAGTAGCTCAGCGAAACGCCGATCTGTTTAAACCAGCGTTCGATCAGCAGCACCCGCGCATCGAGACCGGGGTTGCCGGTGTTTCCGGCAAACGCAAACCGAAGACTTAGCGATCCCTTGTGGCGAACGCCGTCAGCGCCCATCTGCCAACCGGCCGTGTCGAGCAACGCTGCGGCCGCGCGAAGGTCAAAGGGATAACATGGCGCATGCGCATCGTACGCCCAGCTCAAATGCGAAACCGGGGTGCAATCAAGATGACCCGAGCGATGATCGATCTTCTCCCACAGCGTTCGCATGTCGATCGCATGCGCGAGCGCTTGGCGTACGCGCAGATCGGCAAGCGCCGGGTTTTGCAGGTTAAAGTCAATGTGGCCGTACCCGGTTGTGTCGTAGTCGATCGTCTTGATAT